>JAEXPQ010000035.1 GCA_023446735.1 Verrucomicrobiota bacterium
GTCCGGCCGCCTGCTCGGCGGCGAGGCGGTCGCAGTCCCGCAGCGCGCGCTCGGCGACCTGCTGGGCTTGGGCGAGCAGTTCCCGGGCGGAGGCGAGCCGGGTGTGAAACTCGTCGCGTGCATCCTCGAACTCGAGACGCTGCACCTCGGCCAGAAGCAGTTGGCGCCGGAGGTCGGCGAGGATCGTGGGAGTGCTGTCGGGCGGGGGCGTCATCGGAGGGGCGCGGAGCGGTGGAAGGGGCGGGGTTACGCTTCGGTTTCGACGGTGACACGCAGGCGGCCGTCGCGGCCGAGCGTGGTGGTTTCCCGCCGCACCCGCCGGGGGGCGAACGGCAGCGCGAGCGCGACCAGGAAGCCGCCGATTCCCGCGGCGAGCACCCAGGGCCAGCTCTTGGCGAGCTTCCCGGCGTACCAGGATAGCGTGCCCAGCTCGACCGGCGCGGTGAAGGCGCCCCAGGCTCCGGGGGCGGCGGGACCGGCAACGATCGTCACGGCCTCGGCCGGCCGCGGGAGATTGACGGTGCGCCAACGCTCGCCAGTGCTGGCGGCGAGCTCGAGCGGGACGATGGACCCGGTGCGGTCCGACCGCAGGGCGAAGGGGAATCGCGCGGTGCCGAGGTCGCCGGCGACCTGGAAACGAAGGACTCCGGTGGATGAGGGCGGGAGCGGTTGGCTGACGAAGGGCGCGCCGCTGCCTCCCGCCCCGGCCGGGGCGGTCGCCCACGCGGGGGCGTCGGAGGGCGGGAGCGGGAGCAGGGCGGAGTCGAGCGGCGCGAAATCCCCGGCCGCGGAAGCGTTCGCCCGGACCGGGACCGGCTCGCGGAGCGGATACGGCAGGATCGCCCGCAGGGCCGGATCGGCCAGACGCGCGGCGAGACGTTCCGATCGCAGGTCCGCCGGCAACCCGGCGCGGGCGGCGGGATCGAGCAGGCAACGCGCGAGCGCCTCCCCGAGTTGGCGGCTCTCGGCGGCGTGTGCGGGCAGGCCCTGGTCGACGGCGCGGCGGAGTCGTTGGTCGAGTCCGGCGACCAAGACCGCGATCCAGACGACGGTCAGGCCGAGCCGCAGGCCGGCGCTGCGCCAACGCAGATGCCAGAGCTGGGTGAGCGTGGCGAAGGCGAGCGCGGTCACGAGCAGCTGGATATCCGTGGCGGCGCCGCCGGTGCCCCAGCGGCGGGCTGGTGGCTCCGCGGCGAGCCAAAGCAGCGCGAGGGCGGCCGCGCCGACGAAGGCGGCGAACGGGGCGAGCGAACGCTTCCGGTCGCCGTCCCGAGCGCCGAGCGCCAGGCGGATCACCAGGGGCGCGTAGACGACGAGGGAGACCCACGGCAGGGTCGGCCAGGGTTCGGCGAAATCGAGGGCGAAGGTGGACAGCACGGGCCGGCCGAGCTGCGCCCAGCGGTCGGGGTGGAGCGCGGCGTGCAGGCCGGTGCCGACAAGCACGATACCGAGGGTGGCGCAGTCGCGGAGCCGGGAGGCCGGTCGGGTGAAGGTGCGGCCGAGCGCGACGAGGCCGACCGCGAGGGTGGGCGCGACCGCCCAGTCGGCGGCGGTGTTGGCGAGCACGAGCGCGGCTGCGCCCGCCCACCAGGCCGGCGCGGCCGGCGAGTGCTCGAAGAGAAGCCAGGCGGCGGGAAACGCGAGGAGCAGCGCGAGGCGGTCGGGCAGCGCGGAGCCGACGAGCGATTGGCCGCCATCGAGCGGCAGGGCGACCAGGAGGCCCGCGCACGCGGCGGCGGCCCAGGTTGCGGTCCATCCGAGGCGGCGGCCGGCGGACGCCAGGAGGAGCGCGAAGGTGAGGACGAGCAGCCCGGCGTTGAGGACGAGCGTGACCCGGTCGTCCCATTGCCCGTTGGCGTGGATCGTCGCGCCGAGAATCGCGCGCGCGAGCACCGGCAGTTCGACGGGAGCGGTGGGCCGGGCGAGGACGACGGTGCCGGCAGCCCATTCCGGCGCCAGCTCGGTGACTCCGCTGCGCCATTGCGCGGCATCCGGAACCGGCGAGCCGTAGTGCTGGATCACCCCGAGTTTGCCGCCGAAGCCGATCAGGACCATGCCCAGCAGGATGCAGGGGAGGAAGAACCGGAAGAGGTCGAGTCGGCGCAACACGGCGAGGAGCGGACCAATAAGGGCGGCGCAGGCGCGGGGAAAGGAAGTTTCGCGGCGCCTGCCGGCCGCCGTGGCGAAACGGGCCGTCTATTCCGGGGCGAGGCGGTGCGCGGCGGCGAGGCCGGCCGCCATGCAATCGGCGAGCGAGATGCCGGTGCGGCAGTTGCCGGCGACATGCAGACCGGGATGTTCGCGTTCGAACGCGTCCATCGCGGCGGCGAGCGCGCCGAACGCGACGGTGTACTTCGGGATCGCGCGGGGCCAGCGTGAGCAGTGGCGGAAGACGGGGGCGCCGCGCACGCCGACGAGTTCGCGCAGCTCGGCGAGCACGAGCGCGTCGAGCTCCGCGTCGGGCAACGCGGCGTATTCGGGCTGGCGGCCGCCGACGAAGACGGTGAGCAGCACATGGCCGGCGGGAGCGCGGCCGGGGAAGAGCGTCGAGGAGAAGAGCGCCCCGAGGATGCGGCGGTTCTCCTTGGCCGGGACCAGCATGCCGAAGCCGTCGAGCGGGTGGGCGACCTCCTCGCGCCGGAAGCCGAGGGCGAGGCTGGTGACGGCGGACCAGGGCAGCGTCGCGAGCGCGGCGAGCGGCTGGCGGCCGGCGACCGCGACGCCCGCGAGGGTGGCGGCACCGCAGGTGAAGAGGACGTGGTCGAAGTCCTCGGCCGTGGCGGCGCCGTCCGCGCCGCGGAGCGAGAGTCGCCAACCGGTGGCGACGCGGTCGACGCCGGTCGCCTCGGTGCGCAGCCGGAGAGCGGAGCCGAGGGCGGCGGCGAGGGCGGCCGGGAGCGTTTCGAGACCTTCGGCGAAGGAGACGAGCCGGGTCTTGGTGCGAACGCCGGCCTTCCGCTTGGCGCGCAGGAGCGCGATGGTGCCGCGGACGAGCGAGCCGTGGTTCTGTTCGAGGCGCCAGAGGCGCGGCAGGGCGTGGCGCACGCACAGCTCCTCGGGGGCGCAGGCATAGACGCCGCCGATGAACGGGTTGACCGCGTAGTCGAGGAACTCGCGCCCGACGCGGCGGCGGGCGAAGGAGTCGAGGGTTTCGTCGGGATTGTCGCGGTTCTGCGGGATGAACGGTTCGGCGAGGACGCGGAGCTTACCGCTGAAGTTGAAGATTGGAGTCGTGACGGCGCCCCAGAGGCTGGAGGGCAGGGCGTTGGGCCGGCCGTGGCGGACGATGAAACGCTTCGCGGCGGCGGGATTGGCGAGCAGGAGGCGGGAGGCGAGGCCGGCGCGCTCGAGGAGCGGGTCGAGCGAGGCGTCGCGCAGGAGCGCGGTGTTGGGGCCGGACTCGACGAGCCAGCCGTCGTGCCGGACCGTGCGGATCGCGCCGCCCACGCGGTCGGCGGCTTCGTACACGGTCACCGCGTGGCCGGCGGCGACAAGTTCGCTGGCCGCGGTGAGGCCGGTGATGCCGGCGCCGACGATGGCGATGCGTTTGGTCATGGGGTTGATGCGGGCCGGAGCGGGTTCGCCCGCGACGGCGGAGCGACGTTGGCGAACGTCCGGGCATTGCTCAAGTCCGCGGCGCGGGTCGGAGCGACGCTGGAGCCGCGGGCCGCGGCCGGAGAATGGCACGCTTTCGGATTGCCAGTGCCGGCCGAAGCCGAACCGTGGACCCCTTCCGTTTTTCCACCGTTGTTTTCCACACCATGAGCCTCCAAGCACCTTCCGCCCTCGCGATCGACGCCCGCGGCCTGCGCTTCGGCATCGTCGCCGCGCGGTTCAACGCCGGCTATGTCGACGCCCTGCTGGCCCGTTGCGTGGCCACGCTGAAGGCCGCCGGGGCGGCCGAACCGCTGGTGGTGCGCGTCCCCGGCTCGAACGAGCTGCCGGTGGCGGCGCAGGCGTTGGCGGACCGGCGCGAGTTCGCCGCGATCGTCGCTCTCGGTGTCTTGATTCGTGGCGACACCATCCACTACGAGGTGATCGCGAACTCCGCCACGCAGGGCCTCCAGGAGGTCGCCGTCGGGGCGCGGGTGCCGGTGATCAATGGCGTGCTCACCGTGGAGAACGACGAGCAGGCGCGCGAGCGCTGCCACGGCGCGACCGACCGCGGCGCCGAGTTCGCCCGCGCCGCGCTCGAGATGGCCGACCTTTTCCGCAACCTTCGTCCCACCGCATGAGCAGTCCCATTCAACAACGCCGCGACGGCCGCATGGTCGCGGTCCAGTTCCTCTATTCCTGGGAGCTCAACCGCCCCGAGAATCTCGCCAACGCCCTCGAGTTGTTCTTCGCCGAGCAAGAGAAGCCCCGCGACCACTTCGCCTTCGGCGAGGAGCTCATCCACGGCGCCATCGAGCATATCTCCGAGATCGACGGCCACATCCGCGGCCTCGCGCAGAACTGGGACTTCGAGCGCATCGCGAAGATCGACCTGACGATCCTGCGCGTGGGCATCTTCGAGATGCTGCACCGGCAGGACATCCCGCCGGTGGTCTCGATCAACGAGGCGATCAACCTCTCCAAACAGTTCTCCAACGCCGACGCCAAGCGCTTCATCAACGGCATCCTTGATCGGCTCAAGGACCAGATCGGCCGCGACGCCCGCAAGACCGCCGAGGAATAAGCCGGCGGCAGAGACCCAGTAACGCATAGAACGCGGAGACCGCAAAAGATGACGTCACCTGCTCTCCGCGTTCCTGGTGCCCTCCGCGGCTAACCCTCCGCAACTCCTTTTGCCGATGTTCGGTCTCTTCAAGAAATTCAAGGACGGTCTCACCAAGACGGCGCAGAAGCTCGTCGCCAGCGTCGGCGGGCTGTTCGGGCAGAAGCCGATCGACGCCGCCACGCTCGACCAACTCGAGGAGGCGCTCTACGGCGCCGACTTCGGCGTCGAGACCACCGCGGAGATCCTCGAGGAGATCCGCGCCGCGTATAAGAAGGACAAGAACCTCCACGGCAAGGAAGCGGCCGCCATCGGCGCCGCCGTGCTGCGCCGCGTGCTCGCCGGCTCCGAGGGCGTGCTCGGTCCCGTGGGCGACAAGCCGATCGTGATCGCGCTCATCGGCGTCAACGGCTCCGGCAAGACCACCACCTGCGCGAAGCTCGCCTGGAAGCTCAAGCAGGACGCCGCCACGGTCACGGTCGGCGCGTGCGACACCTTCCGCGCCGCCGCCAACGAGCAGCTCCGCACCTGGTGCGAGCGCCTCGATCTCGAGCTCGTCGCCAGCCAGCACGGCGCCGATTCCGCGGCGGTCGCCTTCGACGCCATGGCCGCCGCCAAGGCCCGTGGCCGCAACTATGTGTTGCTGGATACGGCCGGGCGGCTGCACACGAAGTCGAATCTCATGGACGAGCTGGCGAAGGTTCGGCGCGTGCTCCAGAAGCACGATCCCGCGGCCCCGCACCACAGCTGGCTCGTGATCGATGGCAGCCACGGCTCCAACGCGCTCGAGCAGGCGAAGGAGTTCCATCGTGCGTTCGGCCTCACCGGGCTCGTCGTCACGAAACTCGACGGCACCGCCCGCGGCGGCGCGCTCGTCGGCATCTACCGGCAGTTGAAGCTTCCAGTCTATTTCCTCGGCTTCGGCGAACAGCCCGAGGACCTCCAGCCCTACTCGGTCGACAACTACGTGAAGGCCGTCTTCGGGCTCGAGAGCTAAGCCGCAATGTTTCAATTACCGCGCACCAGCGTGCTGGCACGCGCTCCGGAAAGCGCGAGCAAGCTCGCTGGCCTACCGTTTCACGCTTGATGGGAGCGGTGTCGCTCGTGGTCTTGCGGCGGTTGCGTGGTGGCTGAGCTGTTGCCGGACGCGACGCCGTCGGCCGAAGCAAATGCGGAACCCTGTGTTCGAATACAGGTCGCAGTGCCGAGATGCGAGCGAAGCGGTTGCCCCTGTTTCTTGGACTCTTGGTCGTCGCCGTAAGTCTGCCGGCCTATGCGCGAGCGGTGGACGCGGATGGTTCCGAGGTGGTCGTGTTGCCCCCCATGGTCGTGGCGGGAAAGTTCTCGGAACTCGAGTGCGGGGTCCGTTTCCGCTATGGCCTGCCCGGGAACCGAATGCGGACGCTCGTCGTGCGGAAGATGCCCGGTAGTTGGGCGGCAGCCGGAGTGAACAAGGGCGACACCATTATCGCCATCGATGGCCGGAAGATCGACGGCCAGGGATTGGTCGAGCTGGGCAGATACCTTTCATCCAAGCCCAAGGGTGAGCCCGTGAGTATTGTCTTTGGTGTTCGTTCGAAGAAGACGAAAGCGGTGCGGCGGCTGGAAATGACGGCGGAGCGGGAGAGTGGCGAAATGACGATAGCCTACCCGTGAGCGCTATTCCTCCCCCGTGGTTCGCGGCGGATCGGCGCCTCGGCGCCGCCGGCCTCGGGCGGTCCCCGCTTCCGGACGGGACGTGGCTCCGCTAACGTCGCGTGGGCAAATGGGTTGACGCCGCGGCAAACGGCCGAGAAATCGCCGCAGTGAGGAGCGCTTGTTCCGCGCCAGCCGGGTCCCTGCCGGGCCGGGTGCGCGTATCGTGCCGCTCTTCCTCCCCCCCCGATCAAATCCTGCAGCACCTCCTCCTCGTGAAATCCCAAGGCGTGTACATCGGCACCGACAGCGGCGCCACCACTTCCAAGACCTGCGGCATCTGGGCCAACGGTACTGCGATCTCGCAGAAACTCCGGCAGAGCTCGACCAACTCGCAGGCGGGCACCCAGGCCGTGATCACCGGTTGGGTGGAGGGCGCCTCCGGCTTCCTCGCCGAGAACGGCCTGCTCTGGTCGGATGTGCGTGGCGTGGGTCTGGCGTTGCCCGGACCGTACCAGCGCTACGGCGTGCTCGATCGCTCGGCCAACTTGCCGGCAAGTTTCACCGGCTGGGATTTTTATTCCGACTACGCCAAGGCGCTCGCGAGCGCGGCGGGCCGGCCGATCCCGCTGACCGTTGGTAATGACGGCAACCTCGGCGGCGTGGGCGAGGCTCAACGCGTGCGCGGCGAGGAGAAGGCGGCGGTCCTGATGCTGGCGCCGGGTTCGGGCTTGGGTACCGCGTACGTCGGCCCGGACGGGCTCCCGCTCGACGGCGACACCCTGGCCGGCATGGAGGCCGGCCACATGCCGGCGCCGCTGCATCTGCTCGGCAACGTGCGCGCGTATCCCTGCGGTTGCGGCCGGGACTGGGGCTGTGTCGAGGCGTACACCACGATTTCGGGTCTGCCGCACCTGCTGGCCGACTTCCTCAAGAAGTACCCGAACCACGAACTCGCCACCGCCGCCGGCACGCCGAAGGAGAAGGCGCTGTCGCTGCGCGGTCGCGCCCAGAAGGGCGATCCGCTCGCACTGGAGATTTTCGATTTCCAGGCCAAGGCGATGGGACTGCACGTGGCCAACCTGACCATGGCGCTCGACACCAAGTATGTCGTGATCGGCGGCGGCCTGATGGACCCGGAATCGACGACGCCTGAGTTCCGCGAGCGTTATCTGGGCATCGTGCGCGAGGCGGCGTTGCCGTACCTGTTCCCGGCGCAACGGGCTTCGATGAAGATCGTGGCGGCGACGTTGGGCGAGAACTCGCAGGCGATCGGCGCCGCCTTGGTCGCGCTGTACACCGCCAAGCAGAAGGCGAGCTAAGCGGCACGGGCAGGATCGCCCAATGCTTTCCATGTCACCGGCTTGGGGCCGTCGATGCCCTTGGCCGGTGCTTTTTTGGGGCGCGACCGGTGAGGACCGGCGGCCCCTTTTCTATTAAGGCAACTTGCGAGTGTGGAAGTCTTGCTTATCGGGCGGGGTGTCATGTCAGCTCCCGCTCAAGTTCACTCATTTACCAAGGATTATCCGCTGCTCACTCGGATCGTGGAGAATCGCGCCCTATCCGGTGCCGAGTCTGAAAAGGACACGCGCCACTTTGTGGTGGATGTGGCGGGCAGCGGGCTGACTTACTCGGCGGGCGATGCGCTGGGCGTTTATCCGACGAACCGACCGCTGGAGGTGGAGGAAGTCATCGAACGGATCGGGGCGACGGGCTGGGAGTCGGTCACTTTGCCGCGGGCGACGGAGAGCGTGACGCTCCGGGAGGCGTTGCAGCAGAAGCTGGCCTTGTCTGGACCGACGCGGAAGACGGTGGAGGCGTTGGCCCAGCGAGCCACCGAGCCGGCGGAGCGCGCGCGGCTGGAGGCGTTGCTGGATCCGGAGGCGGCGGCGCAGTTGGCCGAGTTCACGGCGGAACGGCACTTCGTGGATCTGTTGGCGGAGTTCCCGAGCGTGCGGTTGGCGCCGCAGGAGCTGGTCGACCTGATGCGGCGGCTCACCCCGCGGCTGTATTCGATCGCCTCGTCGCCCCGGCGGCACCCGGACGAGGTGCACCTGACGGTGTCCGTGGTGCGATACCACTCGAACTATCGTGATCGCCACGGGGTGTGCTCGACGTTCCTCGCGGATCGGGTGGCGCTTGGCGAGACGCCGGTGCTGGTGTTCGTGACGGAGTCGCATTTCCGGCTGCCGGAAGATCGCAACCGGGATGTGATCATGGTGGGGCCCGGCGCGGGAATCGCGCCGTTTCGCGCCTTCCTGCAGGAACGGGAGAGCACTCGGGCGGCAGGGCGCAACTGGCTGTTTTTCGGCGACCAACGCGAGAGTTGCGACTTCCTTTATCGCGAGGAGCTCGAGGCGTGGCGCGCCGGTGGGCACCTGACCCGGCTCGATCTGGCCTTCAGCCGCGACCAACCGGAACGCCTCTACGTGCAACATCGGATGCTCGAGGCGGCGCCGGAGCTGTGGCGTTGGCTGGAGGGCGGAGCGGCCTTCTACGTGTGCGGCGACGCGAAGCGCATGGCCAAGGATGTGGACGCCACCTTGCACCGGATCGTCACCGAGCAGGGTGGGCTCTCGCCGGAGGAGGCTTCGGACTATGTGAAGCGGCTCAAGCGCGAGGGGCGGTACCAGCGGGACGTGTATTGAGGCGGTGCTGTAGTCGAGAGCCGAGGGACGAGCGCCGAGACGCCGGAGCGGCGGTCCGGCGCATCCGGAGCCGAGGGTTTGCCCTCGGCCTTCTGGCACTTGGCACTCGTTCGCCCGACGCTTGGCCGAACACGTTTGAGGCGGGAGTGGGGGGGCGCGAGTCCTCGGATTGGGCCTTGCCAACGCTCGGGAAGCCGCCGGAATCCAGCGCCTTCGTCACTGTCTCGCCCCTTTTCAGCCATCCCTCCATGAGCTTCACCTACAACAAGCGTACCGCAGTCGTGACCGGCGCCGGTCGCGGCATCGGCAAGGCCATCGCCGAGGCGCTCGCGCGCCGTGGCGTGACGGTCATTTGCGTGAGCAAGAACGAGTCGACCTGCGGTGCGGTGGCCGAGGGCATCCGCGCGGCCGGCGGTTCCGCGAAGGCGCTCGCGGTCGATGTGGCCGACGGTGCGGCGGTGGCGAAAGCCTGCGAGCAGCTCCTCGCCGAGTTCCCGACGATCGACATCCTCGTCAACAACGCCGGCATCACCAAGGACGGCCTGATCCTGCGCATGAGCGACGCCGATTGGCACAGCGTGGTCGAGACCAACCTCTCCAGCTGCTTCTTCTGGACCAAGGGCCTCGCTCGGCCGATGACCCGCCAGCGCTGGGGCCGCATTGTCAACATCACCTCTGTGAGCGGGGTGATGGGCAACGCCGGCCAGGCCAACTATTCCGCGGCGAAGGCCGGCATGATCGGTCTCACCAAGACCCTCGCCAAGGAATTCGCCAGCCGCAGCATCACCGTCAACGCCGTGGCCCCCGGTTTCATCAAGACCGACATGACCACGGAGTTCACCGGCAATGCCGATATTTCCGCCAAGATCCTCGACGCCGTGCCGCTCAAGCGGTTCGGCGAAGCCAACGAAATCGCCGCCATGGTCGAGTTCCTCTGTGCAGAGGAAGCCGGCTACATTACGGGTCAGGTTTTTCCCGTTGACGGGGGCATGGCTATCTGAAACCCATCCAGCAAATCCCACCCAACCCAAACGACAATGGCCGATAAAACCATCGAACAGCGCGTCAAAGAAATCATCGTTAACCAGTTGAATGTTAACGAGGAGCAGATCACCCCGAAGGCCTCCTTCCTGGACGATCTCGGCGCCGACTCCCTCGACACGGTCGAGCTCATCATGGCTTTCGAAGAAGAGTTCAAGGAAGAGCTCGGCGGCGAGATTCCGGAGTCCGAGGCCGAGAAGCTCACGTCCGTCGGCGAGGTCATCGCCTACATCGAGGCCAAGGCCGCGAAGAAGCAGTAACGCTTCCTCTTTCCACTCTCCCATCTGAAGTCCCGACGTGACCCGTTCGGGACTTTTGTTTTCCTGCCCGCATCTATGGCATACAACCAGCCTCAGAGAAAAGTGGTGGTCACTGGCATCGGCGTCGTCACGGCGCTCGGCCAGAACATCGAAGATTTTTGGGCCAGCCTGCTCGCCGGCCGCAGTGGTATTAGCAAGGTGACGTCGTTCGACACGACCGACTTCACCTGCCAGATCGGCGGCGAGATCCGCGATTTCGATCCCGGCAAGTACATGGACCCGAAGGAGGCCCGCCGCAACGACCGCTACACCCAGCTGGCCGTCGCCGCCGCCAAGCTCGCCGTGCAGGACGCCGCCCTCGACCACACCAAGGTCGACCGCGAGCGCGCCGGCGTGATCATCGGTTCCGGTATCGGTGGCATGGCCACCTTCGAGACCCAGGCGCGCAACATCATCGAAAAGGGCCCCCGCAAGGTCTCGCCCTTCTTCATCCCGGCGATGATCTCGAACATGGCCAGCGGCATCGTGGCGATCGAATACAACTTCGCCGGTCCCTGCTTCACGGTCATCAGCGCGTGCGCCACCTCCACCCATTCGTTGGGCGAGGCGCTTCGCACCATCCAGTACGGCGACGCCGACATCATGCTCGCCGGCGGTTCCGAAGCTTCGGTCACCCCGCTTTCCTTCGCCGGCTTCTGCTCGATGAAGGCGATGAGCACCAACAACGCCGTGCCCGAGAAGGCCTCCCGGCCGTTCGACGCCGGCCGCGACGGCTTCGTCATGGGCGAAGGCGGCTGCGTCTTCGTGCTCGAGTCCGAGGAGCACGCCAAGGCCCGCGGGGCCCGCATCTATGCCGAGTTCGCCGGTTACGCCGGCACGGCCGACGCGTTCCACATCACCCAGCCCGATCCTGACGCCCGCGGCCTTTCGGCTGCCATGCGCCGCGCGATCGCCGACGCCGGGGTCCAGCCGGAACAGGTCAACTACATCAACGCCCACGGCACCTCCACGCCGTACAACGACAAGTTCGAGACCATCGCCATCAAGAAGGTCTTCGGCGAGTTCGCGAAGAACATCCCGGTGAGCTCGACCAAGTCGATGACCGGCCACCTCCTCGGCGCCGCCGGCGCGGTCGAGGCCGCGGTCTGCGTGAAGGCCATCCAGACGGGCGAGATCCCGCCGACCATCAACTACGAGACGCCGGATCCGGAGTGCGACCTCGACTACGTGCCGAACGTGAAGCGTTCGGCCAAGGTGGATGTCGCGTTGAGCAACAACCTCGGCTTTGGCGGCCAGAACGCCTCGCTGGTGTTCAAGCGCTACTGAGCCGAAGTCCCGCGCGATTTTGCACGGCGGCCCCGCTTCGGCGCGGCCGCCGTTTTTGCGGTCGGCTTCGAGCCGGTGTGGCCCGCCGCCGGCGCGGCCGCGGTGTTCCATTCGCTCTGCCAGCGGGAGGGTCCGACCGCGCGCAGGCGGGATTGGTTCGCGGCGAGGCACTGCCCGTGCTTGAGCCACGTTGCGGCGAACTTGCGGAAGCGGGCGCAAGGGAACACCGGGCACTCGTGGCAGAAGCGCAGCCCGCGCCGCTCGACGCAGCACACGTAGATCCCCCGGCAGCGCCGCTTCCGACAATGGACCTCGGCGCCGGCGCAGCCGTTGCGCGGGCGCCGGTAGTTCGGGCAACCGCCGCAGAAGATGCCGCACGGCGGGACGAAGCCGGTGTAGTATTGGATCATGACGGAGGCTCGCCCCTGTTGGGGAGCCTCCGGAAACCGGCAAGGCCGGCCGCGGTCCGGATCAGAGCTCCAGTTCGGCGTCGGACACGGTGATCTGGCCCGCTTCCGTATAGGTCGGCACAGGGAGGGCGGGCTTGGGGGCGGCTTGCTGGACGGGCGGGTTGCCGGGGAGGGCGACCCAGACCTTCCAGCCGTCGCCGGCGGCATATTCCCGGAAGTCCGAGTAGTTCGACTTGCTCGGGTTCCACGTCTGGTCGTCGCCCCCGATGCGGACGTAGAGCTTGCCCTTCGAACCGACCACGCGCGCGGCGTAGACATTGGCGTGCCAGGCGTTTTGCTGGATGTTGATCTCGCTACCACTGGTAACGCCGGCGACCCGGCGGGCGTTGAGGAGCGCCTTGAGCTTGGCCTGCAGGTCGGAGCCCCAGTCGAAATAGTGCTTCCAGTACACGCAGGGGACGCCGGGGTGGGTGAGGAGGTAGGCGTAGGCCTGCTGGATTTCCCAGTTGTTCTGGAAGCTGTCGAACACATGGTCCGGCTCGGGCGAGCCGTCCTCGTGGGTGCGGTACCCGGTGTCGTGGTTCTCGGCGAAGGTGACGGCCCGTTGCTTCCACGGAAGGCCGTCGGTGGTGTCGCCGATCAGGCCGATGCCGTTGCCGTAGCCGGAGAGGGCGCGCGGGTTCCCCTTGTTGTCCTTGAGCGTGAACTGGCTGCTGAAATCGAAGACGTTGCTCGAGGTCCGGAGGTGGTCGGCGCCGTTCACGGCCGGATCGGTGGCGGTGAACCAGACCCAGCCGCGTTGCTGGGCGTGCTTGTCCCAATCGTATTCGCCCACGGAGAAGGTCGGCCTAGTGGCCTTGTTGTAGACGGCCAGCCAGCGGGCGTCGAACCCATGGACCATGTCGTAGCGCCAGCCGCGGTAGCCGAGCGACTGCAACGAGCGCATCGCGCGAATGAGGTCGCGGCGCACGGCGGGGTTACCGTGGTCGAGGTCGCGGAAGCTCGGGTAAGCGTAGGTGGTGGCGCCGGTCGGGAGATAGGACGGGCGGGGCTCCTCGGCGCCTCTTTGGTCGTCCGGGGAGCCGAAGACCTCTGAGTCGCGGCTGAAGAAGCACTCGTCGTACTTGCAGATGGTGCGGGTGTCCCAGTCCGGCACGCCGAAGCCGGCCCAGCCATTTGAACCGTCGCGATGGTTGAAGACCAGGTCGGCGACCGGCTCGACTCCCGCCTGCAGCAGCGCGACCAGCATGGCGCGGTGTTCGTCGAAGGAGCCGTAGCTGTTGGTGAAGGTGAAGTACTCCTTCGGGTTGTAGCCGGCGCTGTAGGTGCCGGCGAAGAAGGGCGGCGGCAGCCAGACGAGGCTGAAGCCGGCGTCGCGGATCTGCGGCGCGGCTTGACCGACGATCTTGTACCAGCTGTCGGCTCCGGAACCGGGGAATTTCTCGGCGTGCCCGTGGCGATAAGACTCCCAGTAGAAGCCCTGGAGCATCACCCGGTCGTCGTCGAAGCCGGCCTGCGCGCCAAGGCGCAGACTGGAGATCGTGGTGATTACGAGAGCCAGCAGCAGCCGGCCCGCCCATCGAACCTGCGTAACGTTCATGGTACCCCCCTCGGGTTTGATTGCCTGTGTTTTTGGAAGAGCTGAGCCACTTGGAACGACTCGTCGCAAGGGGGGCCATCCTGTGGGCGAACGGGCGGCGACTTTCTCCAACCGCGGCACAACCGAAGGCGCATAGGGTGCGCGACTGCGGCCGGACCGCAACCGACGGGCCGCAGTTCCGCAGTGAGGTTCAGGTGACGCTGGCGGGGCGCGGGCCTCGGCTGCCGGTGCGGCCTCCGACGGCCGGGGCGCGACGGTCGGGCGGTTGACACCGCCGGGCCCCGGCGCACGCTCGCGCTCCCCGGTATGAGCCACGCCGAACTTCATCCGCACTTCGACTCCATCGACGACGCCATCCGCGCCATCGCCGAGGGCCGCCCCATCATCGTCACCGACGACGAGGACCGCGAGAACGAGGGCGACTTGGTGATGGCGGCGAGCATGGCCACGGTCGAATCCGTCAACCTCATGATCCGCCACGCCGGTGGGCTGATCTGCGTGCCGGCCACGGGGCCGCGGCTCAAGCGCCTCGGCATCGAGCAGATGGTGCGGGAGAACCGCGAGACGCTGCGCACGGCGTTCACCGTCTCGGTCGACGCGGCGGAGGGAATTACCACTGGTATCTCCGCCTACGACCGGACCCGTACGATCCAGTTGCTGGCGAACCCGGCGACGCGCCCCGACGAGCTTGTGCGCCCCGGCCACGTTTTCCCGTTGCAGGCGCGTCCCGGCGGGGTGCTGGAACGCGCCGGGCACACCGAGGCTGCCGTGGATCTCGTCTCGCTGGCCGGACTCGAACCGACCGCCGTGATCTGCGAGATCCTCAACGAGGACGGTTCCTGCGCGCGGTTGCCGCAGTTGGTCGAGTTTAAGAAACGCCACAACCTGGTGCTGGTCTCGATCGCGCAGCTCATCGAGTACCGTCACCGCCGCGAACCGCTCGTCGAGAAGGTCGCCACCCGCGCCTTCGCCTCGGAGTTCGGCCAGTTCGCCCTCCATGTCTTTCGCAGCAAGCTCGACGGCCGCGAGCACCTCGCCTTCTCGATGGGCCCCCTCGGGGCCGAGCCGACGCTGGTGCGGGTGCACAGCGAAAACGTGCTGAGCGATGTCTTCCGCGGCGTCGGCCTTTCCGGATTCCACTCGCTCACCGAGTCGCTGCATCGCATCGCCGAGGCGAAACAGGGGGTGGTGCTCTACATGCAACGCGGGCTCACCCTCGGCACTTCGGCCACCGATCCGGCTGTCGCCCCCGGGCAGACACCGCCGATGGGCTTGCGCGAGTATGGCATCGGCGCGCAGATCCTGGTCGCGCTGGGGCTGCGCAAGATCCGGCTGATGTCCGGTTCCTCCGCCCGCCACGTGGTCGGCCTTGAGGGCTACGGACTGGAGATCGTCGAGCAGGTCCCCGTGTGAGGGGCCCGCTGTAATCGATGATCGGAACTCGGCCGCGGCGTCACACCGTCTGCGAGAAGCGGCCGGGCTTCTTGGCGAGGTAGGCGTCGAAGGGCATCGCGAGATTGCGAATGAGCAGGCGACCGGCATCCGTGACTTGGAGACGATCGGCGTGGCGCTCGATCAGGCCGTCGGCCTCCGCTTCGGCGAGGGAGGCGAGGGCGTCGGCGAAGTAGTGCGGGAAGTCGATGCCGAGGATCGCGGAGAGGGCGCGGTAGTCGAGTTTCAGGTCGCACATGAGGCGCATGATGACATCGCGGCGGATGCGGTCGTCGTCGCTGAGGAAGAAGGCCTTCGTGATCGGCATCTCGCCGCGGTCGACGGCGGCGTAGTAGTGCGGGAGCACCTTGAGGTTTTGCCGGTAATGGGTGTCGGTCTGCGAGATGGCCGACATGCCGAAGGCGAGGATGTCGGCGCCGCCGCGCGTGCTGTAGCCCTGGAAGTTGCGCTGGAGGGTGCCGGCGGCCTGGGCGACAGCGAGCTCGTCGGTGGTGCGGGCGAAGTGGTCCATGCCGATGTAGGCCCAGTCGCGCGCGGTGAGCGTCTCGACGGTGGCCTTGAGGATTTGGAGCTTCTGCTCGGGCGAGGGGAGCGCGGACTCGGGGATGACCTTCTGGCCGGGGCGCATCCACGGGACGTGGGCGTAGTTGAAAATCGCAAACCGATCGCCGCCGAGGGCGATGGCGCGTTCGAGGGTGTCGGCAAACGAGGCGGGCGTCTGGTACGGCAGGCCGTAGATCAGGTCGAGGTTGAGCGACTCGAAGCCGGTTTCGCGCAGCCAGGCGATGGCTTGGCGGACGACGTCCTCGGGCTGGATGCGGTGGACGGCCTCCTGGACCTTGGGATCGAAATCCTGGATGCCGAGCGAGGCGCGGTTGGCGCCCAGCTCGCGGAAGGCCGCCACGTGGTCGCGGGTGAGGCGGCGCGGGTCGAACTCGACGCCGATCTCGGCGTCGGGCGCGAAGGTGAAGCGCGAGCGCAGGACGGCGCCGAGCCGGCGGATTTCGTCGGGCGAAAGGAAGTTGGGCGTGCCGCCGCCGAAGTGGAGTTGGACGACGCGGCGGGCAGGGTTGAGCGGGGCGGCGGCGAGCTCGATCTCGCGGATGAGGCGGTCGAGGTAGGGCGCGGATTTGCCGTGGTCGTGGGTGGTGATCTGGGTGCAGCCGCAGAACCAGCAGAGGGTTTCGCAAAACGGGATATGCAGGTAGAGCGAGAGCGGGCGCGTGGAACGGTTGTGGGCGTCGAGTTCGTGGGCGAGGCGGTCGCGGTCGAACTGCTCGGAGAACTGGGGCGCGGTGGGGTACGAGGTGTACCGCGGGCCGGGTTTGGCGTACTTGCGGACGAGGTCGAGATTGACGGTGAGGGCGGGCATCGCGGTGGTGCGTGAGTGGCGGAGCGCGCGCGGGTAGCGTGCGGCGGCGCGGACCTTACGCGAGGCCCGGGAAAAGCGCCAAGCGGGTTTTGCGATCGGCCAGAAGGTGCGCGCCACGGCCGAGGGCGGCGCAAGCGGCGATCCTTGCACGGGCGGCGCGCCGGCGGCCCGTGGTCGCAGGCGCCGAGGTCCGCGCCACGGTAGCAACGACGCAAGTGCGGTGCGAATGGGGGCTGCTACGGGGCGGCGGTGCAGCCGCAGAGGCGATCGACGATGGCGATGATTTCCTCGCCGTGCGGCTTGCTCAATTGGGCATCGGCGCCGACGGAGATGCACTTGCGCGACATCTCCTCGTTGATGAGGGAGGAGTAGACGACGACCGCGGGGATGTGGTCGCCGCCGGAGGCCTTGACGTTCTTGCAGAGGGTGAGGCCGTCCATCTTCGGCATCTCGATGTCGGTGATGATGAGGTCGACGAAGTCGCTGAGCTGACGCTTCTGGTCGGCGGCCTGCTGCCGGAGGGTGGCGAGGTGTTCGTTGGCCTCGAGGCCGTTTTCAAAGACGGCGATGTTGGTGAAGCCGGCGCCGCGCAGCACATCGAGGGTGAACCGGCGGATCATTTTCGAATCCTCGGCGTAGACGATCTTCACGTTCTCGCGGCTGCGGCGGGTCTGTTCGTCGGCGGGCGGCGGAGTGCCGGGGCGTTCGTCGGCGGGGGTGAAGTCGAGCATGAGGCGCTCCAGATCGAGGACGAGGATGATGCGTTCGCCGATACGGATGGAGCCGGTGGTGTAGCCGGCGCCTTCGCCGGCGAGGGTGGTGTTCATGGGCTCGAAGTCGGCCCAGGAGGTGCGGTGGATCTTGGAGATGCCGTCGATGAGGAACGCGGTGGTGCGTTTGTTGAAGCGGGTGACCATCACGAGCTGGCGGTCGTTTTCCGCGGCGGCGCCGGGGATGGCGAGCGCGGTGTGGAGATTGACCAGGAGGACGGGCTTGTCCTGCACGTGGATCACCCCCTCGACGCCGTAGGGCGCCTGCGCGAGCCGGGTGATGTGGCAGTTGCTCAGGGCGATGACGCGTTGGACTTTCGATACGTTTACGCCGTAGCTTTCGCCGGCGAGGAAGAACTCGATGAACTCGACCTCGTTGGTGCCGGACTCGAGGAGAATGCCCTGTTTGGCGGAGGCGATGGAGGTCTGCATGATGGCGGAGTGTGGTGGCGCCGAACGTGGCGCGGCTTGCGCCTTCAATCGGCTGGCGGCGGGGCGGCTTGATCGAAAAGGCGCGTTCGGGCGGTGCACACAAACAGCCGCTGGTTCGGTGGTTGGCGGGAGCGCCCCGGCCCCGGCGGCTCTTGCCCCACGCGACCGGCCGGAGACTGGTCCTGCTTTGTCGGCCTGCCCGTCCCGCAGGTCCGGTCTGCGACTGGACTCCACCGATTCATGTCGGCGCCCGATCGGTCGCTTCAGGCGGGCGCCGGGTACCGTAACGGGCGCGGCGGCGTGGGCTAAGACGAAGCGGCCCGCCTCGGGTGAGGCGGGCCGCGGAGAGACAGCGGTGGTGTGGATCTGGGCCTATTTCTTCAGGCCGCGGACGAAGGGGACGAGTTCCTGCATCTCCTCGGCGGAGAGCTTCTCGCTGTAGGGGTTCATGGTGAACTTCCCGGCGGCGTCCTTCACGCCGTCCTTGATGGCGGCGAGGGCTTCGGCGTCGGTGAAGGCGGCCTGCGCGTCGGCCTTGGTGTAGTCCTTGAGCTTGAGGCGGGCGCCGATCTTGGTGGCGCCGGAGCCGTCGGCGGCGTGGCACTTGGCGCAATGGAGATCCCAGTTCTCCTTGGCGGTGGCGGCACCGGCGGAGGTGGCGAGGGCGAGGGAGGCGGCGGCGAGGAGGGCGATGGTGGTGTTCTTCATGGTGAAGGGTGAGAGTGTTGGAAGGCGGAGCCGGTTCCACGCGGTCTCAGAAGCGGTACTGGAGCTTGGTGTAGAGGAGATGCGCGTCGTAGTCGTTGAGGTGGGCGGAGGAGACTTCGTCGTTGCTGGCGAACGCGTACTTCAGGCTGACCGTAAGGTTCCGGCTCAGGCGGCGGCTGAGCGTGGCCTGGAAGAGGTGATCTTTCGCGGAGACGAGGTAGGGCACGGTCTTGGCGGAGTTGTCGACCCAGTTGTCGATGAAGCAGTGGTCGTACGAGAGCGTGAGATCGGTCTCGTCGTCGACGACGATGCCGGCGGTGAGGCTGGCGCTCCAGTAGTCGTTCACGCTCTTCTGCACGATGCCGGCGGCGGTCCCGGCGAGCTCGTCCGCGGGCGTGTCGATCTTGTCCTTCACGATGTTGACCGCGCCCTGCAGGAACAGCCGGCTGGCGGGGCTCCAGGAGAGGCTCTGGCTGAGGATCGTGGAGCGGATCTTGGCGCTGTTGACGGTGAGCAGACCGACCTCGCTGGAGCGGACGATGGTGTCCTGGTAGTCGAAGCGGGTCACGGCGGTGACGCCGCGGCCCGGCCGGAGGGTCAGGCGGACGGCGAAGTCGTCGGTATCGAATTTCTGGCGCTTCACGAAGGCCGGGTAGCGGTCGCCGCTGGTGACGTTGTTGTTGGTGCTGTCGGCGGCGTTGTCGTAGTCGGTCTCGCGGACCTTGTTGTTGTAGGAGAAGGCGAAGTTCACCCAGCGCTTCGGGTACCAGTTGGCGGCGGCGGTGTACTTCTCGACCCAGCGGGTGTATTCGGAGCCGCGCGAGACCTCGACGTGCGGCGTGCCCTCGTGGAGGATCTGGGCCTCGGTGAGGTCGCCGCTGCCCTCCGCCCATTCGGCGCGACCGGTAAGGACCAGGCCCGGAATGCGGCTGTAGCGGGTCTCGACCGCGGTGGTCCACTCGTGCCAGTCGCGGTCGGAGATGTCCTGGAAGAGCTCGGGGACGAAGCCGGCGGTCTGGTTTGTCTCCTCGAAATGGACATCGCCCTCCCGGCCTTCGCTTTCATAGCGGAAGGTGGGGACGATGACCCAATGGTCGTCGACCTCGTACCGGAGGTTGACGGTGGTGACGTGCTGCTTGGTGTCGGTGCCGCCGGTCAGGTCGAAGTAGCCGTGGTTGTTGCCCGTGCGCACGAACGTCGGGTCGTAGACCGCGTCGAACTCGCGGCCGTAGATGCGGGAGCCGCCGAGGGTGGTGTCGAGGGTGGTGTAGGCGTAGGCGGTGGTGAGGAGGACGCGGTCGTTGAGCTGGTTGATCACGACGCCGCGGGCGTGGAACAGATCGGTGTCGGTCTGCTCTCGGGTGGTGACGCGACGGTCCTGCGCTTCGTTCGGGTTGTGGCGGACGTAGCGGGCGTTGTCGGTCTCGGAGTGCTCGAAGCGGACGGCGGTGGCGAGCGAGGCCTTCTCGTTGCGCAGGGTGACATCGGCGTCGATGGTCGTGCGCGACTCGTCGATGTTCCAGGCGCTGGGCACGATGTTGCGCTGGGCCGGTTTGGTGTGGGTGGTGGCGCCCTGCATGGTGGATGCCTTCGTGCCGTCGCGGATCGCGTGGGTGGCCTTCAGGTGGAGGTCGATGGTCTCGGTGGGCTTGAAGAGGCCTTCGGCGAAGAACTCGGTGCGGTCGAGCGCATGGAAGTCGCCGCCGAGCCCGTAGTGGGTGAGTCCGCCCAAGAGGCCGCTGGCCGGGACCGCATCCCCGGATTCATCGGACCAGAAGCGGTAGGATTTCAGGCCGACCTTGAAGAAGCCCTTGGTGAGGTGCTCGTAGTTCAGCACGAATTCGTAGTCGTTGTTTTCGAGGATGGCGTGGCCCTCGACGCTGAGGGTGCCGGAGCCGGAGTCCTTGCTGTAGAAGAAGTCGGTGATGCCGCCGAAGCCCTTGCGGGCGAGGCCGTGGCGTTGCTGGAAGGCCGCGGCATCGCCGTCGACCCAAGCGGCCCCGCCGCCAAACTCGATGTAGTTGGTGGGATCGTCTTCGGCCTGAACCGCGAGCGGCAGGGCGAGCGCGCCCGAGACCGCGAGGGAGAGCGAGGAGAAGGGGAAAAACGTTTTCATGGTGCCTCCGGTTCGGGGTTAGAAGCGCAGCGAGGAGCTGGCGTGGGAGCCGTGGACGGCCTCGTGGCAACCGCCTACCCAGCAGGTGCCGCGGGTGAGGAACGAGGCGTGGTCGCGCCCGCCGATGAAGATGCCGTTGCCAGTCTGCTGCTGGAAGTGGCACTGCAGGCAGAGGTTCTGGTTGCGGGTCTTGAGCATCTTGGCGTTCACCGAGCCGTGCGGGCTGTGGCAGACGACGCACCCTTCGCGGGAGGCCTCGTGCTCGAAGACGAACGGCCCGCGCTGGGCCGAGTGGCACTGCATGCAAGTGTCGTTGGCGCCGGCCATCTGTGTTCCGCCGCCGGTGACGGCCGGGCCGCCGTGCGGCTCGTGGCAATCCGAGCAGGTCATCTTGCCCGAGGCGACGGGGTGGGCGTTGGGCAGCGCGAACTCGCCGCGCTTGTCGAGGTGGCACTGGTAGCACATCGAGCTGTCGCGGCCGGGGTTGATGATCGTGCCGCGGCCGCCGCCGGCCTGCACGTGCTTGCTGCCGGCGCCGTGGCAGGCCTCGCAGGAAATATCCATCTTGTTGTCACCCTCGAGCGTGAGCCCGCGGTGGGTGGCGTGCTTGAAGGCGTCCGCCGTCTCCGTGTGGCAGACGGCGCACTCGGCGCTGCCCACGAATTCGGCGCCGGCGATCTGCGTCGGCGCGACGATGGTGCGGGTAGTGGTGCAGGCCAGGAAGAGCAGGGACCAGGCGAGGACGGCTCCGAAGAGCCAGACGTTACGGGCGGGGAGAGGTCGCGTGGATTTCATGCTGGGCATGGTTTCGCAGGGCTATTCGGGGTCGGACCGCACCGCTTCCGGGAACAGACGCTGGGGGACGGCTGGGAAGGTGGCGCGAGTCATGGGGTTACGGACCGGCACGCCTACTATCGGTCATGTTGCGCGTTCCGCTCCGCAGATCTTGGCCGGACCGGATCGTCTTTTGGCCAGGGAATGCCGGGGACAAAACGCGCCACCGGCCCTTCCGGCCGCCCTGCGACTAACAGTTTGCCAACTCCTGCGCGGGCAACCTTCCTCGCCGCAGACATGACCGCGAAGAAACCCCATGCGACGCAATCCGGGCCAGCCGCTGCGGCTCCGGCAGGTTCGGCCTCGGCTTTGGTTGCCGCCCAACAGCTTCGTTTGCTGCGGCTCATGATCGAGAGCCGGCAGGGCGACCTGCGCCAGGAGAGCCTCAACCGCCAGGGCCGCGGCCATTTCCATGTCGCGAGCATGGGGCACGAGGCGCTCGCCGCCGTGGGGTTGCTGCTGGGCGACGGCGACTTCGCCTGCCCGTACTACCGCGATCGGGCGTTGGTGCTGGCGCGCGGGGTGAGCTCCTACGAGTTGGCGCTCGAGTATTTCGGCAAACGCGCGTCTTCGAGCGGCGGCCGCCAACTCACCGGCCATTTCAGTTCCCGCGCCCACAACATCTGGAGCGTGCCGACGCCAACCTCCGCGCAGATGCTCCCCGCCTGCGGCATCGCCTGGGGCCTTCAGATGGACGGCAGACCCAACGTCGTCGTCACCAGCAGCGGCGATGCCGCCACGCGTCAGGGCGATTTCTACGAGGCGCTGTGCTTCGCCCAAGAGCGCAAGCTCCCGGTGTTGCTGATCGTGCAGGACAATGCGTACGGCATCAGCACCCCAACCCGCAAAACCAACCCCTACGCCCTCGGCGTGCTCGCGCGCGAGCAGTGGCAGCTTGTCGACGGTCGAGATGTGCTCGCCGTGCAGGCCGCGGCCACGGCCGCGATCGAGCGTTTGCGGGCCGGCGAGGGCCCGGCGCTGCTCTGGATCCAGACCGAGCGTCTCGCCAGCCACACCAGTTCCGACGACCACAAGCTCTACCGCAGCGCCGAGGACCTGGCCCGCCTCGCGGCGCACGACCCGATCCTCGTGTTCAAACAGCACCTGCTCGCCGCCGGGGTGCTCACCGAGGACGCGTTCGGCGCGCTGGAAACCGAAGTGCGCGACGAGGTGCGCGCCGCCTACGACCGCGCCGAGAAGGCCGAGGACCCGCGTCCCGAGGAAACCGAGACCCATGTCTTCGCGCCGAGCACCCCCGCGCTCGCCGGCGAGCTTTTCCCGGCCGGCCGCCACCGGATCGGCGATCTGCTCAACCAGACCCTGCGCGCCGGCCTCAAGGCCGAGCCGAAGTGCCTGATTTTCGGCGAGGATGTCGAGGATCCCAAGGGCGGGGTCTTCCGCCTCACCCGTGGTCTCTCGACCGATTTCCCCGGCCGCGTGGTCAACTCGCCCCTGGCGGAGTCGACGATCCTCGGTGTCGCCTGCGGCCTCGCCAGCTACGGCTGGAAACCGGTTTTCGAGATCCAGTTCATCGACTTCATCTGTGCGGGCTGGAACCAGCTCGCGACCAACCTCGCCACGCTGCGCTGGCGCACCGCCGGCCAGTGGACCTGCCCGGCCGTGATCTACGCGCCGTACGGCGCCTATCTGCCGGGCGGCAGCCTCTGGCACAGCCAGACCAACGAGTCGCTCTTCGCGCACCTGCCCGGCCTGCATGTCGTGGTGCCCAGCACGCCGGCCGACGCCGCCGGCCTGCTCTGGACGGCGATGCACTGCGAGGATCCGGTGCTGTATCTCGTGCCCAAACACATGTTCTGGGCCGAGCGGGAGAGCGCCGGGCCGGTCGTGCCGGTGCCGTTCGGCAAGGCCCGCCTGTGCCGCGAGGGCGCGGACATCACCGTCGTCGCCTGGGGCAACACCGTCGAGCTGTGCGAGGAGTCCATCAAGACCCTCGGCGAAGAGCTCAGCGTCGAGCTCATCGACCTGCGCAGCATCGTGCCGTGGGACCGGGAGACGATCGCGGAGTCGGTGCGCAAGACCGGCCGCCTGGTCGTCGTGCAGGAGGACACCGTCAACTGTTCGGTCGGCCAAATGATCGTCACCGAGCTGAGCGAGCTGCCGGAGGTCTTCAGCCGGATGGTGTGCCCGCCGGTGCTGGTCTCGAAGGGCAACGTGATGATCGGGTTCAACGCCGTGAGCGAATACGCCGCGCTGCCCGACGCCGCCCGTGTGCTGGCCGCTCTGCGACAGACGATGACCGTCGCCCTCGCCCGGGCGACCGTGTCCCCGCCGCACCGCGCCTACGTGCCGGCGGCGGTGGCCGCCCCCGCGGCGGCGCCGGCGGTGGCGTGCCGCGTGCAGGGCGAGCCCCTCAAGGTCCCGATCATGGGCGAGGGCATCCGCGACGCGCGGGTGGTCTCGCTCCTCAAGCAGCCCGGCGACCCCGTGCGGGCCGACGAGGCCCTGTGCGAGGTCGAGACCGAGAAGGCGGTGTATCCGATCGAGGCGGCGCGCGCCGGCACGTTCGTCGGTTGGCGCACCCGGATCGACGAGACGGTGCTGGTCGGGCAGGTGATCGGCGTGTTGGCCGCGGAGGGGGTGGATTGGCGCACGGTCTCGCTCGGGGACGAGGAGCCGGCCCCGGCGGTGAAACCGGCGAAGGCCCCGACCGAGCTTGCCGTGCCGCTGCCGCCGTCGCCATCCCCGGAGCAGGCCGCCATCGCCAAGAAGGTCGGCCTGGCCGGCGTGGTCTCGCTCGACGAGCTCGGCGCGCCGCCCGGAGCGGTGCCCCGCGAACCGGTGCTGGCGCCCGCGATCTCGCAGCGGCTCTCGCCGGTCGTGCCGGCCACGATCGAGTTCGCCATCGACTGGAGCGCGATCCGCGCGGCCCGCCAGATCGCCAAGCTGCGCGATCCCGCGGGGGCCCCGTCGCCGTCGTCCATGGTGGCCTGGGCGGTCACGCAGGTGATGGTGATCAACCCTTCGTTCCGCCGCCTCGTGCTGAAGGGCACGCACATTGTCGAGGTCGAGGATTTCGAGCTCGGGGTCGCGGTGGCCCTCGAAGGCGACCGCCTCGTGACCGCGGTGATCCCGCAGGCCAACCGGCTCACGTGGGGCGAGTTCCATGACACGTATGTCCGGGTGATCGAGGAGGCGCGCCGCGGCAAGATCGTGGAGGTGCGCGCGCCGCTCATGATCTCCAGCCTCGGCAGCTTCGGTGTGCGCGCGGCGATTCCGATCGTCGTGCCGCCGGCGATGGCCACGCTCTTCATCGGCACCTCGCACCACGAGATGGTGCGCACCGGCAACACCTTCAAGGCCGCCGAGGTCGTCACGATGTCGCTCACCTTCGATCACCGCGTGGTCAACGGCGGCGGTGCGGCGATGTTCATGCAGGACCTGCGCAAGGCGATGGAGACGTTCCAGCTGCCGGCGCTGGATTGAGCCGGACCGCGGCGGTTGGATCCAGCACCGCGCCGCGGCCACCGAACGACCTGCGAAGGAGGAGCCGGCCGTCCCTCCGGTGGCCTGAGGTGTTTTCCCGGATCGCTGTCGGGAAATTCCTCTCGGAAAACGCTGCCCGCCGGGGCGCGGCAAGAACTGCACGGCGTCCGGC
>JAEXPQ010000037.1 GCA_023446735.1 Verrucomicrobiota bacterium
AAGAGGGCAAGCAGCCCTCCCGCTATCTCACCTTCCGCAACAAGAAGACCGTCACCGAGCGCATCGAGAAGAAGAAGTACAACCCCTTCCTCAAGCGCCACACGGTCCACAAGGAGATCAAGTAAGCTCCGGGTTCGGTTCTCCGAATCTTTCACAACGAAGGCCGTCCTGCGGGACGGCCTTCGTTGTGTCCGCAGATCCAGACGGGGGAGGACGGCGCCGCGGTCTGCGCGCAGGTGCCGTCCGCGCCGTAGGTCGCCATGGGGGCGAACAGGCGGGCTTGCCCGAACAGCGGCATCGTCGCCCCGGGGCGCGATGCCGGGGCCCGGCCGATCAGCCCGCGCGGCGTTCGCCTTCGCTCTGGGAGCGACGGCTGGCGCGCCAGCTGTCGCGATGTTTGCGGATCCAGTCGAGCAGGGCGCGTTCGAAGCCGATGTCGTAGCCGAGCCGTTCCGATTCGAGCCACTTGTGCTTCAGGATCTCCTCCCGCTCGGCGAGGAATTCCTGATACAGACTCGACTGCTTCACGAAGTCGCGGTTCTCGGGTGGGCGGGGCGCGGCGTTCATGTGGGGGGGTCAGGAAGCGAGCTGCAGCTGCTTGCGGCCTTCTTCGGAAATCATGCCCGGGTGCCAAGCTGGCTCCCAAACAATTTCTGTGCGGACCGTCCGCACTCCGGGCACCGACTGCAACTTCCGCTGCACATCGCCCACGATCATGTGGGACATCGGGCAGCCGGGAGAGGTGAGGGTCAAGCGGACCTTGACCTCCGAACCCTCGGGCTGGGCCGCACCAATTTCCACCCCGTAGACCAACCCGAGATCGACCAGGTTGACGGGGATCTCCGGGTCGCGACAGGTGCGCAAAGCCGCGAAGATCTCTTCGTTGGTGGGCTGCATTTTTCGCGGAATGCTAGGACTCGCCCGGGGGCTGTCAAAGCTAGGCTTTACCCATTTGCGCGAAACCGATCGTTTCAGCCGAGTTTGGCGAGCACAGCCTGGGCGAGCGCGCGGTACGCGGTGGAGGCGCGGTGCTGCGGTTGCGCGACGACAATCGGCGTGCCGGCATCGGCCGCGGCGCGGATCTCGGGGAAGAGCGGGATCTGGCCGAGCAACGTCGTGCCGAGCTGTCGGGCCGCCTGTTCGCCGCCGCCCTCGCCGAAGAGGGCCACGCGGTTGCCGGCGGCATCCTCGAACCAGCTCATGTTCTCGGCGATGCCGAGGATCGGCACATTCACCTGGTTGAACATCGAGCCGCCGCGCGCGGCCACCTGGGTCGCCGCAAGCTGCGGGGTCGTGATGATCACGGCGCCGTCGAGCGGGATGGTCTGCGCGAGCGTGAGCTGCGCGTCGCCCGTGCCGGGCGGGAGGTCGACGACGAGTACGTCGAGCTCTCCCCAGAGGACGTTCTGGATGAAATTGCGGATCGCGGAGGTGATCATCGGCCCGCGCCAGACGACCGGCGTGTCGTCGGTGATGAGCAGGCCCATCGACATGACCTTCACGCCGTGCGCCACGAGCGGCACGAGCATCTTCTGCTCCTCCATGAGACCGGGGCGCTGGCCGGAGAGGCCCATCATGAGCGGCACCGAGGGGCCGTGGATATCGCAATCCATCAGGCCCACGCCCTTGCCGCCGCGGGTGCGCAGCTCGGCGGCGAGCGCGCAGGCGAGGTTCACGGCCAGCGTGCTCTTGCCCACGCCGCCCTTGCCGCTGGCCACGGCCACGATCTTGCGCACGCCCGCCAGCGGCGCGCCGGCGCCGGGCGCGGCGGCGGCGGACTGCACGGGGCGCGGCGGTGTCTTGGGCGCGGATACGGCGATGTCGACCACGATCTCGCGCACGCCGGGACGGCCGCGCAGCAGCACCTCGATGTCCTGGCGGAGTTGTTGCGGGACCTGCGGGTCGGCGGTGGTGATCTGCAGCGACACGCGGGCGGTGCCGTCGATCAGCGCGGCGCCGCGCACGAGGCCGAACGACACGATATCGCGGCTGAAGCCGGGATATTTCACCTGCTTGAGGAGATCCTTCAGTTCGTCGGGAGACACGGTGGGAACAACGATGGTTTGCCGGCGTCAACGGCCTTGCCAAACGCCGGCGAAAGGTGCGGAGTGCACCTTGGTGGCGCCGGAGGTCCTGTAAACCAAATTTGCCGGAGCCATCGCAGACCCTTTTTCATCATGTTTCGCACGCTTATTTCCCTCGTGTTCGCAGGCGCGCTGGCGGTCTCGGCCGTGGCGCAGAGCCAGAAGGAACTCACTGTCGAGTTGCAGGCCGATCTGAAGTCGAAGGCCGTCAAGATCGCCGGCTCGCCGGAGCTGACCGGGCTGGCGACGACGGCGTTCAAGACGCACGGCGCCTTCCGCCTGCCGCCGACCGGCGCGGGCCACACGCTCAACTTCACCTCCGCCGGCCCGAACCAGGTGCGGCTCGAGATCACCGCGGGCAGCCCGGCGCGCAGCGTCTTCACGCAGGTCGTGAGCGGAACGAGCACGCGCAACGCGCTTTTTCGCGCGGCCGATGTCGCCGTGCAGCAGCTCACCGGGCTGCCGGGCTACTTCGCCGGCCGGCTCGCGTTCATCAGCGAGCGCACGGGCAAGCGCGAGGTCTACACCTCGGATCTGTTCTTCGGCGAGGCGTCGCAGATCACCCACGACAACGCGCACGCCCTCACGCCGCGCTGGTCGCCGGACGGTTCGCGGATCATCTACACCACCTTCTTCCGCACCGGTACGCCCGACATCTACGTGATGAGCCCGAGCACCGGGCAGCGCACCAAGGTCGCCTCGTACAAGGGCACCAACTCCGGCGGCCGCTTCAGTCCCGATGGCGGCCGCGTGGCCGCGGTGCTCTCCGCGGGCGGCAACCAGGAGATCTTCATCGGCCCGGCGAGCGGCCAGGGCTTCCGCCGCGTGACCAATTCCCCCGGCATCGAGGCCAGCCCGTGCTGGTCGCCCGACGGCTCCCGCCTGATCTTCACCTCCGACCGCGGCGGTCGCCCGGCGCTCTACACGATGTCCGCCGCTGGCGGCGCGATGACGGCCGTGCCGACCAACATCAGCGGCTACTGCGCCGAGCCCGACTGGAGCCGCGCGAAGCCGAACATGATCGCCTTCACCTGCGGCGTGGGCGGCGGGTTTCAGGTCGCGGTCTACGATATGGCCACGCGCCAGAGCCGGATCGTGACCAAGGGCGGCGGCGACGCCATCGAGCCCTGCTGGCTGGCTGACGGCCGCCACCTGGTTTACACCCTGCGCTCGGGTGCCAGTCGCCAGCTCAAAATTCTCGATACCGAGACCGGCCGGGCGACGACGATTAGTCCTTCCTCGATCGGCCAGGTCTCGCAGGCGAACTACCTGAAGCGCTGAGCGGGCGCTGTTGGCTCGGCGTGGGCCAACGAGCGTGCGCGCTGGCCTGCGCATCAACCACGGTAGCGCCGGAAGGCGACCGGCCGGCGTGAATCCAAAGTGTCCGGTCGGAGACCGGACCTCCGGGGCGTGCCTCGCAGAGCGGCACCGTTTCGCGACACGGAGACCCGACGGAGAAACGAAAA
This sequence comes from Verrucomicrobiota bacterium, assembly GCA_023446735.1. Lineage (GTDB taxonomy): Bacteria > Verrucomicrobiota > Verrucomicrobiia > Opitutales > Opitutaceae > CAJCBL01. The sequence continues at coordinate 3,551 of JAEXPQ010000037.1, forward strand.
GCCGCGCGAACGATTCGCGCGGCTTGGTGTATGGCGTGGGCGGAAAGGCCCGGCCGAAGAGCTACTTGAGGGCGGCGAGGTAGTTGGCCTCGGCGGCGTCCCAGTTCACGACGTTCCAGAACGCGGTGACGTAGTCCGGCCGGCGGTTCTGGTAGTTGAGGTAGTAGGCGTGCTCCCAGACGTCGAGGCCGAGGACGGGCTTGCCCTCGAAACCGGCGATCGCCTTGCCCATGAGCGGGCTGTCCTGGTTGGCGGTGGACCCGATCGCGAGCTTCTTGTCGGCGGTCACCACGAGCCAGGCCCAGCCGGAGCCGAAGCGGGTGGTGGCGGCCTTGGCGAACTCCTCCTTCAATTTGTCGAAGGAGCCGAAGGAGGCGTCGATCGCGGCGGCGAGCTGGCCCTTCGGGGCGCCGCCGGCGGCCGGGGCGAGGATTTGCCAGAAGAACGAGTGGTTGGCGTGGCCGCCGGCGTTGTTGCGGATCGCGCCACGGATCGCCTCGGGCACCTTGGAGAGGTCGGAGATGAGTGCGAGGACATCGAGCGCGGCGAGGGCGGGCTGGTCCTTGAGGGCGTTGTTGGCGTTGTTGATGTACGCCTGGTGGTGCTTGCTCCAGTGGATCTCCATCGTCCGAGCGTCGATGTGCGGCTCGAGGGCGTTAAAGGCGTAGGGCAGCTTGGGCAGTTCGAATGGCATGGTTGTTTCCTGGTTCAGGGTGAATGGATGGCCGGGAAGGTGTCGCCGAGAGGCGGCGACGTCAAACGACGGCCCCAGATGACGGCGCGGCTAATGGCGGCGCGCGGCAGGATAAGCGACCGGGGCCCGGCTCACGGCGCCGCGGTGTCCTCGGCGGCGGGCGTGGCGCGTTTGAGACGGAAGTAGGCCTGGAGCAGTTCGCGGCACTCGGTCTCGAGCACGCCCGATTCGCGCACGGGGCGATGGTTGACGCGCGGCAGCGCGGCGAGGTCGGTGGCGCCGCCGAGGCAGCCCATCTTCGGATCGGGCACGGCGAAAACCACCCGCTTGAGGCGCGACATGATCGTGGCGCCGGAGCACATCGGACATGGTTCTTTGGTGACGTAGAGCGTGGCCTCCTCGAGGCGCCAGTCGCCGATGGCGCGCGCGGCCTGCGTGATGGCGAGGATCTCGGCGTGGGCGGTGGGATCGTCGGAGTGTTCGACCTGGTTGTGCGCGGCGCCGATGATCTCGCCGCCGCGTTCGATCACGGCGCCGATCGGCACCTCGTCCTCGCGCCAAGCGTCGACGGCCTGATTGTAGGCGAGGCTCATGAAGAACCGTTCATCCCGATACAGCTGCGAAAGATGCAGCTTCGGAAACGGACACTCGAGACGGTCGGCGGAGGAGGAGCTCATCGAGGGCGGCGGCGAATGGAGCCTTGACTTACCGAGGCGCGCGGGGGATTCAATGGCTTTCCCGCAAGCTCTTGTCCACGACACGCATGCATTCCCGTTCACTTCTCCTCTTGGTGCTCTCTACTCATGGCTGACGACAAATCGATCGAGGTTGAAGGCAAGATCGTCGCGGTGCTCCCGGGCACGATGTTCCGGGTCGAGCTGACCAACGGCCATGTGGTCTTGGCGCACATCTCGGGCAAGTTGCGGAAGCATTTCATCAAGATCATGGCGGGCGACATGGTGCGTATGGAGATGAGCCCGTACGACCTCGAGAAGGCGCGTATCACCTATCGCGTGCGCACGCAGGCCCCGGCGGGTGCGCCGCAGTACCGCCGCCGCTGAGCTTCGGCCGGGCTTCGGTGCCATGCCCGGCGCGCAACGCAACCCCCCGCGGGCGTCGGCGCCCGTAGCCGCGCTACCCGACTCTTTGCACGAGCCGTTGCAGCGCTTTTTCGCGTTCCTCGAGTTGGAGCGTGGCCTGTCCCGCAACACCCTCTCGGCCTATCAGACCGACTTGGGCCAGTTCGCGGAAGCGCTGTTTCTGAGGGGTATTACAAACTGGAATGGGGTAGTGGGCGGAAATGTGTCGGACTGGCTCTATCGGCTCTCCGAGGGGGGGGCGGCGGTGGCGAGTGTGGCCCGAAAACTCTCGGCGGCTCGGGTCTTGGCACGTTACCTGGTGAAGGAAGGCGTTTGTCGGCAAGATTTTACGGAGCTTGTGGAGGGTCCGAAAGTGGTCCGAAAGCTCCCGGCGACACTCGGCATTGCCGACATGAAAAAGCTCCTGCTGGCGCCCACCGCCGGTACCGTCCATGGGCTGCGGGATCGCGCCATCCTTGAGCTCTTCTATTCGAGTGGTCTGCGGGTGTCGGAGTTGGCGGGACTGAACCTGCAACAAATCGACCTCCAACAGGGGTTTGTGCGCGTCTTCGGCAAGGGCGCGAAGGAGAGGGTGGTGCCGGTTGGTCAGCAGGCCGCCGAAGCGGTCGGCACCTACCTCGCGGCGGGACGTCCGGGGCTCGTGAAACCGCGGACGGGCAGCGCGGTTTTCCTGTCGGAGCGGGGCCGGGCGATTTCGCGCAAGACGATCTGGGCGTTGATCAAGGGGTACGCCCGGAAGGCGGGGCTGACACAGAACGTTAAGCCTCATTTGCTTAGGCACTCATTTGCGACGCATCTATTGTCGGGTGGAGCTGATTTAAGGGCGATCCAGGAGATGCTGGGCCACGCCGATATCGGCACCACCCAGATTTACACTTCGGTCGAGACATCGCGGCTCACCGAGCAGCACTCCCGGTATCATCCCCGGGGGCGGTAGGAAACTGAGGGCTTGTCGGAGGAGTCGGTGCGGCTACTTGTCCGCGCCCTGCCGTAAAAAGCAGGTCAAGTCCAGTGCCCGCGGCCACACCAGCCAGTGGCCACGCAACACCGAACAGAAAGACACGCTATGATCCGACAACTCATCCGACTCCTTGTGGCTGTGATGCTCTTCAGCATCGCGAGTAGCCTTCGAGCTGCCGAACAGTGGGAAACCCTTCAGGCCATCCACCTGATCGAGAACCCGCACAACAACCCGCAGCCGGGTGCCCATGGAGAGTTGGGAGCCTATCAGTTCCGCCAGACCACGTGGCGGATGCATAGCCGGCTCCCGTTCCGCAACGCCCTCAACCGGGCCCACGCCGACCGGGTTGCCGTCGCCCACTACGACTGGCTTGCCGTGCAGTTGCGGCGCAATGGCATCCAGCCGACGACCTACAACATCGCGCTCGCTTGGAATGCCGGCATCGGTGCCGTGACCTCCGGTCGCGTGCCGCGCGCGAGCCGCCAGTACGCCCAGCGAGTCCTGAATGTCGCTCGCGAACTGGAGCGCTCGACCATCGCTGTTTCGATCAGCCAGCGCGCGCCGATGGAGCGCATCGTCCTCACACCTTGAGGGAGCAAAGGAGCCGGGCGCCCCGCCGCACCGGCTTCCCGCCAAGGGATATTGCGGTTTCCCGGCTTCCGGCCGTCGGCAACCGCCCGCCGGACGTTTACTCCGCCAACAACTCGCCCTGCACCGCCTTTGGCTGTGCAGGGTTTTTCTTGTCCGGCTTTGCGTTCAGATGTCTGGGCGGCCGCGAGACCTTGGCCGACATCGCGCTCTCGCGGTCGGCCACGATGCGTGTGCCGATCGCCTGCACGTGCATCTTCAGCCAACGCGTCGTCTGGCTGGTCGGCGAGTAGTCGGCCGGGCCGTAGTGGTCAATGCGGCCGACCTGCCGCAACCGGTCGTTCTGCTCGAACTCGGCCGCGTTGTCGGGGTTGTAGACGGCGTAACCCTTGCCGCCGTTCTTGCGCACGACCGAGAAACTCGGCACGTCGCTCGGGCCGTCGGCGATGTAGATCATGTTCTGGAACGGGATGCGGCGGTCCTCCGGGGCGATGTTCGCGTTCACGTCGATCTCGGCGTTGCGGTTCGTGCCCTTGTTGATCTCGAAGAGCGCGCGCGTCTTGGGCGTGTTGGCGATCACGGCGCCGATCTGCGCGATCTCGGCCTCCGCCTCGATCTCGAGCTCCTTCTGGCCCATGAAGCCGGGCGGAAGCGGGTTCTCGATGAATTCGCAGGCCCAGATCCCGTCCACGTAGGGCGCGATCGCGCAGCCGCGGATCATCTCCGCCAGGCCGGTGCTCACGATGTAGTGCTCGAGCTTCAGGTCGTGTTTCTGGAACTCCGGCTTCTCGCGCACCCATTCGCGCGACTGCACGAAGAACTCGGGCAGACCCGGGTAGAAGCGGATGTCGCGCCCGCACTCGCGCAGGATCTTGTTGTTCAACCCCGCCAGTTTCCCGTGCTTCACGTATGTCAGGAGGTGGTTGAGGTAACCGTTCTCCCCCGACACGTGGTAGCCGCGCTTGCGGTACTCCTCGATCATCGCGTTGGTCTCGTGCCAGAAATCCGCCTCCACGATTCCGAACCGGCGGAAGAGCGGACTCTGCATGTATTCCGGGATGAGCGTCTTGTCGAAGTCCCAGATGCAGGCGATGGTGTTTTGCGTGAACAGCGTGGTGGCCATGGGCGGGAGAAGCGGGTCGCCGCGCCGGGATCTCGGCCGCGGCCTTGCCTCCGCCGCAGAAAAGCCCCATGCCCTCGCCTCCGCAACGCACATTTTCCCGGACTGCCACATGCCCGCCCTGCCCGACATCGCGCCTTTTCGCCGGCGCAAAGAAGAGCTCGATGCCCAGATGGCCGACCCGGGCTTCTACGCCAACCCGCGCCTCGCCGCCGAGGTCACCCGCGAGAACCAGCGCCTCGCCACCCTCCTCGAGAAACACGCCGAGTGGCAGCGCCTCGGCCGCGACCTCGCTGAGAACACCGCCCTCGCCAAGGACCCGTCCGCCGACGCCGACCTGCGCGAGCTCGCCGCGGCCGAGCTGCCCGCGCTCGCCGTCCGTCGCGACGCCCTCGAACGCGAGGTGCTCGTGGCGATGATCCCGCCCGAGCCCACCGACTCGCGCAACACCGTCTTCGAGATCCGCGCCGGCACCGGCGGCGAGGAGGCCGCGCTGTTCGCCGCCGAGCTCGCCCGCCTGTATCAGAAATACGCGGAAAGCCGCGGCTGGAAGGTCGAGCCGCTCTCCACCAGCCCGAGCGAGCGCGGCGGCTGCCGCGAGGCCATCTTCCTCGTCACCGGCACCGAGGTCTACAAGCAGCTCAAGTTCGAGAGCGGCGTTCACCGCGTGCAGCGTGTGCCCGTCACCGAGGGCAGCGGCCGAATCCACACTTCCACCGTCACCGTGGCCGTGTTGCCCGAGGCCGAGGAGGTCGACGTGAAGATCGATCCGCAGGACCTCGAGATCACCGTGCAGCGCGCCAGCGGCCCGGGCGGGCAGGGGGTCAACACCACCGACTCCGCCGTGCGGATCATCCACAAGCCCACCGGCCTGATGGTGTACTGCGCCGACGGCCGTTCCCAGCTCAAGAACAAGGCCAGCGCGATGTCCGTCCTGCGCTCGCGCCTGCTCCAGCTCGAGGAGGAGAAGGAGCGCGCGAAATACGCCGCCCAGCGCCGCAGCCAAATCGGCACCGGCGACCGCTCCGAGCGTATCCGAACCTACAATTTCCCGCAGAGCCGCTGTACCGACCATCGCATCGGCTTCACGCTCCACAGCCTCCCGCAGATCATGGAGGGCAACATCGCCCCGCTCATCGCCGAGCTCCAGCGCGTCGACTTCGAGGAGCGCTTCGCCGCCCTCACCGGCCAGCCCGTCAACCCCCGTCGTCGCGCCGACGACGAGGACTGAGCCCAAGCCGCGGAATCTCCCGAGAAGGTAACGAAGAGAACGAAGACCCAGTCTCCCCTCCGTCGTCCTGCCTCTTCTCCAACCTTTGTTCCCTTCGCGATTCTCTGTCGTTCTCCGTCCTCCCCGTTCCGCCTTCTGCTCTCTGGCGCCCGCCCTCCGTCCTCCGAATGCAGCCCCTCCTCGAGATCCTCCGCAAGACCACCGACTTCTTCCGCGCGAAGGGGATCGATAGCGCGCGGCTCGATGCCGAGGTGCTTGTCGCCCACGCGCTCAAGCTGCGCCGGATGGATCTTTACCTCCAGTTCGAGCGCCAACTCACCGACGCCGAGCTCGATGTCATTCGTCCGCTGGTGAAACGCCGCGGCCAACGCGAACCGCTCCAGCATATCCTCGGCGAAACCGACTTTTTCGACCTCAAGCTCAAGACCGACCGCCGCGGCCTCGTCCCGCGCCCCGAGACCGAGCTGCTCCTCGAGTTGGTCACGCAAGCCGTTCCCGCCGCGCCGGCGCGCATCCTTGATCTGGGCACGGGAACCGGCGCCATCGCCCTGGCGCTCGCGAAGTTCTGGCCCGAGGCCGCCGTGGTCGCCGTCGACCGCAGCGCCGAGGCCCTCGCGCTCGCCCGCGAGAACGCGCAGAAACTCGCCCTCGCCGACCGCGTCGCGTTCGTCGAGTCCGACTGGTTCGTCGCGCTCGCCGGCGAGCCGCCGTTCCAGCTCATCGTCTCCAATCCGCCGTACCTCACCGCGACCGAGGTGGCCGAGGCCGAGCCCGAGGTCCGCGACCACGATCCCGTCACCGCCCTCGTCGCCGAGCGCGACGGCCGCGCCGATCTTGAGACGATCATCCGCGGCGCACCTGCGTTCCTCGCCCCCGGCGGCCTGCTCGCTCTCGAGACCGGAATCGCCCAACACGCCTCGCTCACGCAGTTTGCTGCGCCATTCGGCTACTCCGCCATCGAGTCCAAGCGCGACCTCACCGACCGCGAGCGTTTCCTGCTCCTGCGCCGCTGACTTCGGCTGACTTCGCGCCTTCGCTGCGCGACGCTCCACGCTTGCGCGTAGGGTCGGACCTCGCGTTCGGACCGTGTCCATCCGCGGGCAGCGCCGGAGCGCCTCCCCAAATCGGGTGAACGGACTGGAACACGCTTCCGTTTCACCGAGTTCCGCGCTGTGCTCCCTCCGTCGCCTCCCCTCTGTTACGAGTTTTCTGAACCACCCCTCTCCATGTCCGCGTCCCCTCCCGCCGCCGACCGGCCCCAACGTTTCGAGATCGTCGATGCCCTACGCGGCTCCGCCCTGCTTGGGCTGTTCCTCTTGCACTGCGTCGAGCACTTCGAGTTCGGTGCCTTTCCCGAGCATCGCCCCGCTTGGCTGCTCGTACTCGACCACGGCGCGCGCGAGGTCGCGTTCTTCCTCTTCGGCGGCAAGGCCTACGCGATCTTCGCGATGATGTTCGGGCTGAGCTTCTTTCTCATCCTCGACCGCGCCGCGCGCCGCGGTCTCGATTTCCGCGGGCGCTTTGTCTGGCGCCTCTGCGTATTGACGATCATCGGCTACCTATTCGGCGTCTTCTATTGCGGCGAGATCCTCACGATGCTCGCGGTTCTCGGCCTGCCCTTGGCGCTGCTCTACCGGGTGCCCACGCGCTGGCTGGTCGCGCTGTCGGCCGTGTTCCTGGTGCAACCGGTGTTCCTGTGGCAACTGGGCCACGCCTTCATCGATCCCGCCTACGCACCCTCCCGCTTCGATGTGGGCGGCTACTACCGGAAACTCGGCGCTGTGTTCTCTCAGGAGGGCCTGCTCGAGGTCCTGAAGGTCAACCTCTGGACCGGCGTGCAGGCGCGGTGGTCGTGGTCGATCGAGAACGGCCGCTACCTCCAGATGTTCGGGCTCTTCCTTTGGGGCCTGCTGCTCGGCCGCGGTCGGTTCTTCGAGGACCGAGAGCGCGGTCTGCGTCTCGCGTGGCGCGCGCTCGCGGTCGGCGGCGCGGCGCTCGTCTTTGTGCTGGTGCTGCAACGACTCGCTCCCGGCTGGGGCCTGGCCGACGCCCCGCGCGGGATCCTGCGCCGACTGCTCAACTCCTACGGCCACCTCGCGCAGATGACCGTCTGGGCCGCCGGTTTCGTCCTGCTCTACCACGGCACCGGCTGCCAACGCGTCCTGCATCTGCTCGCGCCCTACGGCCGCATGAGTTTGACCAACTACGTCACCCAGTCGCTGGTGGGTATGACGCTCTTCTACCATTTCGGCTTCGGCCTCTTCCGGCACCTCGGCGAGTTTCCCAGTGTCCTCTTCGGCGTCGGCTTCCTCGTCCTCCAGTGCGCCGTGTCGCGCCGGTGGCTCGAGAATTTCCACTACGGCCCGCTCGAATGGCTCTGGCGCAGCCTCACGTTTCTCTCGTTCCGCACGCCCTTCCGCCGGCAGCGTCGCTCCGCGGCGGAGCCGGAACCGGCCGTCGCGGAGGTCGGCGATTCGCGGGCGGGCTCGCGATAGGGCCCCGCGGCGAGTGGAGCCCGCGAAGTCCGGCTGCGACCGGTCAGCGGGCCTCGATCACGGCGGCGAGGGTCGCGAGCAGCGATTCCATCGAGAACGGCTTCTGGAGAAAACGCGCGATGCCGCGGGCGGCGTAGCGCTGCACGGCCTCGTCCTCGCTGTAGCCGCTCATGAGGATGACGGGGCGTGCGGGATCGATCGCGCGCATCTCGGCGTGGGCGCCGGCACCGTCGAGGTTGGGCATCGAGAGATCGAGCAGGACGGCGGAGACGTTGCCGTGGTGGGCCCGGTAGAGCTCCACGGCTTCGCGGCCATCGGCGGCGAGGTGGACCTTGAAGCCGAGGAAGAGCAGGAAGTCGCGCATGGTCTCGCGCAGCACGCGTTCGTCGTCGGCGATGAGGATCGTGCGGCCGGCGCCGGCGAGCGAAGGCGGCGGGCGGCGCGCCGCGGCCGGGGCGGCGGGATCGGCACAGGCGGGAAGGAACACCCGGAAAAGGGCCCCTTCGCCGGGGCGGCTCTCGACCTCGATGGCGCCCTGGTGGGCGCGCACGATGCCCAGCACGGCGGCGAGCCCGAGCCCACGGCCGGTGAACTTGGTGGTGAAGAACGGATCGAAGATGCGCTCCTGGATCTCGGTCGGGATGCCGCAGCCATTGTCGGCGACCTCGAGGACGACGTAGTCGCCCGCGGGCAGATCGTTGCCGAGGTGGGCCTGGGCGAGGCGGCTGGACTCGAGGTGACGTTGGACCGTGGTGACGCGGATCCGGCCGCTGCCCGCCTCGGTCGCCTCGGCGGCGTTGATGAGGAGGTTCATGGCGACCTGCTGGAGTTGCGAGGCATCCGCGCGGATCGCGGGGAGGCCGGTGCCGAGGGCGAGGGCGATCGCGCGCTCGCGCCCGGTGGTGGAGCGGATCAGGTCGGCCGTCTCGGCGAGGACGGCGTTGAGGTCGACGGGCCGGACGAGATAGCGGCCCTTGCCGGAGTACGCGAGCATCTGGCGGCAAAGGTCGGCGGCGCGGACGGCGGCGGCCTCGATGTGACGCAAATTCTGTTCGATCGACTCGGGGTTGCGGGTGTCGAGGCGCGCGAGCGAAGCGTTGCCGAGGATGATCGTCAGCAGGTTGTTGAAGTCGTGCGCCACGCCGCCGGCGAGCACGCCGAGGCTCTCGAGCTTCTGTTTTTCGCGCAGGCGGGCCTCGAGCCTCTCGCGTTCGGCCGCGGCCTGTTTGCGCGCCGAGATGTCGCGTTGGACGCCGACCCAATGGGAGAGGCGCCCGGTCTGGTCGCGGATCGGCATGATGCGCGCTTCGACGTGGAAGGGCGTGCCGTCCTTGCGGTAGTTGATCAGCTCGGCGGTGAAAACCTCGCCGCGGGCGAGGCAGGAGCGCATGCGCGCGATCTCGGCTTGGTCGCTGGCCGGGCCCTGCAGGAGGGCGGGCGACCGGCCGAGCGCTTCCTCGGCGGTGTAGCCGGAGAGCCGGCTGAAGGCGTGGTTGACGAAAACGATGCGCGGCTTGGGCGACTCGGGCGATCCGGCGTCGGTGATGACGATCGAGTCGTAGGAGTTCACGACTGCGGACTCGAGCAGACGGAGGCGTTCCGCCGAGTACGCGGAAAGCGCAGCGGCGTCCGTCGCATCGACGGAGGCTCGGGACGTGGCCGGTGCGCCTGGTGGGAGGGCGCGCTCGCCAGAGGGAGTCACGGGGATGGTCGCGGGCGGCGTCCGCCGAGGGCGGCCGCGCGGCGCGGGAGCGGTGAGTGAAGACGTGGTGGGTGGGAACGCCGGGTAGGGCGATGGCGGGACGTTAGGAGGAAACCTCCATTCGCCAATCGCAAAGCGCGATTGCCTGGCGGCCGGGGTTTCGTGTGATGCGCGAACGCAACATGAGCGCCTCCGATGCACAGAGCGTGCCGTTATCCGCAGACCACCTCCGCCGTTTCGGCGGCGTGGGACGGCTGCTCGGTCGCGCCGCGCTGGAACGCCTCGCCGCGGCGAACGTGTGCGTGATTGGGCTGGGCGGCGTGGGCTCCTGGACGGTGGAGGCGCTCGCGCGCAGCGGCGTGGGCGCGCTGACGATCGTCGACCTCGACGAGGTGTGCGTGACGAATGTGAACCGCCAGTTGCCGGCGCTCAGCGACACGGTCGGCCGTCCGAAGGCCGTGGTGCTCGCCGAGCGGGTTCGCGGCATCAACCCGGCCTGTCGGGTGGAGCCCGTGGTCGAGTTCTTCACGAAGGAGAACTTCGAGCGCATCCTCGCGCCGCGGTTCGACTTTGTCGTCGATGCCACCGATAGCCTGCAACACAAGCTGCTCGCCCTCTGGCAATGCCGCGAGCGCGGTCTGGCCGCGCTCACCGTGGGCGCCAGCGCCGGCAAACGCGACGGCACGCGGGTGAAGGTCGCGGATCTCGGCGACGCGGAGAATGACGCGCTGCTGCGCTATGTGCGCAAGCGCCTGCGCGAGCGGCATGGGTTCCCCCGCGGCGAGGGTTCGCAGTTCGGCGTGCGGTGCGTGTACTCGCCCGAGCGCCCGGTGTATCCGTGGGCCGACGGCAGCGTGTGCGCCACGCAGGAGCCCGGCGCGCCGACCGAGCTCGATTGCGAGAACGGGCTGGGCAGCGCCACCTTCGTGACCGGCGCCTTCGGTTTTGCCGCGGCCGGCGAGGTGGTGCGGTTGCTGACCAGCGGGGGAGGTTAGGCCGGTCGGTGCCGGGGCGGCGGTGCGAAACGTGCTCGTGGCGGTGGCGTCGCGGTCGGGTCGGGCGTATCCTACCGCGAAGATTCACCGGGTCTCGGTCCGCAACGGGGGTCGCCATGATGCTCCATTCGCGCCTTTGGCTGTTCGTTCTCGTGGTGGTCGTCTTCCTCGTGCTGACGACGGCGCTGGGCGCGGCGCCCGTCGAGCCCCCGGCGGCTGCGGCGGTCCCGGAGGTCGTGGCGCCGAGCGACAACCCCGCCACGGTGCTCGCGGCCACGCTGCTGCTTCACCTGGTGGCGACCGCGATCGCGTTGCGCCTCGGGATGAAGATCTTCTACGAGAGCGCGATGTCCGGCGGCTTTCTCGCGATCGTCGTCATCGATGCGCTTGTGGTGGCCGCGATGATCGTCACGGGGCCGCTGTCGGGCGGCCTGACCGCGATGCTGGGGCCGCAGGCGGTCGTGACGGCGCTGGTGATGGTGGTGACGGTGCACCACTTCGGCTTCACGAAGGAACGTTTCACCGTCATCCCGACTGTGCTGGTGGCGAAGGCCTTCGCCTTCTTCGGCGAGGTGGCGCTGCGTATTCTGTTCCTCGACGCACTGCTGCGGTGGGCGGCGGGCCGCGGCTGGTGAGCCGC
>JAEXPQ010000081.1 GCA_023446735.1 Verrucomicrobiota bacterium
TTCCCTACGGGAACAAGTTCATCATCCCCGCCGGCGGGAAGGTCTCCCTCATGCAGACCCTCGGCGGCAGCTTCACGATCATGGGCGACTTCGGCATGGCCCGCCTCGACGGCCAGTACGCCGACGCAATCGGCGAGCAGGCGCAGACCAGCAACTTCGCCGACGCCAAGGTCGGCGCCGACGGTGCGCCCGACCAGGAACTCCTCTGGAACCAGCTGCGCAGCGTCTACGATCCCGAAATCCCGGTGAACATCGTCGATCTCGGTCTCGTCTACTCGCTCGAGGTCACCAAGCGCGAACAGGGCGGCCACAAGGTCGACGTCGCGATGACCCTCACCGCCCCCGGTTGCGGCATGGGCCCGGCGATCGCCGAGGACGCGAAGACCAAGCTCATGCAGGTGCCCGGTGTCGACGAAGCCGACGTGCGCATCGTCTGGGAGCCGGTCTGGAACCAGAACATGATTTCCGAGGAAGGGAAGATGAAGCTCGGCCTGATCTGAGCCGGGTTCCTGCAGTCCGATTGTAGGGCCGGACCTCGCGTCCGTGCCGCCCCTCCGGCTGGCAACGGTTGACAAGGCCTGCCCTCCGAAACGTGATGATCGCCATGCGCGCGGCACCGTCACCCATCGCCATCGTCTTCGCGTGGCTGACGGTGTCCATGCTCCTGCTCGCCGGCACACCGGCCCAGCAGTGTGCGGCGACACCGGCAACGGGCACGCGCCATGCCGCCTTGGTCAACCAACTGGCCGCCACGTGCGCGCTGCTGGATTACGCCCACCCCGACGGCTCGGCGCCGCACGCGCACCTCAAGGGCAGACTCCTCGCGGAGGCGCCCGGCGCCTCCCGCCTCGGGGCGAACCCTTTCCGCGCGGCCCACTGCCGCGTCCAATCTCTCGCCACCGCGGTGGCGCCGCCCCGGCCTACCCTGGTCGGTACGATCGAGCTGCGAATCTGAGAACGATCCGCGGTGCGCGCGCCGTCAGCGCGCACCGACACCTGGGTTTCACCACGCGATCACATCGCGTCCCGAAGCCGTCCCGCCTCCGCTCCCGTGCGGACGCGTCCCGCCGCCGAGCCCGCGCCGAACCCGCGGCCGGCGACCATCGTTCAGCCGCCAATCGTCAGCTCATGAAAGCCGTCCTCGATTTCTTCTCCAATTTCTCGCGCCAGCGCATCCTCAACCGCTACCGGGCTCTCCTTCCCGCCATCCGCCGCCGCCAGCAGGCGTTGCGCGCCTCCGATCCTGCCTCGCTCACCGCCGAGCTGCTCCAGCAGCCCAAACCGAGCCTGGTCGACGCCTGCGCCAACGTCCTCGTTGCCTGCGACCGGCTCGAAGGCCGCAGCTTCCAGATTCTGGAGGAGAACGTCATCTGGCGTATCCTGCCATTCGACTCGCAGATTCTCGGAGGCCTCGTGCTCTTCCACAACCAGATCGCCGAGATGGGCACCGGTGAGGGCAAGACCCTCTCGGCCGTCGTCGCCGCCTACCTGAGTTTCCTACACAAGCGGAAGGTCCACGTCATCACCGCCAACGACTACCTCGCCCAGCGCGACTCGATCTGGATGAAGCCGGTCTTCGACGAACTCGGCTGCACCGTCGGCCTGCTCGCGCCCAACCAGACCGCCGCGCAGCGCCAAGCCGCCTACCGTTGCGACGTGCTCTACGCCACCGCCTCGGCATTGATCTTCGACTACCTCGGCGACAACGGTCTGATCACTGCCGCCGACCAGCGGCTCCAGCAGGGGCAGGACTTCGCCATCGTCGACGAGGCCGACTCCGTGCTCATCGACGAGGCGCGCACGCCGCTCGTCATCTCCGGCCGCAAGGAATCCGACCTCTCGCTCTACACGCGGCTGCACAAGCCCGTGCTCGAGGTGCACAAGCTCCAAGCCAAGTACGTCGCCGGCCTCGAGGCGGCCGTGGCCGACGCCGTTTCCTCGGGCGACTTTGCGCACCCGGAGCTCGGCCGGAACCTCTACCTCATCCGGCAGGCCGACCCGAACAACGAGCGCCTGCAGGAGTGGCTGATGGAGTCGCCGCTCCGCAAGAAGCTGGAGGAGTTCCAGGACAAGACAGAGGGAAACTCCCACGCCACCGCCCAGCTCCACAACCGGGGATTCTACTCGATCAACCAGCGCGACCACTCGATCCACCTATCCGATACCTGCCAGGAACAGTTCGCCAAGCTCCTCGGTCACTCGCTCGTCATCCCCGACCTTTCTGCGCAGATCAGCCGCCTCGAGCAGTCCGCCCAGTCCGACGAAGAGAAGCAGCGCCAGCGCGAAGCCCTCTCGGTCGAGATGGATACCGTGGCCAACGAGCTCAACACGATCCACCAGCTCATCAAGGCCTACGCGCTCTACCGCCGCGACATCGAGTACATCGTGCGCGACGGCGCCGTCGTCCTCATCGACACCAACACCGGCCGCCCGCTGCCGGGCCGGCATTTTTCCGACGGTCTCCACCAAGCTGTGGAGCTCAAGGAGCGTCTGCGCATGTCGCCCGAGTCACAGACGCTCGCCGAGACCTCGATCCAAAACTACATCCGCCAGTACAAGTGCCTCGGCGGCATGACCGGCACCGCGCGCATCGAAGCCGACGAGTTTCTCCACACCTACAAGCTCGACGTCATCCCGATCCCGCCGCACCGGAAGTGCATCCGCCGCGTGCAGCCGGATCTCCATTTCAAGAGCTTGGACGCGAAACTCGACCGCATCATGGCCGACATCCGGCAGGTCCATGCCACCGGCCGGCCCATCCTCGTCGGCACCTCCTCCGTGCAGGAGTCGGAGCTCGTCAGCGCCCGCCTCAAGGCGCTCCAGCTCGAGCACAGCGTGCTCAACGCCAAGAACCACGCCAAGGAGGCCCTGATCATCGCGCAAGCCGGCCGCCGCGACGCGATCACCATCGCCACCTCGATGGCCGGCCGCGGCACCGACATCAAGCTCGCCCCCGGCGTGGCCGCGCTCGGCGGTCTCCACATCGTCGGCACGACCCGCCACTACCTGCGCCGCCTCGACGAACAGCTCCTCGGCCGCTGCGCCCGCCAAGGTGACCCCGGCTCGGTGCAGTTCTACCTCTCGCTCGAGGACGATCTTCTCAAGGAGGCCAAGGTGCCCGTCGCCCGCTACATGGGCTTCTTCAAGGCCGACGACGCCGGCCTCCACCACCTGTTCATCAACAAGGTCGTCGAGGAGGCGCAGGAGAAGTTCGCCGGTTACTTCCACGCCGCGCGCCGCCAACTGGTCGCCTTCGACAACATCGTCTCCACCCAGCGCCAGCAGATCTTCGCCATGCGCAACGACATCGTCGACGGCGCGCTGTCGAGCGAACAACTCCTCCAGGAGCACCTCGCGGAGATTCAGGCCACCGGTAAGTCCTGCATCGACTGGTTCAAGCACACCTTCCCGATCGGCTTCAAAGAGGAGCCCGCCGATGCCCCCCCGCCCCTGGTGGCTCTCTACAAGGAGGCGATCGGCCTGTGCGCCGCGCAGCTCGGCTTCGACCAGAAGGCCTTCGACCGACTGGTCCTGCTCGGCAACCTCGACGAGTACTGGCGCGACTACATCACCGCCCTCGGGAACCTCAAGGAAGGCGCCCAGCTCATGAGCTACGCGCAGACCGACCCCGTGACCGACTTCGGCAACAAGTCCGCGAAGATGTTTCTCCAGTTTCTGGAACAGTACCGGAACACCGTCTTCAAGCGCGTCTTCCCCACCATCGCATTGCTGCGCCGACAGCAGCCCCGCCGGTAAGCACCGCTCGCGCCGACGCGCGGACGTCGGCGCACCTCCATCGCACCGCGGCCCGCTTCGCCCCGGCGTTTCCTCCTCGCGAATCAACTCCGCCGGATTACGAACTCCGCCATGTTCTCCGCCGAACGTTGCTCCGCCGTCCTCACCGCGATCCGCGCGCGCGCGCCACTTGTCCACAACATCACGAACTACGTCGTGATGAACAACACGGCCAACGCCCTGCTCGCCCTCGGCGCCTCGCCGGCGATGGTCCACGCAATCGAGGAGGTCGAGGAGTTCGTCGCCCTCTCGCAGGCCCTCGTCGTCAACATCGGCACGCTGTCTACCCCGTGGATCGCCGCGATGCAGAAGGCCGCCGATGCCGCCAACGCGCGCAACATCCCGTGGATCCTCGACCCGGTCGGCGCCGGCGCCACCACGCTGCGCACCAAGACCGCCGCCGCCCTCGCCCGCCAGCGCCCCGCCTGTATTCGCGGCAACGCTTCCGAGATCCTCGTCCTCGCCGGCGCCACCGAGGAGAAGACCAAGGGCGTCGACTCCACCCGCAGCTCGGCCGACGCCCTCTCGCCCGCCCGCCAGCTCGCGCTCGCCACGGGCGCGGTCGTGGCCGTCACCGGTCCGGTCGACTACGTGACCGACGGGATACAGACCGTCGCCCTCGCCAACGGTCACCCGCTCATGGCCCGCGTCACCGGCCTCGGCTGCACCGCCACCGCCCTCGTCGGCGCGGCGCTCGCCGTCGAGCAGGACCGCCTCGCCGCCGTCGCCAGCGGCCTGAGCTTCCTCGCCCTCGCCGGCGAGATCGCCGCCGAGAAGAGCCCCGGGCCCGGCTCGCTCCAACTGCATCTGCTCGACGCCCTTCATCAGCTCGACGCCGCCACGATCACCCGCCGCCTGAAGATCGTCGGCTGACCATCGCAGGAAATCCCAGCGCGCTCCGGCGCCGCAGGTGTCGAAGCGTCCCCCTTTCCCGCTCATCCGGCCGCACCGCCGCGACCGTCGCCTCACGCCCCTCCCCGCCTGGCACCCGCTACCGATACGCAGCTCGGCCCCGGAACCTGCCACGGCTCCCGCGTCGAGATTCAAAGGCTAACGCCCACCGAGTTGTTGTCGGAAGTGGACAACGATGCGCGCAGCCTCTGCATCAGAACCTTCTGGGATCGGCACGCGCACCGAGTTGATCTGCCGCTGGTTCTTCGCCGGCGTCGAATACACGATCTCGATGCACGGCGGCTGGCCTTCGATCACCTCGCAGCTCTCGAGGCGCGCGCCGAAGCCGTTCCACACGTGCAGTTCGCCGCTCAACCAGAGCCCGTCCTCGCCGACGCGAGCCTCGCCGCCGCCCGCCTCGCGCCGGGCACGCTGGCCGCGGGTCGTCGTCACGATGACCACGCCGATGATCAGGCAGAGACCGAGCAGCACGCCGAGCACCCAGCGCCCGCCCTCCCAGTCGTAGAGCGCGAAACCGCCGCCGATCACCACGCAGAAGAAGGCCACGATGCGGAACATCGCCCACTTGTCGCGGCGTTCGCGCGCGAAATCCTCGCCCACGAAACTCCGCCACTCCGCCTCGCCGTAGCGCCAGTGCACGAGCAATTGCTTCTCGTCGAAAAGTGCGTCGCGCACGAGCCGCCGCCGCCGGAAATAGAACGTCGAGATCGCCATCGACAGCGCCAAGGTCAGGCCGATCAGGACCATCGCATACTGCCCGCCGTTCCACGGGCGGAAGAAGTCCTCGGCGGCGAACGGGGCCACCGTCATCACGCTGCCGAGCAATGCGAGCAGCCAACAGACTTTCTCACCGGTGCTGAGGCCCGGTTGCGAGGAGCGGACGGGGTTCATGGCTTGTGGGGGCTGCCGAAGACTCCAGCCCATTCGCCCGGCGGCGGCAAGCCAGCTCAGCATGCGGACCATGAACATCGCAGGACCGCGAACGGCCCGCCTTCCGCTCCGCCCCCGACTTCGACGCCATACGAGGCGGGGCGCGACGAGGCGACCAGCCTCGTCGGCTCAGGCGAAATAGAGCAGCTTCGTCGCGAACTCCGGATCGCTGGTGAGCTGCACGCCGAGCTTGCGCAGCCCCGTAGCGTCGCCCGGGCTTGGGATGTGGGTGAGATGCACGTCGCAGCCGTTGAGTGCCTTGAGCTGCTCGATCGCCATGGCCGCCGCGTGGTTCATGGTGGCGCTGATGCTCAGGGCGATGAGCGTTTCCTCCAGATCGAGGCTCATCACCTTCCCCTTGAGCACGTCCTTCTTGAAATGCGTGAGCGAGGTGGTGACGATCGGCGGCAACAGGTGGATGTTGTCCGGGATGTCGGCCAGCAGCTTCACGGCATTGAGCACGAGGCTCGCGGCGGCGTGCATGTGCGGGGAGTTCTTGCCGGTGACGATGCGGCCGTCCTTCAGCTCGATCGCCGCGGCGCAGCAGATGCCGCCGCGCCCCTTGCCCGCCTCCTGCCCGAGCCGCGCGGCCTCGTGGGCGTGGGCGACGACCTTGCGGTCTTTGGGGGCGAGCCCGTGCGCGTTGAGCAGCAGCTCGACCCGGTGGACCGTCTCCTTGTCGACCAGCCCCATCGCGTACTCGCAGGCGTAGTTGAAATAGCGACGGATGATCTCCTGGCGGCCGGCCTCGCGGCACGCCGCGTCGTCGACGATGCCGAAGCCAGCGCGGTTCACGCCCATGTCGGTCGGCGATTTGTAGAACGACGCCTCGCCCGTGATGCGTTCGATGATCCGGCGCAGCAGCGGAAACGCCTCAATGTCGCGGTTGTAGTTCACCGCCGGCTGCCCGTATGCCTCGAGGTGGAAGTGGTCGATGAGGTTGACGTCCTTGAGCTCCGCGGTGGCGGCCTCGTAGGCGACGTTCACCTCGTGTTTGAGCGGGAGGTTCCAGATCGGGAACGTCTCGAACTTCGCGTAGTGCGCCTTCACGCCACGCCGGTGCTCGTGGTAGAGCTGGCTCAGGCAGGTCGCCAGCTTGCCGCTGCCCGGGCCGGGACCGGTGACGACGACGATCGGCCGCTCGGTCTCGATGCACGGGTTGGCGCCATAGCCGGCCTCGCTCACGATCGTGTCGACATCGGCGGGATAGCCGCGGGTCGCGCGATGCGTGTAGACGCGCACGCCGCGGCGCTCGAGGCGGTTCTTGAAGGCGACCGCCGAGGGCTGCTCGTCGAAACGGGTGATGACGACCGCGCGCACCACAACGTTCCACTCCCGGAGGTCGTCGATGGTCTTGAGCGTATCGGTGTCGTAGGTGATGCCGAAATCCGCGCGCATCTTCTTCTTCTCGATGTCGCCGGCGAAGATGCAGATCACCACCTCGACCTGGTCGCGCAGCTTCTGCAGCAGCTGCATCTTCACGTTGGGGCTGAAGCCCGGCAGGACGCGGGAGGCGTGGTAGTCGAAGAGCAGTTTGCCGCCGAACTCGAGGTAGAGCTTGCTGTTCAAGCCCTTCACGCGCTCGAGAATCGCGGCGCTCTGCTGTTCCAGGTAGCGTTCGTTGTCGAAGCCGATGCGAGGTGCCATGGGGTCGCGGCATTGCGCACGTTCCCGCCGCGCGCCGCAATCATGAACCGCATTCATGTCCGCCCGCGGCGGCGTCCGGACGCCTCAGCCCAGTTTGCCCGCCAGCCACGCGAGGTTGTCGGCGAAACGGTCGACCGTCGCCAACGCCTCGGCATCCTCGTTCACCGCGCCCGGATCCCGGGCGAGCGCCACCGGCCAGTAGGTCGAGCCGGGCACGATCATGTCGTTGATCGTGTACCAGAACATCAACTGCGCGTAGGTGAAGTTGTGACCGGCCCGCCGCGCCACCGCGATCGGCCCGCCGATCTTCCGCGAGAACAGGTGGCCGTTGGAGCGCGACACGTAGCCGGCGCGGTCCAGCAGCGCCATCAGCTCGGGCGTGGCCGAACCGAAGTACACCGGCGATCCCACGATGATGATGTCCGCGCGCACCATCTTCTCGAAGAGCGGCGCGAAGTCGTCGCCGGCCTGCCCGGGGCAGCTCCCGTCCTTGGCCTCGCGGCAGCCGCCGCACGCCGTGCAGCCGCGCACGTTCTTGCCCGCAAGCAGTTCCAAGTCGCCAGCGATGCCCTGGGCGGCGAGCCGGTCGAGGCAGCGGCGAAGCAGCGTCTCGGTGTTACCGTTGCGGCGGGGACTTCCACAGATGGCGAGCGCGATGGGCATACCGTATTTCTTGCGCAGCCTTCCCTCCAGGCAAAGCCGAAACCCCTGTCGCCCGCGAACGAGCCGTACATTTTCGTGATACGGTCGTATCACAAAAATGTACGGTTTTACTCGACCGCACCCGATGCCCCCCGGAGGACCGGTTCTCGGAGCTCGCGCGCGGCCGCTCGCCGCGCCAGTTTCGGCCCGCCATGCCTTCGCCCTTCGACCTCTCGCTTTATCTCGTCACCGATCCGGAGATGACGGCCCGGCGCGGAGTCGTCGAGACCGTCGCCGCCGCCGTCGCGGGCGGCGTCACCATCGTCCAGCTCCGCGACAAGACCGGCCCGGCCCGCGCGCTCGCCGAGGCCGGGCGCGCGCTGCTCGCGCACCTGCGCCCGCGCGGCGTCCCGCTGCTCGTCAACGACCGGCTCGATGTCGCCCATGCGATCGGCGCCGACGGCGCCCACATCGGACAAGACGACCTTCCGCCCGGCGCGGCGCGCGCTCTCCTCGGCCGCGAGGCCATCGTCGGGCTTTCGATCACCTCCGCAGCCGACCTGCCGACCATCGACGGCACCGTGGACTATGTCGGCCTCGGACCGCTGTTTCCGACTGGCACGAAGCCCGATGCCGCCGCCGCGCTCGGCGAAGCCGAGTTCGCCGCCCTGCGCCGAAAAATCGCGCTTCCCGTCGTCGCCATCGGCGGCATCGATCTGACCAACGTCGCCCGCACCATCGCCGCCGGCGCCGACGGCATCGCCGTCGTTTCGGCCCTCTGCGCCGCCACCGATCCGCAACAGGCCGCCAGCCGCCTTCGCGCCGCTGTCACCGTCGCCTTCGCGCACCGCCGGTCCTGCCAGTAACCAAACAGTCCCCACCGGCCAACGCACCGGCCGCAGCGACCATCCCCGAGCACCCGCGCCAGGAGGGGCGCACGCCGGGAGCGTGGCCTCAACGTCCGAAACGTTCTCCCTCGGTCCGCGTCTTGCCGCATCGCCACGAGCCGGCACTTTTCTTTTCCCCCACCAACCGCCTCACCTCACCGCACATGCGCGTTCCGCCGTCCCCACTTCTGCTGGGCCTCCTGCTCGCCCTTCCGTCCCTCGCCCACGCCACCAAGTTCATCGAGCTCCGCCCCGTCGACGAACAGATCCTCATGGTCGCCTTCAAGGACGGCGAAGTCCTCTACCGCGACGACGCCACGGGACCGTCCGCCTACACCGGCCACGACTTCGCCCCGGGCGACGACCGGCTGGTCACCTTCGGCGCGCCGCTCGACACCGCCGTCGCCGCCGACCCGCGCGTCTGGACCATCGTCTCCGCGGACGATCCCGCCTTCGGTCCCGCGGGCTGCGCGCCCGCGGCCGTCCATCGCAAGGCCAAGGTCAACAACGCCGACCACGCGTGGAACTACCGGCTCGACCACTGGATCTTCCTCCGCCTCGACCGCCCGCTCCGTCCCGGTGCCCGCTACACCGTACGCATCGACCCGCGCACCGGCACCGACACCCCGGAGGCCGCCCTCGCCTTCGACCCCGGCACCGCGCGCTCGGAGGCCATCCACGTCAACCTCCTCGGTTACCGTCCCGACAGCCCCGTGAAGGCCGCGGACCTGTATCTTTGGCTCGGCGACGGCGGGCCGCGCGACTACGCGGCCTTCGTCGGCCGCCCGGCCTGGTTGCAGGACGTGCGCACCGGCGAACGCCACCGCGTGGGGGCCGTGAAGTTCTGGAAGAAGAGCACCGCCGACGACGCCGGCGGGCGCAACCTCACCGGCTCCCCCGTCTGGACGGCCGACTTCTCGGAGTTCACCCGCCCCGGCGCCTACCGGCTGGTGATCGACGGCGTGGGCTGCAGTGCCGACTTCGAGATCCGCGAGGACCTTTGGTTCGCGCCGTTCAAGAGCTCGGTGCGCGGCTACTACTACATGCGCATCGGCGAACCGCGGGGCTCGCTCGTGCCCGTCCCGCGCCAGCCGCGCTTCCTCCCCGGCGAGGATCCCGCGGGCTTCACCGTCTACCTCACCGATCTCGATCCTTTCGACGCGGTCTGGAAGGCCCGCCGCGGCGACACGTGGGACGAGCCGCACTTCAAGCCCGCCGCCGAATCGCTTTTCTGGCGCCATCGCCTGCCTGGCCACCCCACCAACCCGCTCGCCCCCGGCGGCCATTCCGACGCGCTGGACTGGGACCGCCACCTGGCCCACGTCTCCGACATCTACGACCTGCTGCTGCCCTACCTGCTCACCGGCGGGCGCCTCGCCGACGACAACCTCGACATCGCCGAGAGCGGCAACGGCATCCCGGACCTGCTCGACGAGGCGCGCAACGAGGTCGACCTCTTCCTGTCGCTGCGCGACGGCGACGCCTATTGCCACGGCCTCACCAATCCCTCCCGCGAGCGCACGATCATGTTCCAGGCCGGCGCCAACACGATGGCCGCCTGGGCCAACGCCGCCAATTGCGCCATGCTCGCCGACGCCTTCCGCCTCTCCGGCCACCCGGACCTCATGGCCCGCTACCGCGACGAGGCGATCAAGGCCTACCGCTTCGCCGGCCGGCAGCCGAACCAGCAACTCGACGACCTGCAGGAAGTCGGCGACGTCCCGATGCGCGGACGTGACTTCCGGATGATGGCCGCTGCCTTCCTCTACAACCTCACCGGCGAACGCGAGTGGGAAGACGCCATGGCCGCCGACTGCGTGGCCCTCGACCAGCCGGTGCCGCTCGAGGACAAAGACCGCTGGTGCCAGCTCTGGGGCGCCGCCGCGTACCTCGCCTCCCCGCACCCGCAGCAGCATCACCGCCTCGCGAAGAACCTCCGCGCAGCCCTCCGCGAGCAGGCGCAGTCGCACAACCTCCGCCACATGGAGACACGCCCCTCGCGCCGTTCCTCCAACAACAACTACTGGCAGACCGCGCACAACCTCCACCTCGTGATCCTCGCGCACGCCTTCTCCACCGACGAGCGCGAGCGCGCCCGCTTCGAACGCGCGATGATCCTCGAGGCCGACTGGGGCCTCGGCCGCAATCCCTCCAACCTCGTCGAGATGACCGGGCTCGGCAGCCGCTGCATCGTCAACTGCTACACCTCCGGCCGCAACGACGGCACCCCCGGCCTCCACCCCGGGCACACCCCGTACAACAACCTCGATCCCTGGAGCAGCGACAACGGCTCGAACCCCCGCTGGTTCGCCGACCGCGGCTACCCCGACTGGGACAAGGGAGGCTGGCCGCACCAGGAGGCGCACTTCAACAACCGCTACTGCTGGGCCAACGGCGAGTTCACGCCGCGGCAGACCATGCGCGGCAAGATGGCGCTCTACGCCTATCTCTACGGCGCGCTGCGCCGCCCGCAGCCGTAGCATCCCGGCCGGTGTCGGTGCCGCGCCTGATACCATCTCGCGGCACGAAGCCCTTCACCCGTGGCGCGGTCTTCAGACCGCGTTTTGCGACGCAATCCGCAACAGCGGCCCCCGCCCCCTGCTCGGCGAGGCATCGCGGGCGATGGGCCGTGCGAACAGTCCGCAGCATTTCCGCGTTTCCCCTCCCCGACACGCGGGGCACAGTTGCGCCCTCGTTTTCCCCGCACCCTTTACTGCCGCTCCCGCCCCTCGCCCATGCCCGCCCGCCGCTCCTCCGCCCGCCGTACCGTCCATTGCGCCGCCGCCGACCTCGGCGCCACCAGCGGCCGCGTCATCGTCGGCACCTGGGCCGACGACAAGCTCACGCTCACCGAGGTCCACCGTTTCCCGAACGCGTTCCAGTCCCTCGGTGCACACGACTACTGGAACGTCGCCGGCCTCTGGTCCGAGATCCAGACCGGCCTGCGCAAGGCCGCCGCGCAGTTCCCGCAGATCGCCTCCGTAGGCGTCGACACCTGGGGCGTCGACTACGTGCTGCTCAACGACGCCGGCCGCCTCGTCTTCCCTGCGCACGCCTACCGCGACGCGCGCACCCAGGCCGGGCTCAAGCGCCTCGCCAAGTCGAAGGCCGATCTCGCGACGATCTACGCCGCCACCGGCATCCCCAACGTCTTCTACAACTCCAGCCTCCAACTCGCCGAGACCGTCGCGAGCTTCCCGGAGGTCAAGAAGCTCGCCACACGCTGCCTCTTCCTGCCCGACTATTTCAACTACCTGCTCTCCGGCCGCATGGAGAACGAGTTCACCATCGCGAGCACCACGCAGCTGCTCGACGTGAACTCCACCGGCTGGTCGGCCACCGCGCTGCACCACTTCGGCATTCCCGCGAACTGGTTCACCAAGCCCGTCCTCGCCGGCACCCGCCTCGGCAAGGTCACCGCGCTGCCCGAGCTCGCCGACACACAGGTTGTCGTCGTCCCCGGCCACGACACCGCCGCCGCCTACGACGCCATGCCGGCCGCGCCCGACGGCAACGACCTCTTCCTCAGCTCCGGCACGTGGTCGCTCGTCGGCTTCGAGAGCGACACGCCCGTGCTCGGCCCGGCCGCGCTCAAGGCCCGCGTGGCCAACGAGCGCATCGGCGACGGCCGCTACCGCCCGCTCACCAACATCATTGGTTTCTGGTTGCTCGAGGGCGTGATGAAGGAGTTCCCCAACCGCCCGAAGGCCGAGGAGGAACGCGCCGCGCTCAACGCCGCCGCCGCCGCCCTCCCCGCGCCCAAGCTCCTCCTCGACACCACCGATCCGGTTTTCTCCAACCCGCCCTCGATGCGCGCCGCCATCAACGACCACCTGCGGGCTCGCGGCGCCACGCCGCCGCGGGATCTCGCCGGCTACCTGCGCCTCATCTGCGACTCGCTCGGCCAGGGCCACGCCAACGCCAAGGCGGCCTTCGAGAAGATGACCGGCCGGAAGTTCAACCGCATCCTCGTCGTCGGCGGCGGCTCGCGCAACAAGCTCATGTGCCAGGCCACGGCCGACGCCGCCCGCATCCCCGTCGTCTCGTTCAGCCTCGAGGGCACCGCCGTCGGCAACATCGCCAGCCAGCTCATCGCCCTCGGCGCCGTGAAGGACAAAGCCGCCTTCCGCGCCGCCCTCGCCCGTACCCTCGAATCCACCACCTACACCCCGCGGAGCTGACGTTCCGCGGGTTCAGGGTTCCGGGTTTAGGGTTCAGTGTTCAGAGTTCCGAAGTTCCGCTCCCCGTTTTCTCTCCAATCTCAAATCGCGCCGCTCCGCCCAATCGCAAATCGGCAATCCCAAATCGAAAATCTCTCCGCCATGCCCTCCGCCAAACAAGTCTCCGCCGCCTACAAGCTCGCCCGCGCCGCCTATGCCGACCTCGGCATCGACACCGAAGCCGCCATCGCCAAGGCGCTCTCCATCCCCGTCTCGCTCCACTGCTGGCAGGCGGATGATGTCCGCGGTCTGGAGACGCCGAAGGAAGGCGTGACCGGCGGTGGCATCATGGCCACCGGCGGCTACCCCGGCCGCGCCCGCAACGGCGACGAGATGCGCGCCGACCTCGACGTCGCCCTCTCGCTCCTCCCCGGCCAGCAGCGCCTCAACCTCCACGCCTTCTACGCCGAGACCGGCGCCAAGGTCGTCGACCGCGACGAGATCGCGCCCGAGCACTTCGCCAACTGGCTCGGCTGGGCCAAGTCGCGCCAGATCGGCCTCGACTTCAACCCGACCTACTTCGCGCACCCGAACGCGTCCTCCGGCTTCACCCTCTCCCACCCCGACAAGGCCGTCCGCAAATTCTGGATCGACCACGGCAAGGCCAGCCGCCGGATTGCCCAGCACTTCGCGAAGACCCTCGGCACGCCCGCGGTGAACAACCACTGGATCCCCGACGGCGCCAAGGACTGCCCGGCCGACCGCTGGTCGCCCCGCGCCCGCCTCGTCGAATCCTACGACGCCATTTTCGCCGACAAGTCGATCAACCGGAAGCTCTGCGTCGACGCCGTCGAAGGGAAGCTCTTCGGCCTCGGCAGCGAGGAGTACGTGGTCGGCTCGCAGGAGTTCTACTCCAGCTACGCGCAGAAACAGGGCCTCGTGCTCTGCCTGGATCTCGGCCACTACCACCCGACCGAATCCGTCGCCGACAAGGTCTCCGCGCTCATGCAGTTCCACCCGCGCATCCTCCTCCACACCAGCCGCCCGATCCGCTGGGACAGCGACCACGTCGTCATCCTCGACGACGCCGTGCGCAGCCTCTTCCTTGAGATCGCCCGCGGCGACGCCTGGGACCGCGTCTTCGTCGCCCTCGACTTCTTCGACGCCTCGATCAACCGCATCGCCGCCTACGTGATCGGCGCCCGCGCCACCCGCCAGGCGATCCTCGCCGGCCTCCTCGATCCGACCAAGCAGATCCAGGCCGCCGACGCCGCCGGCCGCGGCCACGAGCGCCTCGCGCTCATGGAGCTCAGCAAGTCGCTCCCGTGGGGCGCGGTCTGGGACGAACTCTGCGTCCGCGCCGACGTCCCCGCCGGCGCCGACTGGCTCAAGCAGGTCGCCCAGTACGAGAAGACCGTCCTCGCGAAACGCTGAGCCCCCGTAGCTGGACGACGAAGTCGTCCAGCCCTTCCGCCGTTCTTTACTCCGCATGTAGGAGCCTGCTTGCAGGCGATCCGAGCAACGTTTGCAAGAGATCCCGCGTTCAGAATCGCGTGCAAGCACGCTCCTACCTCCGATCCCCATAGCGAAACCCGCCAAGGGTTTCGTCTCCGCCCTTCCGCCACCGGTCACCGTCCACCGTCTACCGACCACCGATGTCCCCTCCCCGCCAGCTCCCCGGCGCCGACAAGCGTGTCCAGCTCATGGCCACGTGTCTCTGCGACGCCTTCTTCGCCGACGCCGCGCGCGCCACGGTCGAGGTGCTCGAACACCTCGGCTGCACGGTCGACTTCCCCGCGGCGCAGACGTGCTGCGGCCAGCCTGCCTTCAACGGCGGCGACTGGACCGCCTCGCGCAAGGTCGTGCGCCACGCCGTGAAGACCTTCGCCGGTGACCTGCCGGTCGTCGTCCCCTCCGCCTCCTGCGCCGCGATGCTCTTCCACGGCGCGCTCCTCGAATTCGAGAAGGAGCCCGATCTGCCCGCGGTGCAACAGCTCGCCGGCCGCACCTGGGAGCTCGCCGATTTCATCGTCAACGCCCTCGGCGTGAAGCAGTGGCCCGGCCGCTACGACGCCAAGCTCGCGTTCCACCGTTCCTGCCACGCGCGCGGCACCGCCTCCGGCGCGGCTGCGATGACCCTCCTCTCCTCGATCGCCGGCGCCTCCGTCGCTCCGATCGGCGAGGCCGAGCAATGCTGCGGTTTCGGCGGCACGTTCTCGGTCGCGTTTCCCAACGTCTCCACGCGCATGGGCGCACTGAAGCTAGATCATGTGCGCACCGTGCAGCCCGATGTCCTCGTCGGCATCGACATGAGCTGCATGATGCACCTCGGCGGCCTCGCCGAGAAGGAGAGCAAACCCATCGTCACGCGCCACCTCGCCCAGGTGCTCCGCGACGCGCTGAAGAACGGCAAAACCAACTGACGCCATGGCCAAGCAACCCATCGACCAGTTCGTGGCCAAGCTCCCCGCCGACACGCGGGCCGCCGTCTACCAAAGCACCAAGGCCACCCACGAGAAGCGCACCAAGATGCTTCTCGACCAGTTTGCCGACGCCGATGACCTCCGGCGCAGCGCCGGCGAGATCAAGCAGCACGTCGTCGAGAACCTCGACACCTACCTCCCGCAGGTCGAGGCCAAGCTGAAGGCCAACGGCGCCCAGGTCCACTGGGCCGCCACCGGCGAGGAAGCCTGCGCCGCCGTGCTGAAGATCATGCAGGCCCGCGGCGCGACCAAGATGGTCAAGGCCAAGACCATGGTCAGCGAGGAGATCGAGCTCGCCCACTACCTCGAGAAGTTCGGCATCGAGGCACTGGAGACGGATCTCGGCGAGTTCATCGTGCAGATCGACCACGACACGCCCAGCCACCTCGTCCGCCCGATCATCCACAAGAACCGCCGCGAGATCGCCAAGAGCTTCGAGCGCGAAGGCCTCGGCGCCTACAACGACGATCCCGAGACGATCACCCGCCGCGCCCGCGCCTTCCTCCGCCACAAGTTCCTCGCGGCGGATGTCGGCCTCACCGGCGCCAACTTCGTCTCGGTTGAGAGCGGCCGTCTCGTCGTCGTGACCAACGAGGGCAACTCGCGCTTCTCGCTCGCCGCGCCCAAGTGCCACATCGCCCTCGTCGGCATCGAGAAACTGGTGCCGCGCGACCGCGACCTCGGCCTCTTCCTCAACCTCCTCGCCCGCTCCGCCACCGCGCAGCAGCTCACGGTCTACACCGAGTTCATCTCGGGACCAAAGGCCGCCACGCAGCCCGACGGCCCCGAGGAGATGCACGTCATCTTCGTCGACAACCGCCGCACCGAGGTCCTCGCCAGCGACTGCCGCGCGATCCTGCGCTGCATCCGCTGCGGCGCGTGCCTCAACGTCTGCCCGGTCTACCGGCAGGCCAGCGGCCACGCCTACCGCAGCGTCTATCCCGGCCCCGTCGGCTCGGTGCTCTCACCGCTGCTCGCCGCCGAGTTCGCCACAAAGGCCGACCTCCCCAAAGCGTGCTCGGTTTGTGGAGCCTGCAACGAGGCCTGCCCGGTCAACATCCCGTTGCCCGACCTGCTCCTGCGCCTGCGTGACAAGGGCAAGCAGGCCCACGCCGCCCTTGCCTCCGCCGGCACGCCGCCGATGGCCGCCTGGGCGCTGATGGCCTCCAACCCGGGCATCTGGAAGACCGCGCTCTTCGGCGGCAAGATGCTCGATCTCGTCCCGCACAAGCTCGTCCCCGTCCCCGCGATGCAGGCCTGGACCGAGAAACGCACCCTCCCCAAGTGGCAAGGCGGCGAATTCCGCCGCTGGATGAAGAACCGGAATAAGTCATGAGCGACTCCCGCGAACAGATCCTTTCCCGCGTCCGTACTGCCCTCGCGCCGCTCACCGAACGCGCGAAGCTGCCCGACTGGGACCGCGACCTTGTCGTCCTGCGCGAAGCGCGCGCCTCAACCGACACGTGGGCGCTCTTCGCCGAGCGCCTCAAGGCCGTCAACGGCACGCCGCTCACCTCCGCCGCGGACCTCGTCGCGCTCCTCGAATCCAACAACTGGAAGCACGGTTACTGCGATCCCGCACTCTGGCCGCAGCTCCAGTCCGCGTTCCCCGCCTCCATCCAGGTCGAGACCGAGTTCGACCGCGCCCGCATCGACGAGTACGACTTCGGCATCACCGCCGCCACCGGGGCCATCGCGGAGACCGGCACCGTGATCCTCTCCGACCGCGACACTTCGCGCCGCCTCGCCGCGCTCGCGCCTTGGGTGCACATCGTGCTCCTCCGCCGCGCCCAGATCTTCGCGGATCTCCCCGCCGCCGTCTCCGCGCTCCCCGCCGACCCGAATGTGGTCTGGGTCACCGGTCCCTCGAAGACCGCCGACGTCGAAGGCATCCTCATCGAAGGCGTCCACGGCCCCGGCCGCCAGGTCGTGCTGCTGGTCGGGTAGCGACAGTGTCGCGCCGTCTCCGGGGGGCGCCGCTTTCGTCACGACCGGAACGATCCTGCATCCGACCATGCCGCGCGTCCGCCCGATGCTTCGTGACCTGCGCATCCGCGCCGGTTTCGCCGGCCTGCTTGGCGCCACCACGGCGCTGGGCATCGCGCATTCGTTCGTCACGCCGTACCTCTCGCTGTGGGCGACGCAGCAAGTCGAACTGACCGCGCGGGAGTTCGGCGGGTTCATGACCGTCGGGGCGCTTTGCGCGATCCTCGCCGGCACCCTCGTCGCCCGCTGGTCCGATCTGCGCCTTGCGCGCCGCACCACGCTCACGCTCGGCGCGATCTGCGGTGTGTGCGGGTACCTCGGTTACGCTTGGACCAACAGTCCACCTTTGCTCGTGATCCTCGCGGCCACAGCCGTGGCGCTGTCCACCACCTGTTTCCCCCAGCTGTTCGCCCATGTACGCGAGACC
This sequence comes from Verrucomicrobiota bacterium, assembly GCA_023446735.1. Classification (GTDB taxonomy): domain Bacteria; phylum Verrucomicrobiota; class Verrucomicrobiia; order Opitutales; family Opitutaceae; genus CAJCBL01. The sequence goes on from JAEXPQ010000081.1 coordinate 17,870, forward strand.
TTCGATCCGCCGGAGGCGGGCGCTGCCCACGGCGCGTTGCTCGTGAGCCTCATCCGCGTGTGCTTCTCGGTGGCGTGGACGGCCGGGCCCGCCGTGGCGGCCGTCGTGGTGCAACAGGCCGGCTATCGCGGCCTCTTCCTCGCGGCGGCCCTGCTCTACACGGTCTTCTTGCTCGGGGTGCGGCGCTTCGTGCCCTACCGGAAACCGACCCCGCACCCGATCGCCCACCAACCGGTGTGGCGCACGCTCGGGCGCGGCGACATCCTCGCGGCCTTCCTCGCCTTCGCGGCGGTCTTCGCCGCCCATGCGGTGAACCTGATGAACCTCCCGCTCCTGATCACCCGCGAGCTGGGCGGTTCCGCGCGCGACGTGGGCCTCGCCTTCGGCATCGGTCCGCTGGTGGAGATCCCGCTCATGCTCTGGTTCGGGCATCTCGCGGGGCGCGGGCACCTGCGGCGGCTCATCCAGATCGGGGCGGCCGTGACCGTCGCCTATTTCGCGCTGCTGGGACTCGCCACCCGCCCCTGGCACGTGTTTCCCGTCCAGGTACTCAGCGGCGTCTCCTTCGCCATCCTCACCAACGTCGCCATCCTCTACTTCCAGGACCTGCTGCCCGAACAACGCGGACTGGGCACCGCGCTCTTCGCCAACGCCGGCAACGCGGGCAACCTCGCCGGCTTCCTCGGCTTCGCGCTCCTGATCGAGGCCCTGGGACACCGGCACCTCTACGGTCCGTGCACCGCGTTGGCGGTGCTCACGCTCGTCATCCTGGTGTGCGTCCGCCCGCGGACGGCGCCACCGCCTATGCCGCGCGCGTGAGCTCGCCCGGTGCCATCCGCCGACCCGCCGCCCTCAACGCAGCGCCGCCGTCGCAGCCTCGAGAAAACACCGCAGCGGTTCGTTCTCGAAGTTGTCGGTCAGGTTCGGGCGCTGGACAAGGAAGACGTACGCACGCTGCCGAACCGGGTCGACGAGCAGGTGGGTACCCAGCGCACCGGGGTGACCAAAGGTGCCGGGCGAGAGGAATTCCGACACGCCGGCATGCGGCGCGCGCAACACGTACGCGCCCAGGCCCCAACCCAGCACGTTGTTGCTCTGCGCCCGGCTGAAGCCGGTGGCGAGCTCGCCCGTGTGGATCGTGGTCATCTGCGCATAGGCCTCCGCGCTGAGGTACCGCCGGCCCGCGAACTCGCCCCGGTTGAGCAGCATGCGGCCGAGGAGCGCCAAGTCGCTGGCCGTCGAATACAATCCCGTGCCGCCGAAGGCCGCATTGCGCCCGCGCACCGGCGCCGGCGGGGGTGGACCGGCCTCCACGAGCCGGTCGTCGCGTCGGACATAGACGGTCGGCCAGGTGGCCAACTGCTCCCGGCTGGGGAAGAACGTGGTCGAACTCATGCCGAGCGGGCCGAAGAGGCGCTCCTGGAGGAACGACTCGAACGTCTTCCCGCTGACGATCTCGACGATCCGGGCGGCGACGTCGAACCCGGAGCTCGTGTACTGCCAGCGCTCCTCGGGCTCGTACCGCATCGGCGCGCGCAGGCACGCTGCCACCACGGTTTGGAGATCGCGGGAGCCGTAGACCGTCCGCTCGTTCTCCGCGAGGCCCGAGGTGTGCGTGAGCAGCTGCGCGATCTTCAGGTTGGCGGGTTTGCCGGACGGGGTCTTGAGGGCGGCGAACTCCGGGATGAAGCGCGCCACCGGATCCGCCAAACTCAGCTTCCCCTCGTCCTGAAGCATCAATACGGCGACGGCTGTCACCGGCTTCGTGACCGAAGCGAGCAAGAACAGGTCGCCGGTGCGCATGGGGCGCTGCGTCGCCCGATCGGCGAGCCCAGTCGCCTCGAGATGAACCAGCCCGTCCTTCGTGACAACGGCCGTGACCGCGCCGGAGATCTCGTCGGCGTCGATCGTTTTCTGGAGGGCGGAGCCGACGCCGGGCAGAACCGGTTGAGCGAGGGCGAGGAGCGGGACGGATAGGGACAGCAACGAGGCTTTGAGAAGGCGCATAGGAGTGGAAGGCGATTAGGAGCGAGCCGCACCGTTCGGGGCGGAAGGCGTGGGTTGATGGTGAACAAAGAAGACCCGCATGCACCGGTGGCGCCGGTTCGATCTCAACGATAGCGGTAGAGCTTCACGCGTTGGACAGTCGGCCCATCGGGCCCGAACAGGAGTCCGCTGCCCGATTGCCGATTCACCGCGGCGAGCGCCAAGTCGTACTCCAGCAGGATGTCGTCGCCGCTCATCTGCCGCGTTGCCCGCCATTCGCCGTCGCGGAACGCGCACCGGGTCGCTTCCGCAAGGCCCGCGATGGAGCCATCGGCTGCCACCGGAGTGAAGACCACCTGCACGTCCGTGCCCGCGATAAGAAACTCGTCCGGGCCGAGCGCCAGCGCCAGCGCGTAGCCGAGCTCGGCCGTCTGGGCGGGATTGCGGCGGTTGCGTCGCAGCTCGAAGGTGACGACATGGTCCCCGAGCGCCACCGCCCGGCGGGGCTGCTCCTTCGTGAGCCACCCCGCCGCGATGGTGCCCTTCGACTGGTGTTCCAGGACGAGGGGGGAGAGATCACGCAGCACCGCGTACGCGCGGGCCAGAGGCAGGTTCTCGAGGTCGCGAGGAGCGACGGCACCGGGCTCGGGCCGTAGCGCAAGGAGCCGCGCCGTGGAGTCGATTCCGAAGGGTGAATACCCGATCGCGGCGTGCTGGCCGATGGCCTCGAAGGCGTTCGCCACCCCGCCGGCATCGCCGCGCGATTCCGGGATAAAGAGCGGATTGTCGGGGCGATGGTACGCGGCGGCATGATCGGGGAAGTTCGGCAGGTAAACATCCGGGCAGTTCAGATCCACCGAGGGGGCCGCAATCTTCCACACGTCGAGCGAGAGCGGCTGGGCGCCGCCGCTGGGGTAGTCGCCGGGGCCGCGATCCTCCGGTTGCACGATCCAGCTGTTGGTGAAGACCGGCAACGGGTACGCGCGCTTGCCCGCCGCCGCCATGGTCTCGAGGTAGCGACCGAAGCTCCACGCCATGAAGAGCTCGTCGGTCAGGGGACCGGCGCCGAACACCTCCGTCCAGGTGCCCGAGGTCCGCGCTCCGGCGGACTCCCAGAGGCGGCGCAGCGCCGGAGCGAGACGCTCGGCGTTGCCGCGGAGCTGCTCGAGCAGCGGAGCCGGGACCGGGTGCGCGAATGCGGTGTTCGCCGCCTCCCCCCGATCGCGCGAATCGCCGAGCACCCCGATCTCATTCTGCAGCTGTATCATGATCGTGGTACGCCGCTCGCCATCGACCCGGGAAAGATGCTCCATGAATCGGGTGTAGGCGCGGGTGTCGGCCGCTAGGGCCTCCCCGGAGAACGGGGAAAGGATCTCGACCGGCAGGCCGTTGCGAACCCGCACGCGTGAGAACCTCGTCTCGTCGCGTTTGACCCAGTCGGGCACGAAGCTTGAGATGCCGTTCTTCCAGCTGCCGAACCAGAGGAACACGACCCGCTGGTTGTGGCGGCGAGCGCCGTCGAGCAGCGCGTCGACCAGCGAGAAATCGAACCGCCCCACCTCCCGCTCCACCCACGCCCAAGCCACCGCCACCAGCACGGTGTTTAGGTTGAGCCGCGTCATCTGCGGCCAGACTGTCTCCATGTACTCGAGGTCCGACGAGGCGGTGTTGGCGATCTCGCCGCCCAGGACCAGCCAGGGCCGGCCATCGACGATTAGCTGCGTGGCTTCGCCCCGCTTCTCGAGACGGGGTAGCGGAGCGCTCTCCGCGGGCAGAGACACGGCGAGCAGCGCCGCGATCGCCAAAGACAGCCGGGTGTTCATGGGATTGTTTGAAGTTGGCGGGAAAGGGGTGCCGCGGGAGAGCAGTCCTCACCGCAGCTGCACGTCCCAGACCTTGGAGCGCCGCGAGGTGCCGGCCGGGCCCTGCACGTCGAGCACCACCACATAGTTGCCGGGCTTCGCGTAGCGATGGATCGGATGTTGTTCGGCGGAGACCTGCCCGTCGCCGAATTCCCACTTCCAGGTGGTCACCTCCCCGACCGACTGGTCGGTGAAGGCCACCAGCCGGCGATCGTGGTCGACGACCTGCCATGCCCAGCGGGCCTCGAGCCGGGGTAGCAGCGCCGGTTCGAGCGGCATGAGGCGGAATGCGCAGAGCTGCGACGCATGGCCGTACATCCGGGGCGCGGGAGCGAGGCTCCAGAAACCATTCTTCTCCTGTGTCGTCGGATCGTCGTAGTCGATGACGATCAAACCGAGCCCGATGATCTTGTTCTCGGTCAGGACCGACTCCACCGCGCGCTGCGGGCCTTCCGGCCCGGCGTAGTCGAACGGCGTGATCCAGAACTCGAGTACCAGTCTGCCGGACTCGCCCGGCTTGAAGGTGTAGGCACTCGCGGCGTTGGCCCAGGGCAACTCCTTGATCCACGTCGGAGACCCCCAGGCGAGCGCCCAGTCCTTGTCCCGTGCCGGCGTGAAGATGTGGTAGTTCTGCGCGTGGACGCCGTGCACCGCCCAGTGGGCGGCGTCGGCGCCGATCCGGTCGTCCGGTCTCGCGGCCGCCTCCCCGACCAACGCCGGCGTCCAGACCTCCCGATGGGCCTGGTCGACGAGCGGACCGCCGGAGGCGTCGCCGTCGACCACCAACTCGAAGGTGTCGTTGTGCAGTCCGGGCAGGGCGAAGTCCCAGTAGTCGTCGGTCGCCTCGTAGAGGAAATAGAGCCGGTTGAGCCCTTTCACCCAGCCGACCTTCACAGTAGCCTCCACCGTGCGCCCGTTTGCGGGGTCGTCGCTCCCCGTGCGCCGGGTAAACTGGTCGGAACCGATCGCATACGCGGCCGGCACCATCGCCCAGTCCGCCGCATCGCCGTCAACCCGCGGGATCCGGTCCGCCGGGAACTGGAAGACCTGGTAGGTCGTTTCTGGCTTCTCCAGCGCCCAGAGCGCAGGCGCGGTGACCAACATCAGCGCGAGGCAGGAGAGGCGGAAGTTCATCGGGGTGGTCTCAGGGCAGAGCGCGGCACGGACCTCGCGCCGAGTTCCCTGCAAGTAGCCGACCGCCGGCCGCAGTCGGCAACGCCGTCACGATCTGGACAGTCCACCGACACCTTCAGCGCCTTGTTCCCGACCCGCATCTCCATGGAAAAGGCTCACCATTGCCACCCCGCGGCTTCTCCGCAAAGCGTACTCGCGCGAACCTCCCCGCTTCGTCCACGATCAGTCCGTGTCCGCCTCAGTTCCGTTGCGCAACGTCCTGCCCCTGGTGGTCGCCCTCACCCTCGCGTGCGTCGGTGCTTCCGCCCCCGAACCTGCACCCGCGCCCGCGAAGGCGCCTGCCGTCACAAATTTTCTCCGACGTAGCACTCTGCCCAACGGCCTCCGCTACGTCGTGCGGCCCCACACCGCCGAGCCGGGCCGCCTCAGCCTGCGCCTGATCGTGCACGCCGGCTCGCTCGACGAACAGGACGACGAGCTCGGCTTCGCCCACTTCGTCGAGCACATGGCCTTCAACGGCACCACGCACTACCCGCCCGGCCAGCTCGTCCCGTTCTTCCAGCGCAACGGCCTCGCCTGGGGCGTCGACGCCAACGCCGACACCTCCTTCACCCACACCACCTACAAGATCGACCTGCCCTCCGGCCACGCCGACCAATTCCGAGAGGCGCTGCAGATCCTGCGCGATTTCGCCGACGGCATCGCCTTCGACCCCGCCGAGGTCAAACACGAGCGCGGCGTCATTCTCAGCGAACTCGCCGCCCGCACGACCAACGACTGGCAGCGCGACACCGCCAAGCTCTCCGCCCTTTACGCTGGTTCCCGCCTGCCCGACCGCATTCCGCTCGCCGACGCCCGCTCGATCAAGCGCTCCACCGCCGAAAACCTGCGCGACTTCTACCGCCGCGTCTACCGCCCACAGCGCATGACACTGCTCGTCGTCGGCGATCTCCCCGCCGCGGCCCTGGACCCACTCATCGCGAACACTTTCGGCACGCTCCGCGCCGCGGATGGCGACGCCGCTCCGCCCACGGTCACGGTCCCCGCAGGGACTCACCTTCAGGCCCACCTCCTTGCCGATCCCGGCGCCACCGCCGCCACCATCGCGCTGACACGCCGCACACCGGTCGCCACGGATGCGGTCCAGACGCAACAGACCGACCTCGCCGACTACATCGTGCTGCGCGCCCTCGACCGCCGCTTGAAGGAACGCCAGCGCCAGATGAGCGCCGAAATCGGCCAAGCCGGTTCCTTCCGCCTGCGCGAGATCGACGGCCAGTTCCGCCGCGTCGGCCTGGAAGTACACAGCAAGGCCGAGGCGTGGCCAGCCGCCGTCGCCCTGATCGAGAACGAACTGCGGCGCGCCCGCGAGACCGGATTCTCCGTCGAGGAGATCCAGGAGTTGACCACATCGCTGGGCGCCGCCGCCCGCGCCGCCTACGACGAAGCCGCGCGCAAACCGAACGCCCGGCTCGCCGACGAGATCGCCGCGAGCCTCGTCCGCGGCGCCGAGTGGCAGGAACCGGCCCGGGAGCTCGCGGAGGTTGAGTCATGGATTGTTCGATTCACGCCCGAAGCGGCGCACGCCGCCCTGCTCGCCCTGTTCCCGGAGGACGACTGCCATCTTGTGCTCACGCTCCGCCAGCCCGCCGGAGCCACTCCGGACGCGCTGCTCGCCGCCTTCCGCGAGAGCGCCACTCGGCCCCTTCCCGCGGCGGCCGCGGTCACCACCGAACTTCGATTCCGCTACGACGACTTCGGTCCGCCCGGCGCCGTGGCCTCCCGCCGCGCGATCCCGGATCTCGGCGTGGACTTGGTCGAGTTCGCCAACGGCGTGCGGCTCAACATCCGTCCCAGCCAAACCGTGCAGAATCGCTTCAAGCTCGTCGCCCGCATCGGCCGCGGTTTCGCCGACAACCCGCGCGAGCAGCCCGCCCTGCCCTGGCTCGCGCTCAACCTCCTTGGCGTCTGCGACCTCGGCCGCCACACGCGCGTCGAGCTCGGCCGCCTCATCCGCATGCACGCCGTCGAAGCCGGCGTCGACTACAACGGCGGCCAGTTCTCCGTCTCCGTCGAGGGACCGGCGAGCGAGCTCGACTTCGGCCTCCGCTTTCTCGCCGCCTTTCTCTCCGACACCAAGCTCGAGGAGGCCAAGCTACCCGCCGCCCGGTCCGCCTACGCGGCCACCGTCGGATGGGTGGTCGGGAGCAGCCAGCGACTCTCGCTGTGCGAGCTGAATTTCTACGTTCGCGGCAACGACCCTCGCTTTCTCCTCCCCGGCGCCGCCGCGACCGAAGCCGTCCCCTTCGCCGCGATCGCCGAGTGGGGCCGCTCCCGCTGGCTCGAGGGGCCGCTCGAGATCGCGCTCGTCGGCGACATCGCGCCCGACTCCGCCGTCGAGGTCGCGCGCGCCAGCATCGGCGCGCTGCCGCCGCGCCACCCCGTCGCCCCCCTGGCGGAGACCGAACGCTGCGCCTTCCCCGCCAAACTATATCGTAATCTCGCCCACGCCCCAATGCCCGACCGCGCCGCCACCGTGCAGTTCGCCTGGGTCGCCCGCGACCTCGCCGACGCGCGCCAGCGGCAGGCGCTGATCCTCGCCAACAACGTCCTGCGCGACCGTCTCCGCGTGAAGCTCCGCGAGGAGCTCGGTGCGACCTACTCGCCCCTCAGCCGGGTCGAGTGGATGCCGGAGCAGCCCGATTTCGGTTTCGCGAACATGGAGATCACCTTCGACCCCCGGCATGCCCAGAAACTCGCCGAACGGGTCCTGCAGCTGGCCGACGAACTCGCCCGCAACGGCATGTCGGCCGATGAGTTCGCCCGCGCCCGGGCGCCGCTGGCCGCCGTTGCCGCCGAGAACCTCCGCGGCAACGACTGGTGGATCGGCGCCGTGTTGCCCTACGCTCAGAGCGTGCCGGCCGTGCTTGAGGGCGCCCGCGCCCTGCGCTCCGGCTACGAGTCGCTCACGCTCGCCGAGGCCAACGCCGCCGCCAAGCACCTCGGCCTCGCCGGCGCCCATGTGGCCGGCGTCATCCCCGCCGCCCCGAAGCCGGCTCCGACTCCGGCCAAGTGATACCGCTCCGGTTCGCGGCGGGCCGGCCGCGCGCCGGGCATTTCCGCGCAGAAGGATTGCTCCGACCCGCGCGGCATCCGTAGTTTCACGGCAGCCCTCTTCCCGATGTACCCTCTCCGCGGTGGATCTCCGTTCCTGCTTCTCGGCCTTGCCTCCGGCGTGTTGTTCGGTCTGCCCGGTTGCGACCAGCCCACGGCGGCCGATACCGCCACCACGGCCACGCCAGCGAAAGAAACCGAGGCGGTGCGGCAAACCCTCGCCGCCGTCGTGCGGATCGAGGCGGTCCGCAGCCTCCCCAACCAGGGCCGCATGGTGAAGGCGCGTCTCACCGGCAGCGGCGTGATCATCTCCGCCGCCGGCCACGTATTGACCAACTACCATGTCGCCGACGACGCCGATTACTACCGCTGCTACCTCGTCGACGGCACCGTGCTCGACGCCACCTGCATCGGTCTCGACGCCCTGACCGACCTCGCCGTGCTCCAGCTCGACCTCTCCGGCCGCGCCCCGGGTACCGCCCCGCTCCCGGTGGCGGAGTTCGGCGACTCCGACCAGTTGCAACCCGGCGAAGCGGTGTGGGCTCTCGGCAGCCCCGCTTCGCTGGCGCAGTCGGTCACACGCGGCATCGTCTCCAACGTTTCGCTGGTGCTGCCGGAGGACGCGCAGATCGTCCTCGATGGCGAGAACGTCGGTCTGATCGTGCGATGGATTCTCCATGACGCGAACATCTTCCCGGGCAACAGCGGCGGGCCGCTCGTCGACCGCGCCGGCCGCATCGTCGGCATCAACGAGATCGGCATCGCCCGGCTCGGCGGCGCCATCCCGGGCAACCTCGCCCACCGGATCGGCCTGCAGCTTGTCGACCGCGGCCACGTCAGCCGCGGCTGGACCGGGCTCACGATGCAGGCCCCGCTCGAAGCCGACGCTGGTGCCGGCGCCCTCGTCGCCGACATCGATCCGGACTCGCCCGCCGCCCGCGCCGGCCTGCAACCGGGCGATCTCGTGACCGCCTGCGATGGCCGCCCGATCACCGGGCGCGACGAGGTCGCGATTGCCAGCTTCGCCACCTACGAGGCCGCCGCCGTCCCCGGCTCCGCGATCGAGCTCGCCTACCGCCGCGGCACCGCGACCGCGACCGCCAAGGTTCTCGTTGCCGAGCGCGAGCCCGCCCTGCAAAGCATCCACGAGCAGCGGACCTGGGGCGCGGTGTTCCGCAACCTCTCCCGGACCATGGCCCGCCACAAGCATCTGCCCGACACCCGCGGCGTCTGGATCGAGAGCGTGCGCCCCGGCGGTCCCGCCGGTCAGGCCGAACCGGAGTTGAACGCCGGCGACATCGTCGTCGCCCTCGACGCCACGCCCGTCGCCTCCCTTGCCGACCTGCGCTCCACGACCACGTCCATTCTCGCCGATCCGGCGAAGGGCCGCGATGTGCTCGTCACCGTCCTCCGCGAAGGCAAGCGTCTCGGCAGCGTGATCGACCTGCGCCTGGTCGACGACAAGCGCACGACCCCGCAGGCCCGCCGCGCCTGGCTCGGCGTCGAGGTGCAACCGCTCACCAAGAAACTGGCGACACGCCTCGGCATCGCCGCCGAGTCCGGCGTGCGCCTCACCCAGGTCCACGCCGAGACCCGTGCCGCGGCCGCCGACCTCCGCGTGGGCGATGTGGTGCTGAAGATCGACGACGAGGCCGTGGCGGCCCGCCGCGCCGAGGATCTCGATGCGTTCTCGCGCCAGATCCGCCGCAACCGGGTCGACGCCGAAGTGGTGCTCACCCTCTGGCGCGAAGGCGCCACCCTTCAGGTGCCGGTCGTGCTGGAGCGCCAGCCCGTCCCCGCAGCAGAGTACGAGACCTACGTCGACGACCTGTTCGAGCTCACCGTGCGGGAGATCGCCTTCGAGGACCGCACCCGTCTCCAGTTTTCGCCGCAGCAGCGCGGCCTCATCGTGCAGAACCTCGTCGCCGCCGGCTGGGCCGCCCTGGCCGGCCTGCGCAACGACGACCTCCTGCTCGAAGCCGCCGGCCAGCCGCTGACCGACCTCGCCAGCTTCCGCACCGCCCGTGAAACCGCGCTCAAGCCGGGAGCCCCCCTGCGTTGGCCCCTCAAGGTCCAGCGCGGCGACCGCACCCTCTTCATCGAAGTCGACCTCAAGCCATTGAATTCATGATACCCTTACGTCCCCTCCTCGCCCTGCTGGGCGCCGCCATCCCGCTCGCCCCGCTGCCGCTCGCCGCGTTGCCCGCCGCCGAAGCCGAGGCCGGCCGCGCCATCGTGCGCCGCCATGCCGACGCCGTGATCGAGGTCGAGCTCGTCGTCGTGATGCGCGCGACCGTCGGGGACAAGGTCCAGCCGCCCCGCGAGATCAAACGCGAGATCAACGGCACGGTGATCGCCCCCACGGGGCTGACCGTCTTCTCGCTCAGCTCGATCGACCCGCGCAACATGGCCCGCATGCCGAACCTGAAGTTCGAGGATCCCGAGTACAAGGAGGTGAAGCTGCGCCTCGCCGACAACACCGAGATCCCCGGCCGGCTCGTGCTCACCGACGAGGACCTCGACCTGGCCTTCATCGCCCCCGAGCCCGCCGGGCCGGAACGTGCCTTCGCCTTCGCCGACCTCTCGACCCCGGCCGCCGTGGAGCTGCTCGGGACGTACTTCGATCTGGCGCGGGCCGGCAAGCACCTCCAGCGCACGCCGGCCATCCGCCCCGTCGAGGTGATCGGCACCGTCGAGAAGCCCCGCCAACTGGTGCTGCTGAGCGCCTACTCGCCCGGCTGCCCGGTCTTCGATGCCACGGGGCGCTTGCTCGGCATCTCCGTGCGCCACATCGCCGAAGGGCGCGACACCGGCCTGATCCTCCTGCCCGCGGCCAGCATCGCCGAAATCGCCCCGCGCTGAAACGTAACGGTGCAATTGCCGTGGCCTGCGCGCTGGCACGCGCCCAGGGAGCGCATGCAAGCACGCTGACCTACGGTTTGACCGTTTTCGCTCGCGAGATCGCCCGTTGGCGCCAATCGCATCGGTGCGGCTGAGACGAGACCGTCGCAAGGGCCGACCCGGCCAGCGCGCTCGCTCGTCCTCCGGACATCGCGCCCCCTCGCCTGGCGCGGGCCCGCGCGGGGGGTGACCACCAACACGCCGCCCCACGGTTGCGTCAGCGGTGCGAGCGCTGTCGCTCGTGGGGCTGCGGCGAGCGCGGGTCCACCGTTCGGGCCTCCACGCTCCCTCGCCTCAGCCCCGCCCGCCGGCCGCGCTCCACGCGCGCACCGCCGCGGCCACTTGGCGAACATCCTCGTCGTCGAGCGCCGGGTGTACCGGAAGGCTGAGCACAGTGGCACAGCAACGCTCGCATTCGCCCAACGCGTCCATCGCCCGTGGCGCCCACTTCGCAAACGCCGGCTGCCGGTGCAGCGGCACCGGGTAAAGCGCCTGCGCGACGATACCGCGCACCTCCAGCCACGACCGCAGCGACTCCCGATCCGGTGTGCGCACGGCGAACTGGTGGAAGACCGGTGTCACCGCGCCACCACCGGCCGGCGGCAGGCGCAAGCCCGTCCCGGCCAGCTCCGCGGCATAGATCCCGGCGAGGTGCCGGCGGCGCGCATTCTCCGCGTCGAGCCGTTTCAGGCGCACGCCCAGCACCGCGGCCTGGATCTCGTCGAGCCGGCTATTGCGGCCACCGTCGCCAGAGCTCACGTAACGTTCGCGCCAACCGTATTGGCGCAAAGCCTGCACCCGTTCCGCGACCGCGGGATCGCCGCTGACCACCGCGCCGCCGTCGCCGAGCGCGGCGAGGTTCTTCGTCGGATAGAAGCTGAACGCCGCCGCATGGCCCCACGTGCCGACCTTCCGGCCGCCAAGCGCAGCGCCATGCGCTTGCGCGCAGTCCTCGACCACCTTCAGCCCGCGCTCCTCCGCCATGGCCATGATCGCCGGCAGCGCGCCCGGGTGTCCGTAGAGATGCACGGGCACGATGGCCCGCACGCCCACGCCCGCCGGCGCGTCAAGCACCGTGCGCAGCGCCTCGGGCGCGAGCGTCATCGTAACCGGATCGACGTCACAAAGCACCGGCACGCCGCCCGCCGCGATCACCGCAGCGATCGTGGCCGAGACGGTGTTGGCCGGAAGCACCACGCCGTCGCCGCCGCGCAGGCCGACAGCGCGCAAGGCCAGTTCGAGCGCATCGGTGCCGTTGGCGACCGAGAGGCAGGCGGTGGCGCCGAGCCACGCGGCGAACTCGCGTTCGAACGCCGCCACCTCGGGCCCGAGGATGTAGCGCCCGCTTTCGAGCACGCGCGCGATGGCCGCGCGCACCTCTTCGGCGCAGGCGGCAAGATTGGCTTTGGGGTCGGCGTTGGCGATCATGGGGAAACTCGGTCGGCAGGCTCGTCCCGTGGAACCGGACACAGTCGAGTCGCGTGCTGTCCGAGCGGGAGCATTCGGCGGAAACCCGGCGCGGCCAGTCCGAAACTGCACCTGTTCGGCCGCCGGGCCGCGCCGCTCACAGGTAGTGCCGCAGTTCCTTGCGGTAGTACGCCAGCGTGCGCTTCAGCGCCGCGGGCAGCGCGGTGCGCGGCGCCCAGCCGAGCGTGTCCCGGATGAGCGACCAGTCCGCGTAGTAGTCGCCGATGTCGATCTTCTTGCGCTCCGCCGGAAACTCGCGGACCGCGAACGCCCCCGCGCCGTTGGCCTCGACCATGAGCCGCGCCAGTTCGGCGAGCGAAACGCGTTCCTTGCCGCCGAGGTTGAACACCCGCCCGGCCGCCGCCGGATGCTGCGCCGCCAACAGCAGCGCCTCCACGCAGTCGTCCACGTAGGTGAAGTCCCGCAACTGCTCGCCGCCCCACACCTCGATCGGCTTGCCCTCGAGGAGCTGGCGCACCCACACGCCGAGGAAGGTCTGCCGCGCGTCCTTCACGCGCATCCGCGGCCCGATCGTGTTGGTGAGCCGCAGCACACAGGTGCGCAGGCCGTGCACCTGGTGGTAGAGCGTGTGGTACCACTCGCCCGCGCATTTGTTGATGCCGTTCACATCGACCGGGCGAATCGGGTGCTTCTCGTCGACCGGCAGGTAGTCCGGCTTGCCGTAGATCTGGCGCGTGCTGGCGAAGACCACGCTCAGGCCGGGGTTGTGCTGGCGGCAGGCCTCGAGCAGGGAAAGCTGGGCACGGCAGTTGATCTCGAGGTCCGTCTCCGGATCTTGGATCGAGTCGAGATGGCTCGTCTGGCCGGCGAGGTTGAACAGCACATCGCGCCCCCGCAGCAGCACGGGCAGCACGTGGCGGTCGCGGATGTCGGCCAAGTTGACCTGCACCCGGTCCTCGATCCCGCGGAGGTTGCGCAGGTGGCCGCCGTACTGCGGGATGAGACTGTCGACGATCAGCACGTCGGCGCCGCGGGCGACGAGTGCTCGGGCGAGATTGGAGCCGATGAAGCCGAGCCCGCCGGTGATGACCACGCGTTTGCCGGCGAAAAACTCGGCCGTGTCGGAGATGCGGGGGCGCGCCATGGCCGTCGAGGATTCGCAGCGCCGCGCCGCGATCAACCGCGAAACGACCCGCCCGCCGCGGGCGCCGCCGCCGCACCCCGGGCCACCGGCCACCCCCACCACAGCGAGACCAGCTGCACCGCGCCGCCCACCAGGCTCCACGCCACCGAGAGCGCCCAGAACGCCGCGACCAACAACACCACCGCGCCGTCCCCCGGGCCGCCGTACCCGAGCAGTCCGAGCACCGAGACCAACGATACCTCCCGCACGCCATGGCCGCCGATGCTGATCGGCAGCGAGGCCGCCACATAGGCCGCCGATGCCGCCACGGTCACCTCCAGCAGCCCGGTCCCGAGTCCGACCGACCGGGCCAACAGCCACAGCGAGAGGAAGTCGGCGATCCACACCGCGACACTCAACGCCGCGGCGCCCGCCAGCGCCGCCCGCTTCGTCCCGACCGCCACCGCCGCATCGTGGAGAACCGCCGCACGCGCGGGGCCAAGGAGGCGCGCACTGACCGGCTCCCACCACCGCGTGCCCACCAGGCTCCAGCCCAGCGCGGTGAGCACCACCCAGGCCACGAGACTGGACCACAGGAGCGGTTGCAGCCTTCCCGCACCGCCAGCGAACGCCACCTGCGCGCCGAGCGCACAGGTCGCCAAAGCCAGCAATGAACCCAGGCCCAGCACACGGTCGGCCGCCAAGCTGGCCGCCGCGCCGGCGCGGCGCTCCGGCACCAGTCGCCAAGCATGCGCCAGTCGCACGGCATCGCCGGCCACGCCGCCAGGCAGGAACGAGTTGTAGAATTGCCCGATCCAGCACACGCCATGCACCCAGCGCGCCGGCGGACAGATCCCCTGCGTGCCCAACAGCACGCGCCAACGCCACGCCTGTAGCGGGTAGGCGAGGCCGGCCAGAACGATCGCCGGGACCGCCAACGTCCACTCCAGCCCCCGCAGTTCGCCGAAACGGGACCAGTCCACCCGCGCGGCGAGCCAGCCGAGCAGGCCCAGCGAGCAGGCATAACGCAGAAAGGTCCCGAGCGGGCCTCGCAGGAGAGCGGAGAAGCGCACCGCCTCCCTGATGACGATGCCGCGCCCGTGGGCAAGCCCGCGCCGCGATTGGCACCCCCGATTCGACACCTCGCGACTCAATCCCGTCGCCCGCCACGCGCCGCTCTACCGGCCTTCTCCGTGATACGACCGTATCACAAAAGAGGCCCTTGAACGCCCGCTCCGCCCAGGGCTTCGGCCGTCTCGACCTCCCCGCGTGCCGCCGCCCGCCCTGCATCGCCCACCTCTGAAACCGTACATTTTTGTGATACGGTCGTATCACGAAAATGTACGGTTCTCACCCGACCACGGGACGCACCCTCCGGCTCCGCGCCGCGGTGGCCTCCTTCGGCCGGAATATTTCATCGCCCCGCCCCCCCCGTCCGTCCAACCAATGGCGGCGATGCAACTGGACGAATACCGCAAGCTCGCCGAGGTCGAGGACCGGATGTGGTATTTCCACGCGCTGAACCGGCGCCTTGCCCTTTGGCTGCACCGCCTGCTGCCCGCCGGGCCGGCCCGCGTGCTCGACGCCGGTTGCGGCACCGGCGGACTGATCAAATCCCTCCGCGCCGCCAACCCCGCCTGGCAGCTCACCGGATTGGACTTCATGCCGCTCGCCTGCGCGCTCGCCCGCGAACGGACCGGCGGCGAGATCGTCCAGGGGTCGATCACCGCCCTGCCTTTCGGCGACGCCGCTTTCGACGCCATCGTCTCCGCCGACGTCGTCTGCCAAGTCGTCGACGGTGCGCTCGCGTTGCGCGAGTTCGCCCGCTGCGTGCGTCCGGGCGGCGCCGTGCTCGTCAACGTCCCCGCCTACCGCTGGTTGTGGTCGTACCACGACGACACCTGCGAAACTCGCCACCGCTACACCCGGCCCGAGCTCGCTGGGCTGTTCCGCGCCGCCGGCCTCGAGGTCGCCTTCGCCAGCTACGCCAACTGCCTGCCGCTTCCGCTCATCTGGATGCGACGCAAGCTGCTGCGGCCCGCCACCCCGACCAGCGACGTCCGGCTCTATCCGGCCCCGGTCGAAACGGTGTTCGCCGCATTGGCGCGAGTCGAGTTCGCCTGGCAGCGCCGCGGACTCGCCTCGCCCTTCGGCAGCTCGGTCTTCGTCGTCGGCCACCGCCCCCGCTGAACTCCGCAGAGTTGGATCTTGCCCCGTCTCGCGCCTCGGGCGCTTCTTGGCGGCGTTCCCCGGCATGCGCCCCGCGCTCCCACTTCACCGTTTTCACCGCACCTTCCCGGCGCTCGTCGCCATCGCGGCGGCCTTGCTCTGGATCGGCTACACCGGCCGCTGGAACGCCGCGGCCTGGGTCACCCCGGAAGACCTCTCCGGCGACCCGTGCGAAATCTACACCCGCGTCCGGATCGCGATGGACGACCCGACGCAACCGTTCCTCGGTTACACTTCCGCCGCCCGCCTGGCCGCGCCGTTCGGGGCCGACTGGGGCGAGTATCCGATCAGCGACGCCCCAACCTTCGCGCTCGCGGGCCTGCTCGGGCGCGGCGTCGGGCCGTTCGCCGCCGTCCATCTCCTGGGGTGCGCGCTCATCGCCGGCGCCGCGCTCTCGTTCTACCTTTGTGCGCGTCGGCTACGCTGGCGCCCCGAGTGGGCGGCCTGCGCCGCGCTGTTGTTCGCGTTCAGCAACTACCACCTGCGCTGGCTCGTCACGCTCAGTTTCGCGCAGACGTGGACGCTGCCGCCGCTGCTCCTGCTCTGCGCCAGCGCCGCGCGCGCCGCGCCGCCGCTCGGGCGCAACCGCGGCCGCACCCTCGCGCTCGCCGCGGGCCTCGGCGTGTGGCTCGGGTTGGGCTACCCGTATTTGGTCTTCTTCGCCGGCTGCGTGATCGGGGGGGCGGCGGCGCTCAACCGCCTACGCCGCGCCCCGTGGCCGCGCCTCGCCCCGCTCGCAGTGCTCACCACGGCGATGGGGCTCGCGGTCGTGCTCGGCCATTGGGCGTTCTTCGCCGCCAAACTCGGCGGGGCCGCCGGCGCCGAGCAGTTCGACCGCGGCTACACCGGCGCCGAGCTCTACGCGCTCAAGCCGCTCGACCTCGTCATCCCGCCGGAAGACCACCGCAGCCATCTCCTGCGCGACCTCGGCCGCATCTACGCCTCGGACACCGCGCTCAAGGGCGAACCGTTTTACAACTACCTCGGCTTGGTCGGCATCGCCGGGCTGGCGCTGCTCGCGTGGAGCGCGCTGCGCCGCGCCGCCCGCCCGGCACCCGTCCGCCGGGTGCCCGACGCCGCCCTCGCGGCCCTCTGGTGCGG
>JAEXPQ010000088.1 GCA_023446735.1 Verrucomicrobiota bacterium
GCTGGTCGTCGTTGTCGATGTACTGCTCGCGCTTCTTGCGCTTGATGCGGTAGAGCGGCGGCTGGGCGATGTAGACGTAGCCCTGCTCGATCAGGCCGCGCATCTGGCGGTAGATGAAGGTGAGCAGTAGGGTGCGGATGTGGGAGCCGTCCACATCGGCGTCGGTCATGATGATGATCTTGTGGTAGCGAGCCTTGGAGACATCGAACGCGCCCTCGCCCTCGATCTCGCCGATGCCGGTGCCGAAGGCGGTGATGAGGGTGCGGATTTCCTCGTTGGCGAGGACCTTGTCGATACGGGCCTTCTCGACGTTGATGACCTTGCCGCGCAGCGGGAGGATAGCCTGGAAACGGCGGTCGCGTCCTTGTTTGGCGGAGCCACCGGCCGAGTCGCCCTCGACGAGGTAGATTTCGCAGAGCGAAGGATCGCGCTCGGAGCAGTCGGCGAGCTTGCCGGGGAGGCCGCCGCCGGAGAGCGCGCCCTTGCGGATGGTCTCGCGGGCCTTGCGCGCGGCCTCGCGGGCGCGGGCGGCGACGAGCGACTTCTCGATGATGCGCTTGGCGATGACCGGAGTGGCCTCGAAGGCGAACGTGAGGCCCTCGTAGGTGGCGGAGCCGACGAGGCTCTCCACTTCGGGGGAGAGCAGCTTCACCTTCGTCTGCGACTCGAACTTCGGGTCGCTGTGCTTGATCGAGATGACGGCGGCGAGGCCTTCGCGGACGTCGTCGCCGGTGATCTGCGGGTCCTTTTCCTTGAGGATGTTGTTGGACCGGGCGAACTGGTTGATCGCGCGGGTGAGCGCGGAGCGGAAGCCGGAGAGATGGGTGCCGCCGTCGGGGTTGTGGACGGTGTTCGTGTAGCAGAACACGAGGTCGTTGAAGGAGTCGTTGTACTGGAGGACGACCTCGATGTGGACCTCGGCGTTCTTGCCGTCGATCGTGGTGGTGGTCTCCTTGGTGACGCGGATGGGGGCGGGGTGCAGCGCGGCCTTGCCGGTGTTGAGCTGCTTCACGAACTCGACGACGCCGTCCTTGTAGAAGAAGGTCTCGGGCTTGGGGTTGGCGGGGCGCTCGTCGGTGAAGTTGATGCGCAGGCCGGAGTTGAGGAAGGCGAGTTCGCGCAGGCGGCGGCCGATGATGTCGGACTTGAAGACGGTGGTCTCCTTGAAGATCTCGGGGTCGGGCTTGAAGGAGATGAGGGTGCCGGTGCCCGTCGCCTTGCCGATGATCTCGAGCTTCTTGGTGGTCTTGCCGCGCTCGAAGGTCATGTGGTGCACGTGGCCGTTGCGCGAGACCTCGACCTCGAACCACTCGGAGACGGCGTTTACGCACTTGGCGCCCACGCCGTGGGTGCCGCCGGAGAACTTGTAACCGCCCTGGCCGTACTTGCCGCCGGAGTGGAGCGTGGTGAGCACCATCTCGACGCCGGGGATGCCGTACTGCGGGTGGATGTCGACCGGGATGCCGCGGCCGTCGTCGCGGATGGAGATGGAACCGTCGAGGTGGATGGTGACGTCGATCGTCTTGCAGTGGCCGGCGAGATGTTCGTCGACGGAGTTGTCCAGCACTTCGGAAACGCAGTGGTGCAGCGCGCGCTCGTCGGTGCCGCCGATGTACATGCCGGGCTTTTTCCGGACGGCTTCGAGACCTTCGAGTTTGCCCAGTTTGGAGGCGTCGTAGGACTCGCCGATGGGCTGGTTGGCAGGGGGATTCTGCGGGAGGTCGTCGGGTGCGGACATGAGGGTTTGCGGAAAGGGCGGAAAGTGTCGGTTTTCGCGCGGTAGAACAAGACAAACTTCGGGGCCGAGCGGAGCGTTTGGGCGGGTGTTTTCGATGCGCGAATGCAGTGGTTGAGGAGGCAAGATCGAGGCAATTGATCAATTTTAGGTTGCCCGCCGAAGATTCGGCTCTAAGCGCTTGGCGGCGTGAAACTTTCGGTAAAGGTCGAATACGCCTGTCGGGTGCTCGCCCACATGGCCCGTCTGCATTCCAAGGGGGAGCTCGCGCACATCGAGACGATGGCCGAGGAAGAGGCCGTGCCGCCGAACTACATGGTGCAGATCTTGGGCGAGCTGCGCGAGGGTGGTTTGATCACCAGCCGGCGGGGTAAACAGGGCGGCTACGCTCTCGCGAAGACGCCTGATCTGATCACCCTTTTCGACATCATTGTCCTGGTCGACGGCTCCCTCATGGAGTTTGGCACGGGCAAACACGGCCGTTCGGCCAAACGGGTCGTGGCGGCCCTCACCGAAGTGCGCGAGGTGCTCGAGGCGAAGACCCGTTCCATCACTCTCGACAAGCTCGCGCTGCACGGCGCCGAGCCCATGTACTACATCTGATCGCCCAAGGCAGGGGCACAGGGGTGCTTCAACCGGTGCGCAGCCGCGCCAGCGCGATTGCGCTCGCCACGGCAAGCGCCGCGCCGACCAACGAGCGGGGCTTGGGACGGTCGCCCTCGAGCCACCAGCTGAACGGAATGATCACGACCGGACAAAGAGCCACGATCGGCAGCACGATGCCGCTCGGTGCCGTGGCCAGCGCCCATTGGTAGCAGCCGACTCCGACCACCGGCCCGCATAAGGCGGCGGCGAGCAAGGTGTACCGGAAGCGCCGATCGGCCCACGCGGCGACCAGTCCGGACCAGCGCTGTTCGCCGGCACGCTGGCGCCACAGCCACCACGCCAGCGAGCCGATCACGGCGCCGGCGAGGATGCGCTGGAAGGCGGCCGTGCCGCCGTCGATCTGGACGCCGGAGGCGAGCGAGAGCGCGTAGGCCTTGCGGCTGATCACGGCACCGAGCCCTTGGCCGAGCGCGGCCAAGATCCCGAAGCCGATGCCGCTCCACAAGGTGTGCGGCGGCAGATGCGGATTGTCCTTGGGAACCAATGCCGCCGACACTCCGCCCAGCACGCCGGCGGTGCACAGGAGTTGCGCCGGCGTGAGCGCTGTCCCGAGCCAGAGCCACTCGATCGCGATCGCGAACGGCGCGGCGAGGCATTGCGTGAGCAGCAAGGTCAACCGCGAGCCGATGCGGGCCAACGCGAAGTACAACGTGATGTCGCCCAGTCCGAAGCCGATCACGCCGCTCAGCAGGTACCACTGGAAACCGTCGCCGCGGCACCCTTGGCCGAAGGCGAAGGCCCAGATTCCGAGGAGCGCCACGGCGACCAGACTGCGGCTGAGGTTGGCGAGCGTGCTGCCGAGGGTGCCGACCAACCGGCGCGCGAAGATCGCGCTGAAGGACCAGAGCACGGTGGTGAGGAAGGCGAAGAGCACGGGAGCGGTGGATGGTCGACGGTGGGCGGTGGAGCGTGGACGGTTGATCCGAGGCCGGCGTTGGTTCAAACGGGAAACCGTGGGCGGGTTTCAAGGGCGCGAGCAGCGTGGGGGCGGGCCGCCGCCGGCAAACGGTTTCGCCGGGCCGTGGCGGGACGTTCTGCGCTCCGCGCGGCATCGAAGCGCGTCCGCCCCGAGGAGCGCGCCCGTTGGCCGGCGCCGCTTCAGCTCACGCGCGCGATGCGAGCGCGCACGTCGTCGCGGAGGCGGTCGAGGGCCGCGAGGGTGAACGCCGCCAGATCGGGCGCGGGCTCGGCGAGCAGCGGCGTGAGATCGAGCGCCCAGGTGATGCCGGCGAGGCGATCGGTGGCGTGCGAGGTGTGGAAGGTCGCGTGCGCGGCGCGGCGGCCGAGTGTGGCGAGGTCGTAGCGTTTGCCCCCGGTGATCTGGGAATCGAATACGCGCAACAGCTCCGCGGCGAGCTCGGGCCGACGGCCGGAGTCGAGCGCGACCTTGTCGGTGTCGATGAGCCAGTCGAGATCGCGCCAGACCTCGCAGCCAAGCACGCGGCGCGGGCGGCGCGCCGGCGGCAGCCGGTGCAACGCCTCCAGACACCGCGCGAGTACGGCGATGTGCGTCTCGTGCTTGTCGGCGGGGTTGTGGAGATAGACGACCTCGGGCGTGCAGCCGGCGAAGACGGCGGCGAGGTCGGCCGCCACGCCCGCGTGGCCCGGGCGCTTCACGTCGGCGCTGGGGTGCGCGAGCTGGAGCTGGATCGCGTAGCGGCCGAGCGCGGCGGCGCGGCGCTGTTCCTCGCGGCGGGCCGCCTGCATCTGCTCGTCGGTGAAGTGTGAGTACGCTCCGGTGCGCGCGGAGCCGGCGCCGTTGGTCACGACCACGCCGCCGAAGGCCTTCCCGGGCTGGTCGAGGCAATCGCAGATGCCGGCATGCGCCATGATCTCGATGTCGTCCTGGTGCGCGGCCACGCAGAGGTGCGTGACGCGCGCGAGCGCTGCGGCGGGGTCGCCGCCGGCGGGCACGAAGACATCGGCATCGACGCGGGAGAAGCTCATGACTGGGACTGAATCCGGAGGGCGGTCACAGAGAACACGGAGATGGAGGGGGCTCGGAGATTCGGAGGACGGAAGGTTGACCGCAGAGAACCCAAAGAGCGCAGAGAGATGAACGGTCGAGTTCTCTGCGTTCTTTGCGGTGAACAGAAGTGTCAGCTTTTCGGGAAGAGCGGCACGGGATAGTCGCCGTGGGCGGCCAGTGCGGCGAGGGCGGCTTGCACGCGGGGCTTGTCCTCGCGGAAGGTCACGCCGAACCACTCGGCGGAGGTCGGGCGCACCTCGACCGTGGCGGTGCCGGCGGCGATCTGCTGTGACACGGCCTCGGGCAGGTAGAATTCCGATTTCAGCTCCGTGCCGCGCGCGGCGATGAACTCGCGCCATTGGCGGTCGAGTGCGGGGAAAAACGCCGGCGTGAACGCCCAGCAGTTCATCGAGACAATCTCCTCGCCGGTGAACTTCCGGCCGGGGCCTACATCCGTGCGGAGGATACCAGTGTTCTCGACCACGGTCTGCAGGCGGTTGTCGGTGCCGACGGTGCACACGCCGCGCGCGACGGCGCCGTTTTCGGAGAGCGTGTTGGCCAGCCGGTAGCCGACCATGGCGAAGGCGGCGGGCGTCGCGCCGGCGGCGGCGGGCGAGCGGAGGAAGGTGGCGAGCTGCACGAAGGCGTCGCGACCGAAGAAGTCGTCGGCGCCGATCACGGCGAAGGGTTCGCTAATGGCGTCGCGCGCGCACCACACGGCGTGGCCGGTGCCCCAGGGTTTCTCGCGGCCGGCGGGGAGCGCGGCGCCGGGCGGCAGGGCATCGAGCGCTTGGAATACGGTGTCGACCTGGATACGCCCGGCGTACTTCGCGGCGACCAGAGTGCGAAAGGCCTCTTCGAAGTCGCGGCGGATGACGAAGACCACGCGGCCGAAGCCGGCGCGGATCGCGTCGAACACCGCGTAGTCGAGGATCGTCTCGCCGGCCGGGCCGACCGGGTCGATCTGCTTGAGCCCGCCGTAGCGGGAGCCCATGCCGGCGGCGAGGACGAGGAGAGTGGGAGCGGAGCGGTCCATCCCCGCGAGCGAAGGGGAAGCCGCGGCGGATGGCAAGGAGCGGGCGGGTGCTCGGCCGCTACCATTCGGGGGCCGCGTGGGCCAGCGAGTGTGCTCGCGCTCCGGAAGGCGCGTGCGAGCACGCCGCCTACAGTGGCACCGCGGGGTTGGCCAGAGCTGTCGCCCGTTCGCGGAAACAGGGCGTCGCCTGCTACTGCCCGAGCGCTCGTGCCAATTCGCTGAACGTGAGGAAGACGCAGCCCTGTTGGCGGAGCGCAGCGATGATCGCGGGGAGCTGTTGCGCGGTCTCGGGACGCCACTCGTGGAAGAGGATGACGGTGCCGTCCTCGATGCCGGTGGTGGCGCGGCGGAACAGTTCGGTGGCGTCCACGTCGTTCAAATAGTCACCGGAGGCCACGAGCTTCTTGGGCTGGTAGATCTTCAGCCCTGCTTTGGCGACGGCAGCGCGCACGTTGTCGTCGATGGCGATGTAGGGCGGCCAGTACCAGACCGGGGCGGTGCCGGCGGCGGCGGCGGTCTGCTGCTGGCCGTCGCGGACCTCGGCCTCGACCGCTTCGAACGCGAGCCCTTTCGGGTGCTTGTGCGAGAAGGAGTGGTTGGTCACCTCGTGCCCGGCGGCGACGACCTGCTTGAGCAGCGCGGCCTGGGCGGTGGCGTTGCGGCCGATCGTCCCGAAAGTCACGTGGATCTTCTCCTCGGCGAAGACCGAGAGCAGCTTTGGCGTCTGCTCGGCGTGCGGGCCGTCGTCGAAGATCAAGGCGACGCGGACTGCTCCCGGCGCGCCGAGGGCGACGACTGAACCGAGGAGGAAAAGCAGCGGGACGAGGAGGAAATCGAGCTTCATGCGCGGGACGGATCGTGTTCCGGCGCGCTTGAGCGAGAAGGGAGATTTCACGCTACCATGAGAATTGGTGGTACGCGTTGAATGCAACCACCTCGCTTCAGACGGACGCCGCCAAGTCGCCCAGGGCGCGGGCGACCGAACGGTGCGCGATCCGGCCGTCGCGGGTGTTGATGCCCGCGGCGAGGCCGCGCACCTGTTCGAGCGCACCGGCGATCCCGTGCTGGGCGAACGCGACGACGAACGCCTCCGTGGCTGCGGTGAGCGCGAGCGTGGCGGTGCGGCCGACCATCGCGGGCATGTTCGGCACGGCATAGTGCACGACGCCGTGCTGGATGAACGTCGGCTCCTCGTGCGAGGTCGCGCGCGTGGTCGCGATGCAGCCGCCCTGGTCGACGGCGATGTCGACGATCACGCTGCCCGGGCGCATCGCACGGACCATGGCCTGTGAAACGACGACCGGCGCGCGCGCGCCGGGCCCGAGCCCGGC
>JAEXPQ010000197.1 GCA_023446735.1 Verrucomicrobiota bacterium
GGGTGAGCGGGATGGTCTTGTGCTCGCCCATGATGTTGCGGGCGGAGCCGGGCAGCTCGATCTCGACGCCGCCGCGCAGGCAGATCGGCTGGTCGTATTGGGAGATCTGGTAGTTCTTCGGGCTGTCGGGGTAGAAATAGTTCTTCCGGTCCCATTTGCAGACCGGCGCGATCTCGCAGCCGAGGAGGAGGCCGACCTTGATGATCTTGTCGAGGGCCTCCTTGTTCAGGACCGGGAGCGTGCCCGGCAGCGCGAGCACGACGGGGTCGGTGAGCGTGTTGGGCGGCTCGCCGAAACCGGTGGCGACGCGCGTGAACATCTTCGAGCGCGTCTTGAGCTGCACATGGACCTCGAGCCCGATGACGGCTTCGTAGGCGGAGGGGGAAACGGAAGTGTTCACGGAGAAGAAATGGTCACAGAGGCCGGAAAGGGTTAACCGCAAAGACCGCAAAGCGCGCAGAGCGAGGAGCCGGAAACAAGCCAGTCACAGAGAGCACTGAGGAAGAGGAGATCACAGAGAAAGGCGCTGGAGACCGTCCTTGAGCAGGCGGCTGCGGAAGTTGATCAACAGGCCAATCCGGCAACCGGTGAATCTGAGATAGGTCAGCACCTGCGCTTCGTGGACATCGGCAAGCGCATCGACCGCTTTCAGCTCTACGACAAGCTGGTCCTCAACGAGCAGATCCAGCCGGTAGGCATCCTCAAGAAGAAGGCCCTTGTAGGAGACGGCACAGACCTTCTGCGCTTCAAACGCGACTCCGCGAAGAGTCAGCTCATGCTCCAAGGCGCGCTGGTAGGCGGATTCAAGGAGACCAGGACCGAGCACCTTATGCACTTCGATCGCAGCTCCGATGACCGCATCAGTCAGTGTGTTGATCTCGTTTTTCATCTCTGTGTCCTCCTCCCCTCTCTGTGACCTCTGTGCCCTGTCCGAATTCCGATCAGGGCCTCACAGCACCGGGTGCTTGGTGTGGAAGTCGTGGGCCTGCTCGTAGGCGTGGGCGATGGCGAGGAGCTCGGCTTCCTTGAACGGCTGGCCGACGATCTGCAGACCGATCGGCAGGCCCGCGGGTGAGAAACCGCAGGGCACCGAGATGCCGGGCAGGCCGGCGAGGTTGAGCGAGATCGTGAAGATGTCCGCGAGGTACATCTCGAGCGGGTTGGCCGTCTTCTCGCCCTTCCTGAACGCCACCGTGGGCGAGGTGGGCGTGAGCAAGGCGTCGACCTCGCGGAAGGCGTTGAGGAAATCCTGGCGGATCAGCGTGCGCACCTTCTGGGCACGGCCGTAGTAGGCGTCGTAGTAGCCGCTGCTGAGCACGTACGTGCCGAGGATGATGCGGCGCTTCACCTCCGACCCGAAGCCCTCGGCGCGCGAGTGGTGGTAGATGTCGACGGCGTCGGTCGCCTGGGGCGAACGGTGCGTGTAGCGGATGCCGTCGTAGCGCGCGAGGTTCGAGGACGCCTCGGCGGTGGCGATGATGTAGTAGGCGGCGACGGCGTATTCGGTATGCGGGAGCGACACTTCGCGAATCTCGCAACCCTGCGCGCGGTACCAGGCGATCGCCCGCTCGACGGAGGCGCGCACCTCGGGCGCAAGACCTTCGCCGAAATACTCCTTCGGCACGCCGAGTTTCCACGGACCGCGGCGCTGCTTCAGCTCGGCGCGGTAGTCGGGGATCTCGGTGCGGAACGACGTGGAGTCCTTCTCGTCGTGGCCGGCGATGGCCTGCAGCACGAGCGCGACATCCTCGACAGTGCGGGCGAACGGCCCGATTTGGTCCAGCGACGAAGCGTACGCCGCGAGGCCGTAGCGCGAGATGAGGCCGTACGTTGGCTTCAGACCGACGATGCCGCAGAGCGCGGCCGGCTGGCGAATCGAGCCGCCGGTGTCGCTGCCGAGCGAGACCGGTACTTGACCAGCGGCGACGGCCGCCGCGCTGCCGCCCGAGCTCCCGCCGGGAATGCGCGAGAGATCCCACGGGTTGGCAGTGGTCTTGAAGGCCGAGTTCTCCGTCGAGCTGCCCATGGCGAACTCGTCCATGTTGAGCCGGCCGAAGAGCACGGCACCGGCGGCCTTCAGGCGCTCGGTGGAGGTGGCATCGTAGGGCGAGACGAACTTCTCCAGCATGCGCGAGCCGCAGGTGAGCGGCTGGTTGCGCACGGCGATCACGTCCTTCAGGCCGACGGGCACACCGTCGAGCGGACCACGCGCCTGGCCGGCGGCGCGGCGGGCGTCGGAGGCGCGCGCCTGGGCGAGGATGTCGGTTTCGTCGTAGGAGAGGAAGGCGTTGACGCGGCCGTCGGTGGCGCGGAGCTGCGCCAGGCTGGCCTGGGCCAGTTCGACGGAAGTGAGCGTGCCGGCGGCGAGCTGGTCGCTCAGTTCGGCGACGGTCTGAAAAACGAGGGCGGACGACATGGACAAAGGCAGCAGAGGTTTGGGGGTCGGCAGCGGGAGGCCGATGCGCAGGGCGGAGCGAGGGTGGGCGCGGTGGGCGGGCGGCGCAGTTACTCCACGACCTTCGGCACCGCGATCATGTTGTCGCGGGAGGCCGGGGCGTTGCGGAGGACGTCCTCAACGGCGAGGCCGGGCGCGGGCACATCGGCGGCCCAGACGTTGTGCACGTCGAAAGCGTGCGCGGTCGGCTCGACACCGGTCACGTCGGCTTGCTTGAGCTTCTCGATGTAAGCGAGCACATCGCCGAGCTGGCGGGCGAAGGTGGTCTTCTCCTCCGGGGTGAGCGCGAGGCGCGCGAGGCTGGCAACGTAGTCGATGTCGATGGATTTGGGCGTTTCGGGCATGGCCGGCGGCAGGTGAGCGCACATGGTACGTTTCGCCGACGGCGGTTTTCAACCCCTCATTCCACCGGCTGCATCCGACGGCAGGCCCCCCGGTCACGGGGTCAACTCGGCCGTTTTCGCGGTCAAGCCACCGGGCATCCGGCCGATGAAGTTAACGTAACACTGCGCCCACCCGAACCCCTGCCCCATGAAAGTACTCGTCGCAGATGACGATCGCATCGCCCGTAAGGTCCTTCGTGCCTTCCTCGAGGACGCCAGCTACGAGGTCGTGGTCGCGGAGGATGGCCGGCAGGCGATCGAGCAACTGACCGCCGACAACGCCCCGCCCATCGTGATTCTCGACTGGGTGATGCCCGGCATGTCGGGCCCGGAGGTTTGCACCAAACTGCGCGCCGCTCGTCTGAAGTTCCGTCCCTACGTGCTGATGCTGAGCGCCAAGACCGACAAGAACGAGGTCGTCGCCGGTCTCGATGCCGGCGCCGACGATTTTCTCTCCAAGCCGTTCAACCTCGCCGAACTGCTCGCCCGCCTGCGCGTCGCACAGCGCATGGTCGAGTACGAGGTCGAGCTCCACCAGAAGATCGCGGAACTCGAGGCGCTCGAACAACGCCACCAGCTCCTCGGCGATCTCCTCGCCAACCAGAGCCCGTCCGGCGAATCCGCCGCGCCACCGCCTCCGACCGAGGCCGAGCGCCCGAAATCCTCGATCCCCGCCGAGCAGATCGGATCGCTCGCCGCGATCGCCCTCGAGCAACTCGGCCTCGGCGACGTCCGCGCGGTCACGCCCGCAGAGCCTAACCAACCCGCCCGCGAAACCTACGCGGCGTGGGTCGCGCTGATCGCGGCCGACGAACACCGCTGGATCGATCTCGTGCTCGAGATCGACCCCGCGGTCGTGGCTTCATTGATCGAAAAGACGTTGCCCGGTCGTTCCGGCGCCCCCCTGCCGCGCCACGCCTTCGTGGCGGAGGCGCTGACCATCATCAGCTCCGCCCTGCGCTCCGAACTGCGCCAGCGCACCTGCGACACGCTCATGCCCTACCTGTCGCGCGGCATGTTGATCGAGCGCCACCGCCAACGCCTGCCGCTTCCGGAGGAGGTCCGCCCGATCCATCTCGACCTCGCCGGGCACCCGGTGCGCGTGTTTGTCGTCGAACAGGCCGTACCGGTCCGCCGCAAGGCCTCAAATCAGCTGCGCCACCTCGACGTGCTCGCCGAAGCCTATCCGCCGCCGAACGTCAACGAAGTCGCCCTCCTCAACCGCGGGGCGATCCTCAACGACCGCTACATCGAGAAGTTGACCGCCTTCGCGGAAGCCACCTCCGAGCAGAACCCGATCCCGGTCTACGTGCCGACGCCCTTGGCGGCGTTCTTCAACAACGAGGGCGGCTGAAACGCGCTCCGGTCAAGAAACGGTTTTTGATTTTTGGTGTCGCCGGCCGATACAGGGTCTTCCCCCCAGCACACCGCGCGCCCAGCCTATTCCTCCGCCATGAAGGTCTTGATCGCCGAAGACGATCGGGTTTCCCGAGAAATCCTGATCCGGACGCTCGAAAATGCGCGCTATACCGTGCAGGTCGTGACGAACGGCCGCGCCGCCTTGGCCGCGCTCCTCGACGCCGATGGACCGCTGCTGGCCCTGCTCGACTGGGTGATGCCCGAGATGGACGGCACCGAGGTCTGCCGCCAACTGCGCGCGGCGGCGCCATTGATTCAGCCCTACGTGATCGTCGTCAGTTCGAAGTTCCGCACCGGCGAGATCACCGCCGCACTCGACGCGGGCGCCGACGACTTCATCAGCAAGCCCTTCGACCCAGACGAGCTGATGGCCCGCCTGCGCGTCGCGGAGCGCATCGTCGGCTACCAACTCGCGCTCCAGAAACAACTCGATCAATACGAATCGCTCGGTCGTCGCTACAGCCTGCTCGGCGAGATCGTCGCCCAACAGCTGCAGCCCCCGGTGGATGCCCTCGATTTCGAGGCCGACCCGATCACCGAGGCCGAGAACGCCCCGGCGCCGCTCGCACCGACGGCGCCGCCGCCAACCTGGTTCGCCGCCGGCGAGATCCAGCATCTCGTGCCCCGGGCGCTCACCGACCTCGGTCTCTCCGCCAACTCCACGATGGCCCCCCCGGGGGAACGCGCCACCGGCGTATCCTCATTCATCACCTGGGCCGGGTTTCTCGACCTCCAGCACAACCGATGGATCGACCTCGTCATCGAGATCGACTCCAAGGCCGCCGCCGTCGTCTACGAGCGCGCCCTCCGGCGGAAGCCGACGGTGGCGATCGAGATCTGCGGGTTCCTCGCCGAGATCCAGGCGGTCGTGGCCGCCGCTCTCAAGTCCGCTCTGTCCAGCAAAGGCTGCGACGTCACCTCGCCCCTCCTCACCCGCGCCCAGCAGCGCGACCTCTGGGAACCGGCGTTGCGCATCCCGGCCGAGAGCGAGCTCTACCGTTTCGATCTCGACGGCGTCCGGCTCGACTTGGCCGTCGTCTGTTACCCGTGCGCCCCGCGTCCACGCTCGCCGTGGGATCTCCGCCTCAACGAAGTGCTCGCCGCGCCGTATCCGGGCACACGCACGCCCGGCACCGCCCCGGTCGCCGAGCGCGGCGCCGCCCTGACCGAGCATCTCGTGAAGCAGATCGCGAACTGCGCCGACCGCATGCCCCAGGAGGAAGACGTCGCCGTGTACGAACTCTCGCCGATCGCGCAGCGCTTCCACCGGGCCAACGGCCACACGCGCCCGGCGTGAGCGACACCGCCGCGTCGCCTGCCCTCGCAAGGGCCCGACCCGCCGATCCGAGCCCCGTCCTCCCCTCGCGGCGACGAACCCGCGGGCATTCCCTGCACCCGCGCCCAGCCCCCTTTTTCCGCCCGACCTCCGGACGTTTGACCTCACGGTCGTGAGACCAAACGTCCGAAAGCCCCGGGGATCTCGGTCCCGCAGCGAAGTTCCATTTCGGCGCCGCGCCCGGCTGAAAGCCCGCCTCCGGGCAAAGCCGGGAGACTACTTCCGGATCGCGTAGGCGGCGTTCTTGGCGAGCTCGTCCTGCGCCTTCTGGAACGCAACGTTCACCTCGTCGTCGGTGAGCGTGCGGTCGTCGGCGCGGTACACGAGCGAGAAGGCAAAGCTCTTCTTCCCCTCGGGCAATCCTTTGCCCTGATACACGTCGAAGAGCCGCACGTTCTCCAGGCCGATCTTGCCGGCGGCGGCGCGGGCGGCCTTGGCGACATCGCGGCGCACCGTCTCGGCGGCGGCGCCGGCGTCGACCACGCGCGCGATGTCGCGCAGCGCGGCCGGGAACAGGCTCACGTGCTTGAACTTCGCGCGCGGCCGCACCTCGGCCACCTTCTCGGGCAGCACGTGCAACATGCCCGCCACGACGCCGCCGGCGAGGCCGAGCTTGCGCAGCATCTCCAGGTTCAGGAGACCGCAGCGGGCCTCGACGCCGTCGGTCAGGCGGCCGAACGTGGCCGAGTGGCCCGGCTGCCAGCCGGCGCTGGTCGCGGCGACGGGCTCCACGCGGAGCGACTCGAGGGCGGCGCCGGCGTTCGCGGCGAGCACAGCGAGGTGGCGCTTGGCGGTGTAGAAATCGGCGGCGGCGCGTTCGCGCCACTGCTTCTCATCCGAGGCCGTGGCGATCACGAAGCCGACGGAGAGGCACTCGTAGATCTTGCCGTCCTGCTCCCGGAACGTGCGGCCGACCTCGAAGAGCTTCGTGGCGCCGGTGCGGCGGTCCTGGTTGAGGCGGAGGTTCTCCAGCAGGCCGTTGATGAGCGAGGCGCGCAGGTGCGAATACTCCTCGGTGAACGGGTTCGCAAGGCCGAGCGTCTTCGCCGCCGCCTCGGAGATCCACGCGGCGGTCTCGGGGCCGGAGCGCTGCGAATAGTTGCAACACTCGTGAAAGTGCTGGCCGACTAGATACGCCACAGCGGCGCGATTGAACTCGGTGATCGGATCGTCGTCCTCGGGCAGCGCGACCGCGACGACCGGCGCCGCCGGAATCTTCTCGCAGCCGTACAGGCGCACGACCTCCTCGACGAGGTCGACCGGGCGGTCGAGGTCGCCGCGCCAGCTCGGGACCTTCACGGTCCACTTCACGCCAGTGAGACGCGTGGTGTCGGCGCGCTCCTCGATCTCGAGCTCGAGCGCCTCAAGCAGGTCGCGCATCGCGGCGTCCGGAATCTCGTAGCCGGCGCGGGCGCGGAGGAAGTCGGGCGTGGTCTCGATCTCGGTCACAGTGACCGGTTCGGCGCCGACGTTGAAGAGCGGGCCGACCACCTGGCCGCCGGCGGTCTCGAGGATGAGGTCGATCGCGCGCCGTGCGGCGGTCAGCACCCCGCGCGGATCCACGCCGCGCTCGAAGCGGTAGGAACTATCGGAGGACAGGCCGAGTTTCTTCGAGGTCCAGCGGATGCCGGACGGCTTGAAGAACGCGCTCTCGAGGACCAAGTCGGTCGTGGTGGCGTCGACCTCGGCGCTCGCTCCGCCCATGATGCCGGCCACGACGAGCGGCTTCTCGGCGTCGGCGATGACGAGCATCCGGCCGTTGAGCACGCGCTCCTTGTTGTCGAGGGTGACGAGCTTCTCGCCGTCGCCCGCGCGACGGATGACGAGGCGGTGACCGCCGATCTTCTTCGCGTCGAACGCGTGCAGCGGCTGGCCGGTCTCGAGCAGGACGAAGTTGGTGACATCGACGACGTTGTTGATCGGGCGCAGGCCCACGGCCTGCAGCGCCTCCTGCAACCACGCGGGGCTGGGCCCGATCTTCACGCCGGCGATCACGTGCGCGGTGTAGTGCGGGCAGTCCTCCTCGGCCGCGACGGCGACCGACTCGAGGAGCTGCGGCACGGCCGGCGCGGAGGCGGCGGGGGAACTCGCCTTAAGCTCCGGATACGCGAGCGGCAGGCGGAACCAGGCGGCGAGCTCGCGCGCGAGGCCGAGGTGCGAGAGGCAGTCGGGGCGATTGGGCGTGATCTCGAGATCGAACACCACATCGCCCGCGCCGATCGCCTCGTGGATGGGCGTGCCGAGCGTCGGGTTGTTCGGCAGCACGAGCAGTCCGCCGGCGTCCTCGCCGAGGCCGAGCTCGCGGGCCGAGCACATCATGCCGTTAGATTCGACGCCGCGGATCTTGGAGATCTTGATCTTGAAGTCGCCCGGCATCACGGCGCCGGGCAGCGCGACGGGCACACGGTGGCCGGCATCGCAGTTGGGCGCGCCGCAGACGATCTGGATCGGCGCGGCCTCGGGCGCGACGCGCACGGTGCAGACGGACAGCTTGTCGGCGCCCGGGTGCTTGTCGCGCGTGACAATCTCGCCGACGACAACCTGGGCCATCGGGGCGAGGCCGGTGCGGTGGACGCCCTCGACCTCGAAGCCGATCATGGTCAGGGCGTGGGAGATTTCGTCGACCGGGCGGTCGATGGCGACATAGCGGCGGAGCCAGTTGAGCGAAAGTTTCATGGGAACAGCGCGGTTGGGTGTTCGGTTTTCGGGTGCGGTCGCTCAGGCGAACTGGCGGAGGAAACGGGCGTCGTTCTGGTAGAAGTAGCGGATGTCGTCGACGCCGTAGAGCATCATGGCGATGCGCTCGATGCCCATGCCGAAGGCGTAGCCGGTCCACTCGTTGGGGTCGTAGCCGACGGACTCGAACACGGCCGGGTCGACCATGCCGCAGCCCATGATCTCGACCCACTCCTTGCCGATCTTGCCGAGGTGCTTGGCCGAGAGGTCGACCTCGAAGCTCGGCTCGGTGTAGCCGAAGTAGTGCGGGCGGAAGCGGGTCTTGATGTCCTTGCCAAGCAACGACTGGAAGAGGTAGTCGAGGATCGCCTTGAGGTCCTTGACGGTGACGTTGCGGTCGACGTAGAGGCCCTCGAGCTGGTGGAAGTTGGCGGAGTGCGTGGCGTCGATCGTGTCGCGGCGGAACACGCGGCCGGGCGAGATGATGCGCACCGGCGGCTTCTGCTTGAGCATCGTGCGGATCTG
>JAEXPQ010000058.1 GCA_023446735.1 Verrucomicrobiota bacterium
CGCCAGCGCCGCGCCCACCGCGAGCAGCAGCAGCGGATCGTGCGTCCCGACTCCCGGGATGCGGTTGCGCAGCGCCCCGCCCAGCGCCCAGGCGCCGGCCCCACCGAACGCGAGCCCGACCGCCAGGAGCCGACCGGCCTCGCCGGCCATCTGGGCGACGACGTTTGCCGGCGTCGCGCCGAGCGCGAGGCGCAGGCCGAACTCCCGTGTGCGCTGCGCCACGGCGAACGCGAGGTTCGCGTACACGCCGAAAAGCGTGAGCGCGAACGCGAGCAGGCCCAGCGCGCCGAACAACCGCGACGCCATCCGCGCCGGCAGCGCCGTGCCGGCGATCGCCTCCTCGAGCGTGCGAAACTCCACCGGCAATCCGGCATCGACCCGGCCGAGGGCGGCGCGCAACGCCGCCAGCGGCGGCGCCTGCCCGGCGCGCACCCGCACCAGCAGCGTCGTGAAGAACCACGGCGCCTGCCGCTGCGGCACATAGTACTGCGGCGGCGGTGCATCGGTGAGATTCTCCTGGCGCACGTCGCGCACGATGCCGACCACCTCATGCTCGCTCTGTGAGAGCCACGGCACCAGCCGCAGGCGCTTGCCGAGGGCGTTTCCGCCGGGCGCGAGCCGGCGCGCGAGCGCCTCGTTCACCACGAGCACCGGCTGGCCGCGCTCGTCGTCACCGGGCGTCAAGCTACGCCCCGCCACCAGCCGCAACCCCAGCGTCTCGAAAAACCCCGGTGTCACCGGATTGTGGACCGCCTCGTTGCCGGCGTTGCTCTCGGCCGGTTCGCCGACCACCCAGTACGGGAAACGCAAGGTCACGCCGGCCAGCGGCGCGCTGGCGTCGACCGCCGCGGCCTCGACGCCCGGCACCTCGCGCACGGCGTCGACCAGGCGCTCGAAGTAGCGGGCGAGATCGAGCATCGTCTCGTACTGCGAGGCCGACGGCGCCGCCCGGAGCAACAGCACATCGGCGGGGCGAAACCCCGGATCGACCTCCTGCAGTTTCCCCAGGCTCCGCCCGAGCAGTGCGGCGCCGGCGAGCACGACAAACGTCAGCGCCACCTGCGCCACCACGAGGCCGCGTTGCAACCGCCGCATCCCGGCGCCCGGGCCGGTGCGCGCGCCGTTCTCCTTCATCACCGCCCCGATCTCGGCACGCGCCGCCTGCCACGCCGGCAGCGCCCCCGCCAGCAGGCCCGCCAGAAGCGAAACGGCGACCGCCACGAGCAACACGCCGCCGTCGACGCTCACCTCGTTGGCGCGCGGGATCAGGTAGGGCGGAAGGCGGTTCACGACCAACTCGACCACCGCCACCGCTCCCGCCACCCCCAGCGCACCGCCGACGAGGCCGAGCAGCGCATTCTCGATCAGCACCTGCACGAGCAGCCGACCGGCGCTCGCACCGAGGGCCTGCCGGACCGCCATCTCGTCGAGCCGGCGCAGGCCGCGCGCCAGCAGGAGGTTCGCGAGGTTGCTGCAGGCCACGAGCAACAGGAGCGCCGTCGCGCCGAGGAGGAGCAGCAGCCCGCGCCCCAGCCCTGCGACCCGCAACTCGTGCAGCGGACCGACGCGCAACGTCCAGTTGCGGTTCGTATCCGGGTACTCGCGCGCCAGGTCCGCGGCGATCGCCGCCACCTCCGCCTGCACCCGGCCGAGCGGCTCCCCCGGCCGCAGGC
Source organism: Verrucomicrobiota bacterium (assembly GCA_023446735.1). Taxonomy (GTDB): domain Bacteria; phylum Verrucomicrobiota; class Verrucomicrobiia; order Opitutales; family Opitutaceae; genus CAJCBL01. The sequence continues at coordinate 1,674 of JAEXPQ010000058.1, forward strand.
GACCGATCGCCACCCAGTAGCGCGAATCGCGCGCGAAGTACTCGGGCGCCTCGGCGGGGAACGGCAGCCACACCTCGACGAACGCCGGCTCACGCACCGCCTCCGGCATCACGCCGAGGATGGTCACAAGCTGGTCGTTGAGCGTGATCGTGCGGCCCACGATCGACGCCTCGCCGTTGAAACGCCGCTGCCAGGCCGCATGGCTGAGGACCGCGCCGCGCGCCGTGCCGCCGGAGAACTCCGCGGGGCCGAAGACCCGCCCGCACACCGCCGGCACGCCGAGCACGGTGAAGAACTCCTCGGTGACCAGCGCCGCGGTGAGCTGCACGGGCTGTTCGCCCGGACGTTTCCAGGTGGCGAAATCGGGCCGATAGGCGCCGAGGGCCGCGCACGAGCGCACACGTTCGCGCAGATCGCGGAAATCGGCGGCGGACATGCCCGGCTGCACGATGGACTTGCCCAGATTCACGGCCTGGAAGCCGACCAGCTCCGCCGGGCGTGCAAACGGCAGCGGCCGCAGCAGGATGCCGTTGACAACAGAATACACGAGGGTCACCGCGCCCACGCCGGCGGCCAGCAGCCCGACCGCCAGGGCGACGAAACCGGGCGCGCGCCGCAGATGGCGCAGGGCTGTGCGAGACTCGGAAAGGAGAACAGCGGGTGACATGCCGGCATCGTCGCAGAAACGCGGCCGCCGCGCATGGGGCAGAGGTCACGCCTCATGGTCATGGCCGACATGACCGCTGGGTGAGAACGCCCCCCGCCGGCCGCACACGGGGCCGCAGGATCCGGCCCGTGGCGCAAGCTTCGGCCCGCGCGGGGCGACGCCGAAGCGCGAGCCGAAGGGGCGAACCGTATCCGCGAATCGCGGCCCGAAGGCCCGCGCCCGCTCCGCCGGCCGCGGGGCGGCCGCGCGGACAAGCAGGCTTCAGATCAGCCCCAGCTCCCGCGCCCGCAGCGCCGCCTGTGTGCGGTCGAGCGCGCCGAGCTTGCCGAGCACGTTCGTCATGTGGTTCTTCACCGTGCCCTCGGCGATGCCGAGGCGCGACGCGATCTCCTTGTTCGAAAGCCCGTCGCAGAGGCACTGGAGCACGCCGAGCTCACGGCTTGAGAGCGGCTCGGGCAGCGGCTGCACGGCGCGCCGTTCCGAGCGGCCGGCGAGACGATTGAACTCCGCCATGAGCTTCGCCGTCACCGAAGGATGGAGCACGCTCTCCCCCGCCGCCACGGCGCGGATCGCCTCGATCAGCTTTTCCGACGGCGCAGCCTTCAGCAGGTAACCGGCGGCGCCGGCGCGGATCGCGGCGAACACCTCGGAGTCCTCTTCAAAGGTTGTGAGCACCAGCACGCGCACCGCGGGCTGCGCGGCGAGGATGCGCCGCGTGGCCTCGACTCCGCCGAGCCGCGGCATCCGCAAATCCATCAGCACCACTTCGGGTTTCAGGCGCGCACAGGAGGCGACCGCGCTCTCGCCGTCCTCGGCCTCGCCCACGATCTCCAGGTGGGCGCTCAGCCCCAGCAAGGTCGCCAGCCCCTCGCGGAACAGCGCCTGGTCGTCGACCAACAGCACACGGATACGTTTCATGCCGGCACCTCCGCACGCACCCGGAAGCCGCCGCGCTCCCCCGCCCCGGCCTGCAACGTCCCGCCGACCGCGGCCAACCGCTCGCGCAGGCCGGCCAGACCGTACCCGCCGACCGGCGCGGGAGCGGCCGCGCCCCGCCCGTCGTCCACGATCTCGACCGCGACCCGCGCGGCGGTTCCGTAGTCGAGCCGCACCGTCACGCGCGCGGGACCCGCATGTTTGCGGACGTTGGTGAGCGCCTCCTGCACGGTCCGGAACAGCGCCTGCTCCGCCGGCGCGGCCAGCGTCACCACGGTCCCGACACAGTCGAACGCAACCGCGGCGCCGCTCTCCCGCACCAGCCCCGCGATGGCGGCCCGCAGGGTCGGGCGCCCGGCGTTCTCG
>JAEXPQ010000059.1 GCA_023446735.1 Verrucomicrobiota bacterium
CCGAAGGGATCCTCCTGGAGCTTCTCGTGAGCCAGGGCCCAGAGCCCGTCGAAGTGCTTGCGCATGTCCACCGGCTCGAGGGCCAGGAAGATGCGCTGCGATGGTGACCACGAGAGCATCGCGTCAGCGCCCCGCCACGTTGAGCAACGCCGCCAGCGCCGGCGCATCCGCCGCGCGCACCACCCAGCCGTTGGGCAAGGTGAGCTCGAAGGCCCACCGCGGTGTCGTCGGCAGCTTCACCTGCGCAAACCGCACCGGCGCCGGAGCGGTCGGCCGCTCGGCGTGGTCCGCCAGATACACCCATTTGGCCAACGTCGCCCGTTTGATCCCCTCGCGCCGGGCGAACTGGTCCATCGTCAGCCCGCTCGCGCGGTAGCCGCACACCAACTCCGCCCGCCGCGCCGCCGGCGTGATCGTCCGCCCATCCCGGGCGCGTTTCCCCTCCGCCTTCACCACCTCCGCTGTGATCGTTGTCATCGCCACAGCTTACCAGCTGCCCGCTCACTCGACTACGAGGCCGCCGGTCGGACGCTTACGGCTCGGCCGCGCGTGTCTGGAGCGCAAATGACCGGGCGAATTAGCGCGGTTTCGCGCCGACTTCTCGCGCATGGCGGGCCCGCCGAACGGAGGTGAGGCGGACGAGCCACCGCCACAAACGGTGCGCTCGCCGGCCCGCCGCGTTGGTCCTGCGCGGATCGGGGGATCGCCTGCAGATCCTGCCTGCTTGCTCTAGGGGCGCGTCTGGGGAACCGGCTGCCATTTGGGCAGCAAATGCCCGTAGTCTCGTCGAAGCCGATCCCAGTCTCCTTGGACGAAGCTTCGCATGTTCGACCGCATCACTTCGTCCATGCTCCACGTCCTAATGCTCCGACCATTGATCTCGGTCTCGCGACCTTCGGCGTCCTCGTATCCGTCGTTTCGTCGATTCCAGTTGGCTGCGGCGGCTTGAGCGCGCGCGTCCGGCAACAACCCAAGGGCACAGGCCACCTCATGACCACCGCACTCCGGCGGACGTTGCGCCATCTCGACCAGCGTCTTCAGCGCCTCATCTGTGCCGATCATCGCGAGAAAGACAGCTGCACACTTCCGTGCGGCTGGGATGCTATGGCCTACATTGCTCCTAAGTTTGGTCAGTCCCGCCCCCGGGCTAAGGAGATAAAGCAGAAAGCCCGCCTCGGCATCGCAAGCCTTGCGATTACCTCCCAGCAAACTCCGCAGCATCTCATGCGTCGCCGGAGGAAGGTTTCCTGGCGAGTGGAGGTTCAAGAGCATTCGCGCAATCTCGACGATCAGTCCGTTCCTCGGCCGCTCAACAACGTCTTTTTCGGGAGCCCATTTTCGGCGAATCGCACCCCATATTCCCCGCGCGGGAGCAAACCTTCGCAACGCATCCTGCAACAGCGGTCCGCAAGAGAGGTCATTCCACGATTCCACCACCTTCAGGCAATGGAAGTGGATTGAGGACGGCCGGCTGGATCGCATGCAATACTCGATCTCATCTTCGACATAGCGGCGCCCCGCCATCGCCAAGACCGTGATCGCGAGTTTGCGTTGGTTATCGTCGGAACAACGTGCGAATCGGCGGGCATAAGCTACGCGGTCGCCCGTGGCGCTTTCAGCCCTTTGGCGGAGGGCCGCCGAAACACCGCCCGTGTCAGCCCCGAGTACGCATGCCGCTGACCGAGCATCTCCAAGCTCCGCCAGCAGCCAACTCATCCTGCGCCGGCCCTCTACTGAATCGTCCGTTGCCAAGCGATTGATCTCGTCGACGACCGGCTCGATCTCTTCGGCCAGCATCCGGCCACGAGGTGTCAGGCGGACCCTCCATTTGCCATCGACCAATCCAAGCTGCCGGAGTCGGATGAGTTCGAACTGCCATGCATCTTCGAAAGGAGGTCCCCGGCGAATCTGGGAATCGCTCCATTCGTGCTGGGGTGTCGACAAGAGGCACTGGGTATAGAACCAAGGGTCGATCTCGGCCGAAGAACCGTCATCCGCAAAATCCACATCGATGCTCGTGCCATCGGTATGGGTCAGGCAGCAACCGCGCCCGTGGAAGAAATACCGCCACCCGGGCGTGTCGGGGACTTCGCCTTCTTGGGGAACCCCTTCAGGATGTCCCAGCGCACCGCCCGAAGCGATCTCGCGCCCAGAACCTTGAAGCTTCGTCTCAACAATGAGGCCAACCCACTTCTGCCGCCGTTCGTGCCGAATCAAGCCAATGAGTGGCCACAACTCCCAAGGCGATACTGCCGTGACGAGGGGGTGCCGCAACGCGGCTTCGAAGTCAGCACCGGTCGGAATAGCGTCACGAACCTTCTGCAAAACCACGGCAACCGCATCTGTTCTCATCTCGTTCAGCATCGTTTCTGCATGGCGGATGGCAATACGGCGGATTCACCTTTCGAAATCGATGCCAGCAGAGAGATCGCATAAAAAAAGCGCGCGAGAATCCCGGTCAATTGCATCAGCTTTCGACGGATTTCGTGGGTGCAGTCGTGATTTCTGCCCCAGCCTTTAGGCTTCGACGAAGCCGATGCGCGCGCCTCTTTCGGCCCTCGTTTTCGTCACAGACGCAACCCCTGTTCGAGTCCGTGCGGCTCAGCAGTTGTCCCGGAATCGCGCACTCGTCGCGTTGCAGACGTCTACCCTTTTTACGGTATCCGGAGCGGGGCGCGAAGCACGGTGTGGGGACTCCGTTTGGCCGCGATTTTCGGCTCCGTTCTTCAATGACTTACAACCCAACGAAGTCGTTAGGGCCTTGCGTCTATCAACCGAACAAGCGCGCAAGTCGTGGAAGAACCGGGCAGGCTCTTCGAAGGCAAAGACTCCCGAACCACGCTGACGGAACCGCGGAAACGGCGCACGGGCGTCTACCGCGATTGGGGGATGAGGGCTGCCGCGTTCTCGGTAACTGCGGGCCGTTGTCGTTGTCACCGGGAAGCGAAGACTTGCGGCATGAACACCACCGCAGCCACCCAACTCGATTTCCTCGCCGGCGATCTTGCACCGGCCGCCGCCGTTGCGTCGTGCCCCACAACGGAGCGCACGGCGTCGGTTCCCGCCGCCGCGCCTGTGCCGGACGACGGCGACGCCACGGCCGCCCGCCCGAAGGCGCCGCGCCAAAACGGCATGACGCCGCTCACCTACGCAGGCAACGGGCTGGAGCCGTTGCTCGCGTTCGGGGAGGCGGCGCGGTCGCTCGGGATCTCGCTGCGTCAGTTTCGGCGACTTGTCGACGGCGGCAGGATCGCTTTTGTGAAGGTGAGCGAACGCTCGCCGCGGGTGAGGCCAAGCGAGCTGCGCCGCTACCTCGAAGCATCCACCGTCCGGTATTCCTAACCGTCATGATCGCTTACGTTTTCCGCCACTGTCGCATGATCGAAGGCAAGAAGGTGCAGGCGCGCCTGTTCAGCGGCCGCTATCGCCTCAATCAGGGCGACAAGACCGTCACCGTGCCGCTGAACACGCCTGACCGCGCGACGGCCGAGAAACGGCTCCGGGACCTCATCGTCGAAAAGCAGCGGGAGCAGGAGGGCATCATCGCGCCGAAGGTCGTGCGCGAGGCTGCCGGCACGCCGCTGGTGATCTTGGTCGACGAGTACGAGGCGGACCTGCGGAGCCGCGAGCTGAAGCCGAAGCATGTGCGCGACACGACAACGCGCATCCGGAAGATGATCGACGACAACCGGTGGAGCATCGTCAGCGAGATCCGTCCCGATGCGTTTGTGAAATGGCGCGCGAGCCTGACGTGCTCCGCGAAGACCAAGAAGGAGTACCACCTTTCGGCGTCGGCGTTCCTCAACTGGCTCGTCGAGACGGAGCGGCTGCTCGTCAACCCGTTGGCGAAGGTCAGCCATGTCGAGGTACGCGGAAAGCAGGTGCGCCTCTCGCGGGCGTTCACGGAGGACGAATTGCAGCGGCTCTTCGCCGTCGCCGGCAAGCGGCGGCTCGCCTACCAGATGCTGCTCTACACCGGGCAGCGGAAATCGGAGGTGCGGGCGCTGGTGTGGTCCGACCTGCATCTCGACGAGGCGCAGCCGTTCGCGCTGTTCCGGGCGGACACGACGAAGGACAAGGACAAGCGCGCCGTGCCGCTGCGGCGGGAGTTGGTCGACGCGTTGCGGGAATTGAAGCCGAAGGGCGTGCTGCCGACTCGGCAGGTGTTCTGGTACGCGTGGCCGACCTACGACATCCTGCGCAGCGATTTCAAACGGGCGGGCATCGAACGCGTGGACGGGCTCGGCCGCGTGCTGCACTTCCACTCGTTCCGCAAGACGTGGCAGACGCTCGGCGTGCGCTACGGGATCAATCAGCGCGCCGCTCAGGAGCTGCTCGGGCACTCCGACGCGAACCTGACGGCGAAGGTCTACACCGATGTGCCGGCGCTCGGCCTGCATGACGAGGTGGCGAAGCTGCCGTGGATCGGCACCCCGGCGCTGGTCGCTGCGAAGGAGGCCGCCCCGGGAGAGGCGCACACACAAAGCACACAAAGTCCGGCCGGTTCTCCTCTGGAAACACGCACACAACTGCGCACACAAAGCTCCGACAATTCCGGTCACCCGGTGGCACGGCCCGACTTTCTGCAGCAGGTCCGCGATCTACTGCAAAGCATTGAGCTCCAGGAAAAAAGACACCCGGTGTCATCGTCTGACACCGGGTGCGCTTTCGAAAAAATGGCTGCCCAGGCTGGGATCGAACCAGCGACCAAGTGATTAACAGTCACCTGCTCTACCGCTGAGCTACTGGGCAGTGGCAGAAGGGCCGCTAGAACATGGCGCCACACGCGCTTGTCAACACTTCGATTCGCCTCTCGCCAAATTTCCTGCGCCTCCACTCTTTCACCGCTCGGGCACGCCGGGAAAAGCCTTGTGCGCCACCACCCCACTCGCGATTTTCTCGGCCCCGCATGAAGATCCTGATGGTTACCCCGGAGCTGGACCCCTTCGTCAAAGTTGGCGGTCTGGGCGACATGGTCGGCGCCCTCGCCAAACAACTGGCGAAAATGGGACACGACGTCCGCTGCGTGGTGCCGCTCTACGGCTCGGTGAAACGGCACGGCCAATGGAGTTTTCGCGCCCACCCGCTCGGCGCCGATCTCGCCGGCGGTCCGGAGTTCGCCCGCGTGTGGGAAACCGTCATCCCCGGCTCGGAAGCTCAGGTCTATTTCCTCGAACACGAAAAATTCTTCGGCCGCCCCGAGGTCTACTCCAACGCCGCCGGCAGCTTCCCCGACAACGACAAACGCTTCACCTTTTTCGGGCGCGCGGCGCTCAACCTCTGCCTCCAACTCGGCTGGATTCCCGACGCCATCCATTGCCACGACTGGACCTGCGGCTTCGTCCCGGTGTGGCTCAACACCACCGACCGCGATGGCCCCCTCGGCCGCTGCGCCACCGTCTTCACGATCCACAATCTTGAGCACCAGGGCTACAGCCATCGCCACGCTCTCGCCTACGCCAAACTCCCCGAGTGGCTCTTCTCGCCGAACAACGTGGAAGCCTGCGGGGCGGTGAACCTGATGAAGGCCGGGCTCTATCACAGCACGAAGATCACGACCGTCAGCCCCACCTACGCTCGCGAGATTCAAACTCCCGCCTTCGGCTTCGGCCTCGACCACGTCCTCCGCTTCCGCTCGGGCGACCTCATCGGCATCCTCAACGGCATCGACACCGAGGCCTGGAACCCCGCCGCCGATTCCCACCTGCCGGCCGCCTACAGTCTCGCCGAGATCGAGCCCGGCAAAGCCGCCTGCAAGGCCGCCCTCCAACGCGAACTCGGTCTCGATGTCGACCTCCGCAAGCCCGTCTTCGGCGTGGTCTCCCGCCTGTTCCGCCAGAAAGGCCTCGATCTCCTCTGCGAAGTGTTGCCCGCGATCGTCTCCAACATGCAGGCGCAATTCGCCATTCTCGGCACCGGCGATGCCGACCTCGAGGACGACCTCCGCCACGCCGCCTGGGAATTCCCCGGCCGAGTCGGCTTGAAACTCGCCTTCGACAACCGCCTCGCCCACCTCATCCAAGGCGGCTCGGATTTCTTCGTCATGCCCAGCCGCACCGAACCCTGCGGCCTCACCCAGCTCTACGCCATGCGGTATGGCACACTTCCCGTGGCCCGAGCGACCGGCGGCCTCGTCGACACCGTCACCCAGTACCGCGAAGGCACGGGCGAAGGCACCGGATTCCTCTTCGACCACGCCGACCAGAACGCCGTCTACCACACCATCGGCTGGGCCAACGCCACCTTCTACGACCGCCCCGAGGAGTTCGCCACCTTGCGCGCCAACGCCATGGCCCGCGACTTCTCCTGGTCGAACTCCGCCGATCGTTACGCCGAGGTCTACACCTGGGCGATCGCAGCGCGCCACGCCGGCTTCCCCTCGAAGTAGGCCGCGGGTCCCCGCCGCGTCCCGCCCCCAAGCCAGGCGTGCGGTCACTCCGCTCTCCGCCGCCCGGACGCACGGACGTTCCCTCCTCCGGGCCGTCAGCCACCGCGCCGGGCACACCGCCACCGTCCGCCCGCTTTCTGCCGGCGCCACTTGCACCCCGGCGTATCCGGCCTAGGGTGCGGCCGCTCTCCCCGATGAAGATTCCCATCTCCGCGCTACTCGCGCAAAAAGGAACCGCCGTGCTCACCGTTCCGATCACCGCCTCCGTGCAGGACGCGGTCGCGGCGATGAACACGCACCGCGTCGGTTGCATCGTGGTCGTGGAGGGCGAGCGCCTCGCCGGCATCTTCACCGAGCGCGATGTGCTCACCCGCGTCGTCTCCGCCGGTCTGGATCCGCGCGCCACCCCGGTCACGCGCGTCATGTCCGCCCAGCCCCTCACCGTCGACCCCTCGCTCCCGCTGGACAAGGCCATGGCCCTCATCTCCGAGAAGCGGATGCGCCATCTTCCGGTGCTCGAGTCCGGCCGCCTCGTCGGGCTCGTCTCCATCGGCGACCTCAACAAGTGGATCGTCGAGCATCTGCAGTTCGAGGCCGAAACCCTGCGCAGCTACATCTCCGGCCAATACCCGGGCTGACCGCATCCCGGCCCGACCCGCGCCGTATCCGTCCATCTCTGTCGCTCCGTCAACCCGTGCGCCGGCGCGCCCTTCCCCCGCCGCCGCCCCAACCCCCCGGCATCGTGAACAAGAAACAGCTCGTCGCCTCCATCGTCCGCCAGCTCTCCACCGAAATGGAGCTCATCGCCACCGCCGCCAAATCCGCCCACGACGAAGCCACCCACGACGAGGAGCTGCACAAGAACCAGTTCGAGACTCCGGGCTTGGAGACCTCCGTCCTGGCCGAAGGCCAGGTCAAGGTCGCCGCCGAGTTGCGCGAGGCGCTCGACACCTTCCGCGAGCTGCCCGTCCACGACTTCGCTCCCGGCGAGGCGATCGCGCTCGGCGCCCTAGTTGAGACGGAGTCGGGCGGCGAGAAGAGCGTCTATTTCGTCGGCCCGAAGGGTGGCGGCCTCGAGGTCGAGGTCGACAACCTCACGATCTTCGTCATCACGCCGCACTCCCCGCTCGGCGCGAAGTTGATCGGCCGGCACGCGGGCGAACTGCTACCCGCGGCGCCCGGGCGCCCGCCCGTCCGCATCGTGTCGGTGCTGTAGTTTCCTCTCTCACACTCCCGCGGAAACCGGAGGAGGAGGCGACGCCGAAGACCGCCGGAACACCGCGTTGCCCCGCCGAGGCGAACGCCTCGGCGTCTGCATCACTGCTCGCCGGTCCGGGACAGCGTCGCGGGCTCTCCGCTCGGGTCTCCCGTCGCGGTTGAGGGAACCCCCGGAGCCGTCTCCGGCGGCAGCGGCGGCGGCCGGCCCATTCCGCGGGTCAGGACCGCCACCGCGACCACGCCCGCCGCAGCCAAGCCGAGCCCGAGCAGATCGAACCACCACGGGTGCAGTTCGGTCGCGCCACCCTCGACATTGAACCCGGGGACCGCAAACGGTAGCCGGTCGGCCAGGACCGCCACCGCGTTGTTGACCCCGTGCAGGGTGATGCAGAGCGGAAGCGACCGCGTCCGCAGGTAGACCCAACCGCACAGGAGCCCGAGCGCGAGGCCCACCGGTATCTGCCAGAGATTCAGGTGCAGCGCGGTGAAGAGCACCGTCGAAAGCAGCACCGCCATCCGGGGCCGCACATGGTCGAGCAACCCGCGCAGGATATAGCCGCGAAACAACGCCTCCTCCGCCACCGCCGGCAGGAGGATCACGGTGAGCACCGTCAGGACCGGCCGGTGTTCGAAGTCGACCAACTCCGCGAAGGCGGCGTTCCACGAATCCGGCATCGGCGCGATCCGTTGCAACAGTACGCCGCAGGCGGAGACCAGCACGGTCGTCCCCAGGCCGGCGGAAAGCGCGGCCGACCACGTCCCCGGTCCGGCCCGGCCACCGAGCCAGACCTGCCGGTTCTCCCCCCGGTTGGCCCGTGCCGCCCACGCGAGCGCGAGGCCGAACGCGAGCACGTTCATCGCAAGGATGCCAGTCGCCGGGATCGGCGGCAGGCCGCCGGGCGAATTCGCCGGCCCGCCGGCCGCCGCGACCATCGCCACCCCTATCACCACGCCGCACAGGAGCTGCACGGCGAACACGCCCCCGGTGAGCAGCACCGCCTGTCCCGGGCCCGGGTACGCCCGGCGCCAGCCCGGGGCGCTCACGCGAGACCTCCCTCGGGCAGGGGCTCCAGGCCGAGCCCGGCCCCGAAGCGCCGCAGGATGGCGTTGTGGATCGCCTCGGGCGTCACCGGTTTGCTCACATAGTCGTCCATGCCCGCGGCCCGGCAGCGCTCGGCGTCGCCCGCGATCGCGTTCGCGGTCAGCGCGATGATCACGGGCTGCCGCCCGGGCGGCAGGTCCGCCCGGATACGGCGGGTGGCCTCGAGCCCGTCCATCTCCGGCATCTGCAGATCCATGAACACCAGTTGGTAGTCGCCGGTGGCGACCGCCCGCACCGCCTCGGTGCCGTTGGCCACCGCCTCGGCGCGATAGCCGAGCCGCTCGAGCAGCCGCAGCGCCACCTTCTTGTTCACCGGATTGTCCTCCGCGAGCAGCACCCGCAGCGGGATCCGCTCGGCCAGGCAGGGCAGCGTCGGCGCCGGCGCCTCTGCCCGCGCGGCTGGCGCCGAGCCCGGCCGGGCACCCCACACCGATGCCACGCGGTCCCGCAGCGCCCGACGACGCAGCGGCTTCACCGCCACGGCGC
>JAEXPQ010000304.1 GCA_023446735.1 Verrucomicrobiota bacterium
CATGGATGGAGCACCCCGCCCGTTCCACGACCGTCTGCCGCGCCTCACCCCAGAGCACTACCGCGGCCGCGCGTTCGTCCACTGGACGATGACCATCGAGGACCGCGCCCAGGGCTGGCTCACACCGCTCCACCACGCCGGCTTTCGTGAACCGCTCTGCCATGCGCTCGGCCGACGGTACGTCGTCTGCGCGACCTATTGCCTGATGCCCGACCACGCGCACCTGCTCCTCTGCGGCACCAGCGAGGCCAGCGACCAGCGCCTCGCGCTCCGCGATCTTCGCACCGCGTGGAATCGCCTGCTCGCGCCGCACCACCACCTGCAACTCCAAGCGCATGACCACGTGCTCCGCGAAGAGGAACGGAGCGCACGGCGCCTTCCAGGCGGTGGCGCACTACATCCTGGAGAATCCCTGTCGCGCCACGCTGTGCACCGCATGGCACGAGTGGGTGTTCTCGGGCTGCCTTGTGCCCGGCTATCCCGAACTCGATCCGCGGCTCGGCGATTACTGGGAACGTTTCTGGCGGCTGTGGAATCACCTCTCGGAGTCCACGCCGTAGCAGTCCTGATCGAAGGCCTCGGCGGCCCTCGCTACGACCGGTCCCGTGAGTTGTAGTCTCCGGGTAGCGAAACCCGCCAAGGGTTTCGATCCGCGGCGCCTCCCCACGGACTGTCCGACGTTCCTCACTGAACGCGGAAAGCGATTTCGCCGCCGCGCCGCTTGCGCGCTCCGGTGCCATCCCCTACTCCTCTCCCGCCCTAGCCCCCAAGAAACGCGTCACCCCGCGCCGCCCCATCATGTCCGACCAAACCGACTCCGCCACCGGCGCACCGGTGGAAGAATACGAACGTCAACCCGTGCCCGAGAAAGCCCGCCTGGGCTTCGCCAGTTTCCTCGGCATGTACGCCGGTGAGCACACCGCCGGCACCGAGCTCATGCTCGGGCCGCTGTTCGTCGCCGCCGGGGTGAGCGCATTCGACCTGCTCGTCGGCCTTCTGCTCGGCAACCTGCTCGCCGTGCTGAGCTGGCGGTTCATGACCGCGCCGATCGCGACCCGCGCGCGCCTCACGCTCTACTACCAACTCGAGCGCATCTGTGGCCGGAAGCTCGTGACCCTCTACAACTTGGCCAACGGCGTGATGTTCTGTTTCCTCGCCGGCGCGATGGTGACCGTCTCGGCCACGGCGTTCGGCGTGTGGTTCGGCTTTCCGATGCCCGCGCTCAACGACTATCTGCCCAACAGCGTCGGCTGGGTCGCGGCCGCGCTCGCCGTGGGCGCGGCCATCGCGATCGTCGCCGCCCGCGGCTACCAGCTCGTGGCCACAGTCGCCAACTACGCGGCACCGTGGATGACGCTCATCTTCCTCGCCTTCGGCCTCGTCGGCCTGAAGGACTTCCTCACCGCCACCGACACAACCATCTCCTCCGCGTCCGATCTCTGGACACTCGCCAACACCTCGATCTGGCCGGGCGGCGCGCCGCTCGCCGGCCAGGTCAAGTTCACGTTCTGGCATGTGCTGTTCTTCGCCTGGTTCTGCAACATGGCGATGCACATCGGCATGTCCGACCTCTCCGTCTTCCGCTACGCCAAGCGCAGCACCGCCGGCTGGGCCGCCGCCGCGGGCATGTACCTCGGCCACTATCTCGCCTGGATCGCCGCCTCGATCCTCTTCGCGCTGCAACTGCACCGCGACGCCGCCGACACCGCCGTGCTCCCCGGGCCGCTCGCCGACCGCGCCTGCGGCCTCGCCGGTCTGCTCTGCGTCGTGATCGCCGGCTGGACCACCGCCAACCCGACCATCTACCGCGCCGGCCTCGCGTTCCAAGCCGTGTTTCCGCGCGCCTCCCGCGTGAAGGTCACGCTGATCACCGGCATGATCGTCGCCGTCTTCGGCGCGTTCCCCGCGGTGGCGATGAAGCTCCTCGATTTCGTCGCGCTCTACGGCCTCGTGCTCATGCCGATGGGCGCGGTGATCTTCGTCGATTTCTGGCTCATGCCGCGCTTCCGCCTCCGCCAGAACTGGGCGGAGACGAGCGGCGCATCGATCAATTGGGCCGCCGGCACCGCGTGGCTCGCCACCCTCGCCGTCTGCCTCCTGGCCGTGAAAACCGGTTACACCCAGCTCTACTTCGTGAGCCTGCCCGGCTGGTTCGTCGCCGCCACGATCTACCTCGTCGGCAGCAAGCTCCTCCAGCGCCAACCCGCCGCCGCCTGACCCCGCCGCGCCATGCGAACCATCGCCAAAACCCTCTCCTTTCTCGCGCTCGCCGGCATTCTCGTGCCGCCCACGCTCTACCTCGCCGGCAATCTCCACTTGCCCGCCGTGAAAGTCTGGATGCTCGTCGCCACCGTCGTCTGGTTCGTGACCGTCCCATTCTGGATGGGACGCAAACAGAGTTGCGAGGACTGAGCAGCGGGCGGCGGGAAGGCGGGCGTGCCTCGGTCCGTGCCGCAACTCGCCAGCACTTCGCCCCTCCGCCCCGTCGGAGGGAAACCCGCCAAGGGTTCCGACAACGTCGTCCCCCTCCCCGCTTCCAGTCCGGAGGCCCCGGCGGCCTTCGCCCCCGACTCGCCTTCCTCGTGGCGAAACTCGCCGGAGTTTCGATTCCGCGCCTCGTCCCGCCGCCGCCGCTCGATCCGTCCGAAGACCGGCGGCTCGTATCGACCGCACCGCCCGCCAACCTGCGGGCCCTCCCCATGCACGATCTCACCGCCTTCATCGCCCAGGTTCGCGCCAGCCTCGCCGCGCACGCGGGCCCGCTTCCCGGCCAGTACCGCCGCTGGCTCCGCCAGAACCCCGCCCGGAACCGCGACCTCGGCCCCACCCTCTACGGCGCCGTCGATGCCGCCCACCTCCTC
>JAEXPQ010000042.1 GCA_023446735.1 Verrucomicrobiota bacterium
TCTTGTAGGGGGAGTGGCCGAGCAGCATCTTCACGCCCACGAAGGACAGCACCACGCCCAGGCCGATCTTGAGGTAGTGGAACTTGTCCATCACGCCGGCGAGGGCGAAGTAGAGCGAGCGCAGGCCAAGGATCGCGAAGACGTTCGAGGTGTAGACGATGAACGGGTCGGTCGTGACGGCGAAGATCGCCGGGATCGAGTCGACCGCGAAGATGAGGTCGGTGAACTCGACCAGCAGCAGCACGACGAAGAGCGGGGTGGCCATCCGGATGCCGTTCTCGCGCACGAAGAACTTGTCGGCGCGAAAGCCCGCGGTGACCGGCATGAGCCGCTTGAACCATTTCACCACCGGGTTGCGCTCCGGGTGGATCTCCTCCTCGCGTTTCACGATCATCTTGATGCCGGTGAGGATCAGGAATACGCCAAACACGTAGATGATCCATGAGAACTTCGTGATCAGGGCGGCGCCGGCCACGATCATGATGGCGCGCATGACCAGCGCGCCGAGGATGCCCCAGAACAGGACCTTGTGCTGGTAGAGCGGGGGTACGGCGAAATAGGAGAACAGCAGCGCGAAGACGAAGACGTTGTCCACGCTCAGCGACTTCTCGATGACGTAGCCGGTGAAGAACTCCAGCGCCTTGGTCTGCCCGCCGAAGTACCAGACGCCGGCGTTGAAGCACAGGGCCAGGCCCACCCAGACGAAGGTCCACGTGATCGACTCCTTGAGGGAGACGACGTGCGCCTTGCGGTGGAAGACACCGAGGTCCAGCGCCAGCATCGCCAGCACGAAGACATTGAAACCGATCCAGAGCCAAGTTTGGTCAGTCATGGGATTGGGAGGAAAGATTTCGTCGCCGCCGTGAGGAGACTTCCGGAAGGCCCCCGTCGCCGCGACAGAATGCGCGCGGTACGATGGAACTATGGGGGGCCGCCAGGGCTTCCTGGGGCAGGGTCACCGGGCCGCCTCCGTGGCCGGAATGGCGAACCGATGCAGGATCGGAGGGAGGCCCCGTGAGGTCGCCAACGGTGGCGGAGGGCGGTCGGTCCGGTGCGAAGTCAGGGCTGCTCGGACCAGGTGGAACTCGACCACGTTCTCGGGCGTGAGCAGGCCGATTACGCGCTCGGCCTCGACAACGAGAATAAGCGTCTCGTGGTCTCGTTGCGCGTGCGCAAAGGCCTCGGCGAGGGGCGCGGCGGCATCGACCGTGGCAAAGTCCCGGCGCATCGCCCGCTCGACTGGGGCAAACTCGCCGTGTTCGCGCAGCGCGGCGAAGAGATCGGCGTGGTGCAGCGCGCCCACGATGCGCCCGTGCTCGACCACCGGAAAATCGCGCTGATCGCCGGCGAGGATGTGCTCGGCGGTCTCGCCGAGGGTGGAGTCCGGCGCGAGCCGGTGGAAGTCGGTGACCATGGCGTCGCCGGCGCGCGCGTCGCCGAACGAGGCCTTCAGGTCCGCCGCGGCGCTTTCCTGCGCCGCGCCGAGCCACACGAAGACCGCGATGAACAGCAGCATCGGATTGGCGAAGAGCCCGACGAGACCAAACACCACCGCCATGCCCTGTCCGATACGCGCGGCGATTCGGGTGGCACGCGCGTAGGGCAGTCGTAGGGCGAGCAACGCCCGCAGGACGCGGCCGCCGTCCATCGGAAAGGCCGGGAGCAGGTTGAAGGCGACCAGGAAGAGGTTGGCGGCAAACAACCGTTCCAGCAACGGCCCGTCGGTGGTGCTGAGGGAGGAGAGGGGCGCCCAGCCGCCGGAGAGGGTCAGCCAGAGTGCCAAACCGCTGGCGATCGCGACGTTCACCGCCGGTCCGGCGAGCGCGACCCAGAGCTCCTGCAGCGGCCGGTCGGGCATGCGCTCCAGTTGCGCCACGCCGCCGATCGGCAGCAGGGTGATCTCCCGGGTGGCGATGCCGAAGCGGCGGGCCATGAGGGCGTGGCCGTATTCATGGAGCAGCACGCAGAGGAAGAGCAGCGAGAGGAACAGCAGGCCCGAAACCGCGGCCGGTGCGCCTCCCGCGGTCATCCAGTGGGCGGCGCCAATGAACACCAGCAGCAGGAGGAAGGTGGCGTGGAGATGGACATCGATTCCGAGGAACCGACCGAGCTTGAGAGACCATTTCATGGCGGTGAACGGAGACGAGGAGTCGGGTTTCGGGTTCCGGTCAGTTACGTCCGGGGCCGGCGTTGCCGGGCGGGACCATCCGGGGAGCGAGCAGGCGGCGGCGGAGGCGCCGCGCCGCCCGGTGCATCGCACCGGCCCTGAGCTGGGCGAGCACCTTCGCGAAGGCGTTCTGCGGGGTGTGGTCCACGGCTTCGACGCGCAGGTCGGGCCCGGGGACGAGCAGATGCGCATAGGCCCGGTAGGCCGGGCTCGCCTCCGGCCGGTACTCGACACAGATGCGGGCCTCCTCGATCCGGACCAGCGGAAGGAGGCTCAGCAAACCTTCCTCGATCCAGCGCTCGAGCCGTTCGGAGGGTTGGAGATTGGCGTGTTGGAGGATGAGCTTCATGGGGGAATCGGAACTGGGTTGCGGTTGGTTGGTTCAGCGACGCGAGCAACATACCCCGGGTCAGTTCGTTCGTATAATACACAAAATCGCCGATAGCCTTAGGGAAAACCTAAGCCGAAAACGGATAGACACAGGCACGCCGCCTCTCCCGAAGCCTGCGTGGGCGGAAGATCGGAAGGGAGCGGCGCCCGATGCTCGTGATTCGACTGGGCCCCGATGCGGCTTGCGCAATCGGCTGACCGCTGTGGACCCAACGCAGCCGCCGCTCCGAGCTGCCGCGAACGGTGCGCTCCTCGGCTGGCCGGTGGTCAGCCGCAGGCCGAGCCGGCGACCCGCTTGGGGGCAAGCGGGTCCACCCGCAAGCGTCAGCCGATTGGGCGAGCGGATCTTCGCTCGGGCAGGACTTGTCGGAGGGATGACGCGCGGCTTCAGCTCCGGGATGGCGCGGCCGGCTTCTCCATGAGGTAGTGGCTCACGAGCCACTCCTCGCCGGCGCGATAGCCCCAGAGCTCGGCGCAGGAGAGGAAGAACACGCGCCAGTAGGACCACCACTTGGTCGTATGCTCGGCGCCGTACGTGGCGGCGAGCAACGGGCGCAACTCGCGGCGGGCTCGGTCCATGTTCTGGAGCCAGAGCTCCGCAGTACGCTGGTAGTGACGGCCGTTCACCTGCCAGTGGCCGAGCAGCCTCAAGTCATCTTGGAAGCGGGTGACGAGGTCGTCGCTCGGCATCATCCCGCCGGTGAAAAAGTACCGGCTCATCCAGTCGGTGTCGTCGCGGGCGACGAAATGGTAGGCGAAACGCGAATGCGTGAAGATGTGCAGGAAGAACAGCCCGCCGGGCTTGAGCCAACGTGCCACGTTGGCCAGCAGGCGCGGCCAGTTCTTCATGTGTTCGAACATCTCGACGGACACCACGCGGTCGAAGCGGCCGGCGGTGATGTCGAAGTCGTTCATGTCGCAGGTGACGATGGTGAGGTTGGTGAAGCCGCGGCGCTGCGCCTCGGCGTCGATGAACGCCTTCTGGGTGCGCGAGTGCGACACGCCGGTGATGCGCGAGTGCGGGTAGCGTTCGGCCAGCCAGAGCGAGAGCGAGCCCCAGCCGCAGCCGAGCTCGAGGATCTCCTGGCCGTCGGCGAGGCGGGCGCGCTCGGCGTAGAGGCGGAGCATCGCCTTCTCGCCTTCGGCGAGGGACTCGTTGCCGTGTTCGAACCAGCAGCAGGAGTACTTCAGGCGCGGGCCGAGCACACGCTGGTAGAACGCGGTCGGCACCTCGTAGTGCTGCTCCTTCGATTCGGCGGTGTTGATCGCGATGGGCTGCGTGCGCAGCGCCTCCGCGAAGGCGGCCAAGCGCTGGTGCTGCTCGACGGCGCTGGGCGCCGTCTCCTCGCGGATCCGCTGCGCGAGCAGGCGGCGGATACCGAAGCGGAGCGCGCAGTCGGGCAGGAGGTTCTTTTCGAGGAGCGTGTCGATCATGGCGCGGGTGGAGGATGAAGTTGGACGTTCGAAGTTGGTAGTTGGTTGCTCGGAGTGCGCACGCGCGGGAGCGATGTTGGCGTATCTGCTCAGCGGGCGTCAGTGGTTGCGATGCCGTTGCGGCGCGGCGGCCACGGGATGAAGGCGCTGGTGCGCGCTTGGTAGGCGCGGTAGGCCTCGCCCTTGGAGCGCAGGAGCTGGCCCTCGGTGTAGCTGACGCCGGTGACTTTCAGCAGGAAGAACAGCATCAGCGCGGGGGCGTAGAGCGCGATCCAGCCGGACGGCGCGGTGAGGGCGAAGAGGGCGAAGGCGACCCACACGAGCCATTCGAAGAAGTAGTTCGGGTGGCGGCTCCAGCCCCACAGGCCGGTCGCGCAGACGAGGCCGCGGTTAGCGGAGTCGCGCTTGAAGCGCGCGAGCTGGGCGTCGGCTACGGTCTCGCCGAGCAGGGCGAGGAACCACAACGCGGCGGCGGCATATTCGAGCGGATGCAACGCGGGCGCGGAGTTCTGGGCGGCGAGCAGGAAGGGCACCGAGAGGGCGACGAGCACCAGCGCCTGGAATTGGAAGAAGCGGAACATCTTCGGTCCGAAGTTGGACGCCCAATCGCGCCGGAGCTGCTGGTAGCGGCCGTCCTCCGTGTGGAGGTGGCCGAGCACGCGGCGAGCGAGGTAACCGCCGAGGCGCAGACTCCAGAGCACGCCCATCGCGGTGACGAGCAGCCGCCGCGGGAAGGCGCCGCCCGCGAAGTGGCCGTAGAACGCCGCCAGCGGCGCGAAGCCGAGCGACCACGCGCCGTCGACAATGCCGTAGTTGTCCAGCCGACGTGCGACGAAGTAGAGCAGCGCGAAGCCGATGCAGGCGGCGGCGAGGGCGATCAGGAGGAGGGAGAGAGTCGACATGGCGGGACGTTCGGTCAGGGAGGCGAGAGCGCGCGGCCTCGCGCGAGTTGGACACGCAGTGCGCGGAGGACGGGGCGGAGGGCGAAGTACAGCGCCGCCCCGAGCAGGGGCGCCGCGATCAACCAGGCCGTCGCGGCATGGAGGCCGCTTGTGCCGAAGCGTTCCAGAAACTGGAGCGGGGCGGCGATGAACTGCTCGACGAGCAGGGCCGGATTCAACGGCATCGGCGCCGCTCCGTAGAGCCATTCGCCGGCGCGGACCCAGGGGACGATGAGCGCGAGCTGGAAGGGGACGGCGAGGAGGTTGGCGACCTGCAGCGCGGGCTGGTTGAGCCGCAGCACGACGCCCGCGGCGATACAGCCGAGCGTGGTCGTTCCGAGGAACGGGTTGAGCGCGATCACGCCGCCGACTGCCAGGGCGAGCGCGAGGCGCTCGGGCGAAAAGCCCTGCGTGAGCTGGCGGGCGAGCGGGCCGATGACCCGGCGTCGCCACCAGGAGTAGCGCGGAGCGGAACCTGTCGCCGATGGAACGGACTCTGGCGGACTGGCGAGTTTGTTCATCTGTAGGAGCCTGCTTGCAGGCGACTGCTGTGCTTGGTTTTCGGCGAGCAGATCGCCTGCAAGCACGCTCCTACAACGGATACGGGCACCGAACGACCTGGCCGGCGGATGGTCATGGTCAGGCGGCGCAATAGACCGAGATCGAGAGGGCGACGAGTATGCCCGGGAGGACGAGGCTGCCGGGGTTGCGCCGCGAGAGGAGGTCTTTGATCTCGGCCATCTCGCGGATGCGGAAGAGTTCGGCGAGGGCGTAGGGGGCCATGGCGAGATTGCCCAACGCCATGATGGCGACGAACCACAACAGGCGGGCGCCGAAGCGCGGCTCCTTCCAGGCCACCCAAACGTAGAATGTGAGGAAACCAAGGTAGGCATCGAAGAGCGTGGCGATAAACCACGGGTGGGTGAACACCTCGCGCGGGATGGCGAAGATCGACTGCTGGAAGCTCGCCCAGGTGGTGACGGAGACCATCGCGGCGAACACGGCGACGAAGAGGAGGCGGAGGAACCAGAGCATGGGAGGAGGAGCGTTGTGGGCAGGGCGGAAGAAGACGGAGACGTTTCGGGGCGTAGACGGAGGGAGCAGGAGTAGGAGTAAGAGCAGGAGGGTTAACGGAAGGAGAGGTTGTTGGGGCGCGTATGCACGGTTTGGACAACGGAGATGTTGCGCAGCGCGAAGGCGGCCTCGCAGTAGGCGAGGTAGTAGTTCCATTTGCGGCGGAAGCGGTCGTCGAACCCGAGCGCCTGCACCTCGGAGGTGCGGTGGTTGAAGGCCTCGCGCCACTCGCGGAGCGTGCGCGCGTAGTCCTGCCCGAGGTCGTCGAGCGCGTGGAGCACGAAGCCGCCTTGGCGGGCGAGCATATCGTTGAGGCGGTTGAGCGAGAGCAGCAGCGAGCCGGGGAAGACGTGCTTCTGGATGAAGTCCACGCCGCGGCGGATCTCGGCGTAGCGGGCGTCGGCGCAGGTGATGAACTGGAGCGCCATGAGGCCCTCGGGCTTGAGCGCGCGGGCGACGGCGCGGCACCAGTCCTCGAGGTAGCGGTGGCCCACGGCCTCGAGCATCTCGATGGAGACGAGCTTGTCGTACTGTTCGCCGGCAGGGAGGTCGCGGTAGTCCTGGAGGCGCACCTCGACACGGTCGGCGAGGCCGGCGGCGACGATGCGCTCACGGGCGAGGTCGTACTGTTGCTGCGAGATGGTGAGCGAGGTGACGCGGCAGCCGTATTCGCGCGCCGCGTGCAGGCTCCACCCGCCCCAGCCGGTGCCGATCTCGAGCACGTGGTCGGCGGGCGTGAGGCGGAGCTTGCGGCAGAGCGCGTCGTTCTTGGCGCGTTGCGCCTCGGCGAGGGTGAACTCCGGGCGGTCCCAGCGCGCGCTGGAGTACATCATCGAGGGGTCGAGCCAGAGGCGGAAGAAGTCGTTGGAGAGGTCGTAGTGCTCGCGGATGTTGCGGACGGCGGTACGGCGCGAGTTCGGGCGCAGGCGGTGCACGAGGCGGTTGGCGGCGCGGAGCAGATTCACGCCGAACGCCTTCGCGCGCGAACCGGAGAGGGAGGGCGAGTGATCGACGTTGAGCACGAACCAGGCGATGACGGCGGCAAGGTCGGGCGTCTCCCAGTCGCCGTCCATGAACGCCTCGGCGAAGCCGATGTCGCCGTAAAGCGCACACCGTTCGAAGAAGGCGGCGCGGTTGACCTTGATCGCGGCGGCCTGGGGGATCGCGAGGGCGGCGGGGGCGAGCGCGGTGGCGTGCCACTGCACGGCCTCGCGTCCGCCGAAACGGTGCACGGTGCCGTCGGGCAGTTCGAGGTGGAGCAGGCCGCGCGGCATCTGCGCGAGGGCGCGGAGGGTGAGGCGCTGGTAGAGTCCGCCGGAGGCTTCCGTGCTGGAGGCGGACGCCGCGGCGGTGGAGGGGGCGGTGTGTTCGGGCGGGTTCATGCTTGGGAGCGGCTGGGGGCGATGGAGGGGTGCGGCCGGTAGAGGTCGCGCTGGTCGGCGGCGCCGGCGGCCTTGGCGAACCAGGGCACGCGTTTCAACCAGAGGCGGAGCGCGTGCCAGTGGATGCGGGCCATCACGGCGAGCGTGACGAACGGATACTTCACGAGGAACCAGGCGAGGCGGGCATCGGTGAGCGGCGCGCGGCGGCCGGAGAGCGTGGTATGGAGCAAGCGGCGGCCCGCCTCGTGGTCGTCGATGCGCACGGCGAGGCGTTCGCCCGGGGCGTGCAGCGTGAAGTCGAACTCGAGGTCGAGTCCGGAGAATGGCGACACGTAGAAGTGCTTCGGCGCGCGAAGCCGGAACACGCCCGCCCGGCCGGGCACGGCGGCGACGGGGATGAAGTACGGTTTCACCTCGTGGAAAGTGTTGGTGACTTCGGCGATCGCGCCCACGGGCTGTCCCGCGGCATCGGTGCAGAAGTAGAACGACACCGGGTTGAACTGGTAGCCGAGCACACGCGGCAGAGTGATCAACAGAACGCGGCCCGCGGGGCCCGGATCAGCGCCGTGCGCGGCGCAGCAGGCGCGCACGCGGGATTTCAGCGTCGAGAGATCCTCGCCGGCGAACGCGGTGGCGGGCGCAGCGAAGGCGTTGTGCAGCGACTCGGCGAGCGGGAGGTAGCCGCGCTCATCGAAGCGGAAGAGGTTGGGCCGTGTGAAGGAGAGTAGCTTGAGCCGGCGGGCGAGTGCGGGAATCTCGTCGAGGTCGAGCGCGAGGTAGAAGAGCCGGTAGCTGAAGGCGTGGCTCCGCGGCGCGAAGCGTTCGTGCAGCACGGTGCATTCGTAGAGCACGGAGCGCAGCGGAGTGGCGGCCGGGACTGGCGCGGGCGCGGTCACGATTGGCGCGTGCCTCCAAGGGCGGTCTCCCAGGCGTCGTGGCCGAGGAGGAGCGTGGCGAGGGTGTGGGCGGAGAGGATGCCGTCCTCGTGGAAGCCGTAGCGTTGCCAGGCGCCGGCGAAGTACGTCTCGGTGCGTCCGACGGCGGCGGCGTTGAGCGCCGGGACCTCGGGCTGTGCTTGGGAGGCGGTGACGTCGAACAGCGGGTGCTCCTCGTCGAAGCGCCGGAGGATGGCATCGGGCGGGAGCAGGTGTTCGCCGTCGAGGGTGACGAAGTAGTTGCGCCGGTCGGAGACACCTTGGAGGCGGTTCATCCAGTAGTGCGTCGAGACGCGGAGGTCGTTGTTGTCCGCGGCCGCGCCGGCGGGAGCGTCGAGGCGGTAGTTCCACGCGGACCAGGCGAGGCGCGTGCGCGGCATCACGGCGGCGGAAGTGTGGAGGGTGACGCGGTTGGGCTGGTAGCGGAAGGCGCCGAGGAGGCGGCGTTCTTCGGCGGTGGCGTCGGCGCCGAGCAGCGCGAGGGCGGCGGGCGCGTGGCAGGCGAAGATGACTTTGTCGAAGCGAGTGGCGGTGGTGGCGGTCGCGACCTCCACGCCGCCGGTGGCGAGGCGGCGCACGGAGCGTACGGGAGTGCTCAGGTGGATGCGGTTGCGGAACGGCGTGGTGAGGCGGCGCACGTACTGGTGCGCGCCGCCGTCGACGGTCCACCACGGGTGTTGGGTGTGCAGGCCGAGGAAACCGTGGTTGTGGAAGAAACGCAGGAGGGTGGCGGCGGGAAAGCTGCGCATCTGGGCGGGCGGCGTGGACCACACCGCGGAGCTCATCGGAAGGAGGTAAAGCTGGAGGAAGTCCTCGCCGTAGCCGCGGCGGCGCACGTAGCCGTCGAGCGTGAGGCCGCGGAGCGCCGGATCGTCGAGGGCTGCGAGCGCTTCGCGGTTGAAGCGGTCGATCTGCAGCAGCATCCGGTAGAACGACGGACTGAGCAGGTTGCGGCGCTGCGCGAAGAGGTGGTTGAGGCTGCTCCCGCAGTACTCGAGATTGCGTGGCACGTGCTGCACGCCAAACGACATGTCGGTGCGCTTCGTGGGCACGTCGAGGGTGTCGAAGAGACGCGTGAGGTGCGGGTACGTGACGTGGTTGAACACCATGAAGCCGGTGTCGATCGGCACGGCGCGTCCGTCCTCGTCGACGGTGACGGTGTGGGTGTGGCCGCCGATGTAGTCGGCGGCCTCGAAGACGGTGAGGTCGTAGCGGTGGCGGAGGAACCACGCGGCGCCGAGGCCGGAGATGCCGGAACCGATGATGGCGAGGGAGGGCATGGTGGTCAGGCGGGATGAGAAATGGGGAGCGGCTGCGCCGGGACACGGCGGTGGGCGCGTTCGGCGGCATCGCGGGCGAGGGAGCGAATGAGGCCGCTGAAGATCAACGCGTGGACCGGATACAACGCGTACCAGTAGAGCAGGCCGGGCAGGCCCTTCGGCTCGAAGTACGCCGTCTGCGTGAGCAGCGTGGCGCCGTCTGCGGTTGCGACCGACCGGAACTCGAGCCAGGCCCGGCCAGGGACGAGCATCTCGGCCCGGAGCCGGATCAGGTGTCCCGGTTCCACGGCTTCGACGCGCCAGAAATCGAGCGCATCGCCGGCACGCAGGTCCTCCGGGTCGCGGCGCCCGCGGCGCATGCCGACCCCGCCGAACAGTCGGTCGATCATGCCGCGCACCTGCCACGTCCAATCGAGATAGAGCCAGCCGCGACGGCCGCCCAGCGAGGCGAAACTCCGGTATACCGTGGCGGGATCGGCTGGAACCGTTTGCTGGCGACGCTCGAGGATCATGCCTTCGCTGGTGATCAGTTCGACCGGGGTTCGTTGACCCTGGCTGGAGGTTAGGGCGTCGCTCCAGGCGGTTTCGACCTCGTGGGCTTCGAGCTTGCCCAGGGCGAGGCGCACGGCGGTGGCGTAGTCGAAGAGTTCGACCGCGGGGAAGAGGCGTCGGGCGGTGTCGTCGCGGACAACGACTTCGTTGCCCAAGCCCTTGATGAGCGGCCGGGCGATGGTGGCCGGGATCGGCGTGATGAGGTGTACCCAGTATGAGGATAAACGCGGCGTGAGGACCGGCACGGAGAGCAGGCGCCGTTTCAGCCCGCGGGCGTGGGCGTAGCCGGTCATCATGCCGGCATAGGTGAGGACGTCCGCGCCACCGATCTCGAGCACGCGGCCTGTGCTCTCCGGGCAGTCCAGCGCGGCCACGAGGTAGTCGAGCACGTTGCGGATGGCGATGGGCTGCACGCGGGTGAACACCCAGCGCGGGCAGACCATCACGGGCAGGCGCTCCGTGAGGTAGCGGATCATCTCGAAGGAGAGGCTGCCGGACCCGACGATGACGGCGGCGCGAAACTCGGTCACGGGCACGCCCGCCTCGCGCAGCGCGGCTCCGGTTTCCTGTCGCGAGCGCAGATGCGGCGAGAGGTCCGCCTGCGGGTCGCCGAGTCCGCCGAGGTAGAGGATGCGTTGCACGCCGGCCGCCTTGGCGGTGGCGGCGCAGTTGCGCGCGGCGACGAGATCGAGGTGTGAGAAGTCGCCCCCGGCGCCGAGGCTGTGCACGAGGTAGTACACGGCGTCCACGCCCTGCATCGCGCCGGTCAGCGTCGTTTCCTGCAACACGTCGCCCGTCGCCACCTCCACCTGCGGCAGCCACGCGCGCCCTTGCAGGCGAGCGGCATCACGCACGAGGCAGCGCACCCGGTACCCGGCGGCGAGCAGGCGCGGCACGAGGCGTCCGCCGACATAGCCGGTGGCGCCGGTGACGAGGACGAGCCGGGAACGCGGTGCGGTGCTCATGGTGTGTAGTCTATGTAGTTCCAAAGTTGCTTCGCCGCGAATTGGTTTGCTTGCGCCGCGACCGCGGAGGTCGCGGCGGCAGGTGTGAAAACGGGGCGAAGGTAGGGCGGAACCATGGCTTGGTGGGGCGGTTTGGGTTGTCCTCCGGGTGGTGCGGGGGAACGTCGCGTCCCGGCGAGCGCTCAGTTCCGGGCCGTGCGGTAATCGTTGGCGGCCACCAGGAGGAGACCGGCGAGGACGTAGGCGAACAGGAGTAGTGAGATGATCATGGTAGGAGGGTTTCAGCGGCAGCGATTACAGGGGAAGGATGACGGAATCGACGACGTGGATGACGCCGTTGGAGGCGGCGACATCGGTGGCGACGACGTTGGCGGAGCCGGCGGTGACCTTGCCGTTGGCGACGACGAGCGGGAGCTTCTGGCCGTTGACGGTGGCGGCCTGGGCGGTCGTGACGTCGGCGGCGAGGACTTTGCCCGGGACGACGTGGTAGGTGAGGATGGCGATGAGCTGGGCCTTGTTCTCGGGCTTGAGGAGCGACTCGACGGTGCCGGCGGGAAGTTTGGCGAAGGCTTCGTCGGTGGGCGCGAAGACCGTGAACGGGCCCTTGCCCTGAAGCGTCTCGACGAGGCCGGCGGCCTGCACGGCGGCGACCAAGGTGTTGAAGCTGCCGGCCGTGGAGGCGACGGCGACGATGTCGCCGGCGGGCTGGGCCGTGGCGGCCGAGGCGGGCTTGTCGGCGGAGCAGGAACCGGCGTGGGCCGGAAGGGCGAAGGCGGCGGTGGCGACGAGAGCGGCGAGGGTGAGGGAAGCGGAGGATTTCATGGATCGTGTTGGTTGCTGATTTGGGCAGGGAGGCGAGCGGTGACGCTCGCTGATGGGGCGCAATGTCTAGGAAATGTCTAAAAAGGCAAGGTGTTGTCTAGGGTTATTAGGACGACTGCGCAGAGGGGTGGTTAGTATATGAAAACAATAATCTTAAGAGGCACAGGTGGGGTGGGGTTTCTCCCTGGTGACTGCCTAATGTCTATAATCTGTCGATCAATGTGCGTCTCCGGCTGGACGTAGGTCTGCATGGTCGCAGCGGCCCGTCTCCTGCGCCCGGATGGAGGTCCACGAGTGGTTGCTGGCAGCCAGCGTAGATTTTGGGCGTGCGGCGATGAACGCGGTGGCATGCGTGGGGCGCTTCCCGCGGTCAGAAACGTGCCGGAGTGCCGGCCGCTGGGCGGCGGTCTGAGGTGTGACAAGGCAATTGCCGCAAGACGACGAGCGACACTACTCGCACCAATGGTGAAACGGGTCAGCGTGCTGGCACGCGCTCTCCGGAGAGCGCGTGCCAGCACGCTGACCCGTTTCACCATTGGTGCGAGTAGTGTCG
>JAEXPQ010000188.1 GCA_023446735.1 Verrucomicrobiota bacterium
CCCGCGATGCGGGTGCCGCGAATGGCGATGCGGCGATTGTAGTTGTTGACGAAGACGGCGTTGCCGCCGACCTGATCGATGAAGGCGTCCTCGAGCGCGCAGTCCTCCGCGCCGTCGAAGAGCAACGCTCCGCCGCGGTGGATCGCCCAATCGGAGCGCACCAACGGTTCCCGGGTCTCCATCACCGTTCGCGCCGCGTGGCGGAATTCGATTCCTCGCAGCGTGATCCACCGCACGGGCTTCGCAGCATCGCCCCGGAACTCCACGAGGGTTCGCAGTCGCGTGACCTCGACGACGGCGGTGCGCACGTCGAGGCCCGCGGGTGGATGGAAATACAGCGTGTGGGTCCTCGGGTTCAGGAACCATTCGCCCGGCGAGTCGAGCTCCTCGAAGATGTTCTCGACGAAGCGGATTTCGGCATGCGCGCCGGCGCTGCGGTTGTTCTGCCAGCCGCCTTCGAGCAGCAGTCCGCCCCGTGCATCCTTGCCGAGAATCCGCGACGTGAAATCGCCCCACAGCGCCGGGTGCATCGCGTGGAAATACCCGCCGGTCGGATCCGCCCAACGCGCCACCCGCGCCGGCGCGATCGCATCGGCCGCGCAGCCGCCGAAGTACTGGGCCTGGGGATCGAAGTTCGGGTACCGCGCGGGGCTCTGGCGCTCGCCATCGACGAAGAGTTCCTCGGTCTGCAACTCCGCGGGAACGTGGGCGCGGAGGAGGCCGTCGGTGCAGGGTTGCCAATCGAGCATGGAAAGCCGTTGGCCGCCGCTGAGGACCGGCCGCTCGTCCTGGAAACTTCGGAAGACCGCCGGCGCCGACTCGGTGCCGGAGTCCTCCGCGGTGAAGACGAGCGGTGCATCCAGATAGTAGGTTCCGCCGCGCAGGATCACATCGCCGGGCTTCTCGCGTGCGGCCTGCTGCGCCCGGCGGGGCGTGGCGAAGGGCCTCTCCAGGGTGCCCGGAGCGGTGTCGTTGCCGGCGGGCGAGACGTAGTACGGCTGGGCCAGTCCGGCGCCTGTCGCCACCAGCGACAGCGTGGCGTAGACCGCAAAGAGTCGCGCTTTCATGGCACGGAGGGACGCGGCGCGCAGGCGCGCACCTGCACCGACGCTGTGCCCGGGGCGAGCCCCGCGGCGTCGGCCGTGAGCCGGATAGCGCCCGCCTCACGCGTCGACCGGACGATGATCTGCGCGAGGCCGTTGAGGAGGCTGCGCGACCAGCGCGGCTGCGGACCGACGAAGACGTCGGGCTCGTGGCAGTTGGGATCGCCGTTGCCGACACCGAGGATGCGGCCGGAGCCGGCGAGCGCGAAGCGCACCGAGTGCTGCGCCACCGGCACCACGCGGCCCTGCGCATCCACGGCGGAAACGGTGAACACGGCGACGTCCTCGCCGTCGGCGTTGATGGTGGTGCGATCAGGTGTGAGGAGGAGTTGCGCGGCTTCGCCGGTGGTTTCGACCTTGGTCTCGGCGACTACCTTGCCGGCGGCGTCGTAGCCCTTCGCGCTGAGCACACCGGGCACGTACTTCACGCCGCGCCAGAACAGCTTCGAACGGCGCGGCATCGTCTGCCTGCCCTGCGAGACGCCATTGAGGAACAGTTCCACCTCGGCGCAGTTGCTGAAGGCCTGGACGAGGATCTCCTCGCCTTCGCGCCCGGGCCAGTTCCAGTGCGGCGCGAGGTGCAACACCGGCTCCGCCGTCCACCACGCCTTGTAGTAGTAGAACGAATCCTTCGGGAAACCGCAGGTGTCGAGGATCCCGAAGTGCGAGCTGATGCTCGGCCAGTTGCAGGGCGACGGTTCACCGCGGTAGTCGAAGCCCGTCCACACGAACGCGCCGGAAAGCCAGGGCCGCGGGGCGAAAAAGGTCCACCAGCTCTCCGCGGTGGTGTCCCAGCCCGGCCAGACGATGTCGTACGCGCTCACCTGGCCGCGCTCGTAATCGTTCGCATAGACGCCCCGCGTCCCGACGACGCTTGCCTGTTCCGTGCCGACGATCGGCTGGAGCGGATGCTCGGCGTGATAGTCGTCCACGTGGGGACCGAGGTGGTAGTTCCAGCCGCGCACCTCGATGACCGAGTTGATCCCAAGGAAGACGTTCTTCTCGTTCGCCGCATAGGTGACTGGCCGCGTGGGATCGACCCGCTTGGCCAGATCCTGCATCGCAAGCGCGACTCGTGCCGCCTGGGGCGTATCGTGGACGGCAAGCTCCTCGTTCCCGATGGACCAGATGACAACCGAGGCGTGGTTGCGGTCGCGGCGGATCTGCTCCTCCCATCTGCGCAGGTTCTCGGAATCGCTGCCGAGCAGCCGGCACTCGTCCATGACGAGCAGGCCGAGCCGGTCGCAGACCTCGAGCAGTTCGGGCGTCGGGGGATGGTGCGCGGTGCGGTAGGCGTTGCAGCCGAACTCCTTCAGCTTCCTCACGCGGAACTCCTGCAATGCGTCCGGAAGCGCGACCCCGACGCCGGCGTGGTCCTGGTGGTTGCAGGTGCCGTGGATCTCGTAGCGCCGGCCGTTCAGCAGAAAGCCGACCTTCGGATCGAACCCCACCGTGCGGATGCCGAACGGCGTATCCTGCCGGTCGACGATCTCGCCGGATACGGTGACGGTGGTGCGGAGGGTGTAGAGCCGCGGCGACTCGGGCGACCAGAGCATGGGCGCTGGAACGCTCGTCTCGCCGTGGAACTCCACGGAGCGGCCGGCGGCGATAGCCTGCGCCTGGGAGGCGGCGGTGTCCGCTAGCGTGCTGCCGTCGGGCGCGAGGAGGATCCAACTGACCTCGGCTTGGGCGGCGGTGCGCTGCTGGTTCAGCACGGGCGTCCGCAGTCGGATCGTGGCGGGGCCGGCCGGCACGTTGTCGGGGAATTCTGAAAACACAAAGACGCCGTCGGGCGCGATGGCCAGCGGCGCGGTCTTCTCAAGCCAGACGTGGCGATAGATGCCGGCGCCCTCGTAGTACCAGCCTTCGTGCTTCGTCGCGTCGACGCGCACGGCGATGGTGTTGGCGCCGCCGAAACTCAGCACGTCGGTGATGTCCTCACGCAGCGGCGAGTAGCCGCTCTCGTGGCGGCGCACGAGCCAGCCGTTGATCCAGACGGTGGCGTCGCGGTAGATGCCATCGAAGACCAGCCAGAGGCGTTTGCCGTCGTCTTCTTTCGGGAGGTCGAAAGTGCGACGGTACCATGCGATGCTGTTGCCGGGGTATTGGGCGCCGAGCGCCTTGAAACCGTGGTTGCGGTCGGCGGTGGGGTCGAACGGCAGCTCGACCGCCCAGTCGTGCGGCAACTGCACCTCGCGCCACGATGCCGCGTCGAAGTCGGGTGCCGCCGGGCCGGAGCTGACGCCGGCCTTGTCGAGCCGGAGCGCCGTGGGCCACTCGTCGCCAAGGTGAAACTTCCAGCCGCGGTCGAGGGAGAGCCGCTCGCGGGGGACGGCGGCTGCGCTCAGCACCGAGGCGGAGAGAAGGAGCAGTGCGCTCCCCCGCCGGAACCGTGACAGCCAAGGTACGGGTTTTGTCTTCGTGATCATCGACACAGGGCGTTTCAACGCAGCACGAGCGGGTTCACCGAACGGGCGGGGAGGGCGAGCCGCCCAAGCTAACCCCGAAGGCTAAGGATGTGGATACCATCTGGTGGGTGACGTTCAGGAAGAACCGCACACGAGAGCGATCGGCTTTCCGAACGGTGACGATCGACTGTTCAGCGGTGCTGGATCATTACGGGCAGGACGGTGATCTCGGCCACGTGGGCGCATCCGGTCTGGCGCACATCGCGCAACGGGGTGAAACGGAAGTACCGGGCGTCCGTTGGCGCGAACGCGACTTCCTGGAGCATCGGGTTGTTCTGGATGTTGGCGAACTCCCCCGCGGCCACCTGGGTGGTCCAGTGTGCGCCGTCGCAGCTGGTCTCGAAGCGGTAGCGGTCGACGACGCCTTGGAAGTTCCAATCTTGGCGCGGCAGATAGGCGAAGCCGGCGATGCGGCGCACGGCGCCCATGTCCACGGTCAGGCTCGGGCGGTCCGGCGCGTCGCCGGCACAGCGGGCTTCCCAGAGGGTGCCGGCGTCGGCGTCGATGGCGCGGGCGGCCGCGCCGTCGGGAGTGGCCTGCGCCGTCCATGCGGTGGGCGCGACTCCCACGAAGGTCTGCGCGGCGACGAGGCCGACCCGGCCGTCGGCGGTCAGCACCGCCGCCGCGATGCGTCCGCCCTCGGGCAGGTGAATCGGCTCGCGATAGACGGGCGAGGTCGGGGTCGGATCGGAGCCGTCGAGGGTGTAGATGATCGGCAACGCGTGTGGGTGATGGATGGCGACGAAACCGCCGCGGTCGCGTTCGGAGATCTGCGGCGCGAGCGGCAGCGACTGTTTGAAAAGGCCGACCTCGGCCAAAGTGGGCTCGAGGCGTGCGGCGATGATTCGGATACGCACGCGGTCGGTGGTGGCCGGCACGGCGAGGCGCACGAGCCGCTTGTGGCCGATCGTGGTCTGTTCCTCGACCGCCGCGGGGGCGACCCACGCGGAGCCATCCCAGGTTTCGACCACGAAGGCCTCGATGCGTTGGCCGCGTTGGGCGACGGCTTCCTGCAACGAGACGACGTCGAAGGTGACGGCGCCGGAGAGGGCGAGCTCGAAGGTGGCGGCGGTCTGTCCGGGCGCGGCTTCCCACCAGGTGTCCAGATCGCCGTCGTGCGCGAGCCTGGCGGGTTGCGCCGGGTGCGTGGAGTCCGTCGCGAAACGCGCGTCCGCGGAAAGGTCGCGGGCGAAGGTGTCGGCGACAACGCGGGCCATGGCGCGCAACGAGGCGAGCTGGTTGTCGGGGATGAGGCCGCGGGTGTCGGGCGCGAGGTTGAGCAGCATGGTGCCGTTGCGGCCGACGGAGCGATAGAAGTAGTCGACCAACTCGGCGGGACTCTTGGCGCGTTTCTCGGCGGACCAGAACCAGCCGTTGAGGATCGAGGTGTTCACCTCGGCGGGATACCACCAGAGGTGGGAGCCGGGCGTGAGCTGGGCGCGGCTGCCGAGGTCCTGCTGCTGACGGTCGGGCCAGGTGTGGACCGCTGGCGGTTCCGGCAGCGGGATGACGCTCCATTCGGTGGTGCGTCCGTAGCCGCCCTCGTTGCCGACCCAGCGCACGTCCGGGCCCTTGACGGAGATGACCGCGTCGGGCTGGAGCTTGCGGATCAGGTCATACCAGGCTGTGTATTCGTAGGTCTCGTGCACGCTCGGGTCGGGATTCGCGCCATCGAACCACGCGACGGAGATCGGGCCGTACTCGGTGAGCAGTTCGTAGAGTTGGTTCAGGAAGTAGCGGTTGTAGTCGTCGACCTCGTAGCTGAAGCTTGGGAACCCCTCGGTGGGCGCACGGCCCTGAACCGGGTTGGTGAGGAAGCTCGCCGGTTCGGTGGGTATCGTGGAGAGACGCGGGGCGCTTTCGTTGCCGTAGTAACCGGCGGGGTTCTTGGGGTTCGTCCGCAGTTGAAAGAGATCGGCCGGCGAGAGGTAGATGCCCAGTTTGATGCCGCGGGCCCGGGCCGCCTCGGCCACCTCGCGCACCAGGTCGCCCCTGCCGGAACGCCACGGGCTCGCCGCAACCGAATGGGCGGTGTACCGCGAGGGCCAGAAACAGAAACCGTCGTGGTGTTTGGCGACCAGGATCAGCAGGTTGCCCCCGGCCTCCTTCACGGCGTCGAGCCATTGGCGGGCGTCGAGCGCGGTCGGATTGAAGAGGGAGGGGGCCTCCCGGCCGGAGCCCCATTCGACGCCGTTGAAGGTGTTCGGGCCGAAGTGCAGGAAGAACGTGCGCTCCAGCCGCATCCAGGCGACCTGATTGGGGCGGGGCAGCACCTTGGCCGCCTTCGCGGCTGCGGCGTGGACGGAATCCGCTGCGCCGACGAGCTGGACCTCCGAGTAGGGGACGGTTCCCGCGGCCCCCGCCGCCGGTGCCGGGGCGGAGGTCGCGAAGGAGACGAACGCCGCCAAGCCGGAGACACCGACAATGCGGAACGCGGTCGCGGGGGAGAAGACGGACGCGAATGACATGGGAATGGATACGAACTGGGGGCGGACCGGACGGGACCGCTCCCCGGTGGGAGGTGGTCGCAGGGACGTGGCGGTCCCGACGGGCGCGGACCGCACAACTGGCAGAGCGCGTGCGGCGTTGTCACCCGTTATCGCCGGCCGGGTCGTCCCCTGTTTTCGGGACAGGTCGCGGTGTGCGCGGTCTGCTATTCTCGGCCCCCGTCCTCCGAAATGCCGCATGCCTTGGGCTGGTTCCCTCGCGGAACCCTGCCGGGCACGCACAACCTCTCCAACAACACCGACATCCCCTATGCAGTTCATTCGTCGCTCCATCCTGCCGGTCCTGTTTGCCACCGCACTCACCGGGCAGGCCGCGCCAGCGGCCGCCCAGGCCGACCCGGTCCCGCCGGCCGCCGCACCCGTGCGCACGATCGCGGCGGACCTTCGCACACCGGTCGGCCCGATGAACCGCATGCACAACTTCTGCGTCGGTGCCGGCCGCGCCAACGAAGGCCTGCGCGCCGACTGGCAACGGCAGCTCCGGAGGGTGCGACAAGATTGCGGCTTCCGCTACATCCGCTTCCACGATCTGTTCAACGACGACATGGGGGTCTATTTCGAGGAGAACGGACGCCCGGTCTACAATTGGCAGTATGTCGACGAGCTGTTCGACTTTCTCGTTCGCATCGGGATGAAGCCCTTCGTCGAGCTCGGGTTCATGCCCAAGGCGCTCGCCAGCGGCTCGCAAACCATCTTCTGGTACCGGGGAAACGTCACACCGCCAAAGGACTACCGGAAATGGGAGGCGCTCGTCGCCGCCCTCGTCACGCACTGCACCGAGCGTTACGGCGCCGAGGAAGTGCGCACGTGGTATTTCGAGGTCTGGAACGAGCCCAACCTCGACGGCTTCTGGATGGGCAACGCCGAGAAGAAGAGCTACGAGGAATGGGCCCCCGGCGCCCGCGCCGAATACTTCAAGCTCTACGAGAGCACGGTGCGCGGCGTGAAGTCGGTCGATCCCTCCTATCGGGTGGGTGGCCCCGCCACCGCCGGGGAGGGCTGGATCGACGAGACCCTCGCATTCTGCGCGGAGAGCAAGGTGCCGCTCGATTTCATCAGCACCCACAGCTACGCCACGATGAGCGGCTACCTCGACGAACACGGCAACGCGGGTACGGTTTTTTCCCCCGACCGGCAGGCCATCACGGCCGGCGTGCGTCGTGTGCGCGGGCAAATCGACCGCTCACCGTTCCCCGCGGCTGAACTGCACTACACCGAGTGGAGCAGCTCCTACACGCCCGCCGATCCGATCCACGACGCCTACCACAACGCGCCCTTCATCTTGGACAAGATGCGCCATATCGGGACCACGGCGACATCGATGTCGTACTGGACCTTCACCGATATCTTCGAGGAGTCCGGCCCCCGCACGACACCGTTCCACGGCGGGTTCGGTCTGCTCAACTATCAGGATCTGCCCAAGCCCGCCTACTTCGCCTACAAGTTCCTGAACCAACTGGGCGATGCCGAACTCGCGAACACCGATCAAGATTCGTTCGTTTGCCGCAGTGACGCCGGCGGCGTCCAGGCGCTGTTTTGGGACTTCACGATCACGCATCCCGGTCCGTCCGTGAACAATCAGGTGTTCTACAAGCAGGACCAGCCCGCCAAGGCGAAAGGCCCGGTGGTGCTGCGGTTGGCCGGGCTGAAGCCGGAAGCCTATCGGCTCGTGGCCTATCGCGTGGGGTATCGGTCCAACGATGTCCAGTCGGCCTGGCGCGACCTCGGGTCCCCGGCCCAACTCACCAAGAATCAGGTCGAGCAGCTTCGAAGTGCAGCCTCCGGTGCACCGGTCGTCGACGAGCCCGTCTCGATCGGCGCCGATGGTCGGTGGGAGCGCATCTTCGAGATGCGGGAGAACGACGTCTGGTTCGTCGAACTGCGCCCCTTGTGACCGATGGGCGCGGACCGGTGGGCGGGGGCGCCCGCCGGTCCGACCTTGCCTCCGGTGCACACCGGAAGATCATTCCGGCCCCACCCGCGGCAGCGCGACCGACCTCCGTCGGACCTGCCGCTCGGAGCGCTTCGTTCCCCGAACACCAGCCACGCGCGCATGTTTTCCCCACTCCGACCGCTCCTTGCCTGGTTGCTGCTGCAGCCCCTCTTGGCGGCCCTCGGTCGGTGCGACGCATCA
Source organism: Verrucomicrobiota bacterium (assembly GCA_023446735.1). GTDB lineage: Bacteria > Verrucomicrobiota > Verrucomicrobiia > Opitutales > Opitutaceae > CAJCBL01. Next base: position 8,213 of record JAEXPQ010000188.1, read on the forward strand.
CTGGCAAACGGTTACGTGCTCCGCCTGTGGCAGACCGAGGACGGCCTGCCGCAGAACATGGTCACTTCCGCGGTGCAGACGACCGACGGATACCTCTGGCTCGGAACCTACAACGGGTTGGCCCGCTTCGACGGGGCGCACTTCGAAGTCTTCGATTCGCGGAATGCTCCGGGGCTCCGGGACCAATACGTCTCGTGTTTGTTCGAAGACGCGCACGGGGCGTTGTGGATCGGGCATGAGTCCGGCGCGATCACCCGGTACCGGAACGGCCGGTTCGATGCCGTCGTGCGTCCTTCGGGGATCACCGGCGAGAAGGTCATCGGCATCGGAAGCGATGTGCGGGGATCGCTTTGGGCGATGCGCGAGAACGGCGCCGTCGATTCCTTGGACGAGGGGATCCGCCTTCCCTCGCTCATCGCGCCGGCGTCGCCGGGGAAGATGGCATGGACTCGGAACACCCGCGGACGCATCTGGGTGGCGGAGAATGGCCGCGCGGCGGGCCTGGAAGATGGCGCGCTCGCCTCGATTCCCTTCGCGGCGCCCCATCGGCCGGATGCGGTGGAAGGCATTGCCGCCACCGCCGATGGTGGCGTATGGGTGCTGAGCGAGGGACGAATTCGGAAGTGGGTGGATGGCCGATGGACCGAGGACCGGGGGGAACTGCCACCGACAGTGAAAACGCCGTCCTCGTGCCTGGAACTGCGCGACGGGACACTGGCGGTGGGGACGGTCTATTCGGGATTGTTTCTGTTCTTTGGTGACGGCCGCGAACCGGTGCATTTCGACCGCAACAACGGCCTGCCCCAGGACTGGATCCGCTTCCTCTATGAGGATCGAGAAGGGAACCTTTGGGCCGGAGCAGGGACCGCCGGGCTGGCATCAGTCCATACCACGGCATTCTCGACCCTGACCTCCCCCGATCAATGGCAGGGCAGCACGGTACTTTCCGTCGCCTCCGGGCGGGAGGGGCATCTCTGGGTGGGGACCGACGGCGCCGGGCTATACCATTTCGCCGCCGGGCAGTGGAGCCACTACGGCGAAGCAGAAGGACTGCGCAACCGCCACATACCGGCAGTCACGGAAACCGCGGACGGCGTGGCGTGGGCGGCGACCTACTGGCGGGGCAGCCCCTACCGGCTCGAGTCCGGGCTCTTTGTGCGCCCCGAAGGAATCGAGGAGAACTCGAGCGCTGTCTTCGCCCTCTTTCCCTCCGACGGCGCGGGGCGGTTGCTGATCGGGAACCGCGACGGATTGCTCCAGCTGGACGGCACCCACGCCGCCTGGCTGATCAAGGCGCGGGACGATTCCGCGGCCGGCATCCGCGCCATCGCCCGTGATCGGCACGGTGCGATTTGGTGCGGCTACGCCCAAGGCGGTCTGGTGAACCTCGCCAACGGGAGACTGACCTCCTTCCGGCGGGCCGACGGCCTCGCCAGCGACGCGGTCCAATGCCTGCTGGTGGACGACGAGGACGTGCTCTGGGTCGGCACCGATGCGGGTTTGTGCCGCTACAAAGAAGGGCGCTTCGCGACTCTCGATTCGGGCCGGGGACTCGTCGATTCGTTCATCGGATACATCCTGGATGACGGTCTCGGGTATCTTTGGTTGAGCACGCACCACGGGCTGCAGCGCGTGGCGAAGGACGAGCTGAATCGCTGCGCCGACGGCCAGGTGCCGGCGGTCGCGCGCCGCGTGTACGACCATAGTGATGGACTGCCCACCATCGAATTCACGGGCGGGCTGCAGTCGGCCGGCTGCAAAACCCCCGACGGCCGATTGTGGTTTGCGTGCAGCAAAGGGGTCGTGTGTGTCGATCCCACCCGGATCGAACCGAACCGCGCGCCGCCGCCCGTCGTGATCGAATCGCTCCTCGTCGACGGCCAAGGCAGGGGCCGAGAGGCCGGTGCGCTGGTGGCCCGGTTGCCGCCGGACCACCAGCGCCTTGAGTTCCGCTACAGCGGCCTGAGCTATGTCGCGCCGAGCAAAGTGCTCTTCAAGTACCGGCTCGAGGGCATCGACGACGAGTGGATCGACGCGGGAACGCGTCGCACGGCGTTCTACAGCCGCCTTCCGGCGGGCCACTACCGGTTCCGCGTCATCGCCTGCAACAACGACGGGGTGTGGAACACCGAAGGCGCCGCCATCGCCTTCGCGGTCGCGCCGTTCTTTTGGCAGACGTGGTGGTTTCTCGGCTCCGGAGGCCTGTTCGCCGCCTCCGTCGTCGCGTTGGCCGCGCGACAACTCACCCGGCGTCGTCTGCAGCGCAAGCTGGAGCGGATGGAGCGGCAGCATGCGATCGAACGCGAACGGACGCGTATCGCCCAGGACATCCACGACGATGTCGGCGCCAGCCTGGTTCAAATCGCCATGTTGAGCCAGCCCGCGCGGGAGGACCTCAAGGAACCGGAACGGGCCGCAACGCTGCTGGCCCGCATCTACGCGACCGCCCGCGAGGTCACCCGCGCCCTGGACGAGATCGTCTGGGCGGTCGACCCCCGTCACGACACCCTCGACAGCCTCGCCGACTACATGGGCCGGTTCGCCCAAAGCTCCCTGAATGTCACCAGTATCCGGTGCCGGCTGGATCTGCCGGTTTCGGTGCCGGCGTGGCCGCTCACCGCGGAGATCCGCCACAACCTCTTCCTCGCCTACAAGGAAGCCCTCAACAACGCGATCAAGCACGCCGGCGCCTCGGAGGTCCGGATCGCGCTGATCCTCGGCGAGGACTCTTTCACCCTGGTCGTCAAGGACAACGGCCGCGGCTTCTGCCGGGACGAGGCCCCCGCGGTTCGTGGCGAGCGGCTCCTCGCCGGCCACGGCCTGGCGAACATGGACAGGCGCCTCGCGCAGATCGGCGGACGATGCGAGATCACCTCGATCGCGGGCGAAGGCACGACGGTGTCGTTCCGTGTCCCGCAGGCGAAATCCCACGCGGCCGAGCCGGGAAGCTCCGCTCCCGGCGGGAAGCCGCCCCCGTACTGATCTTCAGCAAACCTTCCCGTGTCACCGAAAACCACACCTGTTCCGAATGTCCCAATCAGCGCCGCGGTCGTCGAAGACGACCGGGGTGTGCGCGAGATCCTCGCTGCCTGGCTCGAGGAGGCCGCCGGCTTCGTCTTCGCCGGGGCCTATCCGGATGTGGAAAGCGCCCTGCCCGAGATCCAGCGACGCCGACCGGATGTCGTTCTGGTCGACATCAACCTGCCCGGGCTCAGCGGCATCGACTGCGTGCGGCAGTTGAAGCCGGTTCTGCCCGACACGCAGTTCGTGATGATGACCGTGTACGAGGATTCGCAGCATATCTTCGCCGCGCTCTCGGCCGGAGCGACCGGTTACCTGCTGAAAGGGACCCCGCGCGAGGCGGTTCTCGCCGCCCTGCGCGAGGTGCATGCCGGCGGTTCCCCGATGAGCGGCAACATCGCGCGCAAAGTCGTGCAGATTCTGCAACAGCCGAAGCCCCAGCCCCGGCCGGCCGCCGAGTTGTCGAAGCGGGAAAACGAGGTGCTGGCGCTGCTGGCCCAAGGATATCTCTACAAGGAGATTTCCGACGCGCTCGGCATCAGCATCGAGACGGTGAACACCTATATCCGGCGCATCTACGAGAAGCTCCACGTCCACTCCCGCGCCCAGGCGGTGGCTCGTTACACGAATCTGTCCTGAACAACCGCGCCCTGCGCGTGGTGCTCGGGCGGCGGGGCGACCGGTGGGCCGCGGTAGTTGGTGGCGCCGAAGAACGGACCAGCGCCACCAACCCCCACAAACAAGGGGACCGACCACGTCGAACCGCGGCCGGTCCCCCAGATACTTCGCCCGCAAGGGCGCCGGAGAATCAGAACATGAACTTCATGCTCAGGTCGTAGGTCATTCCCTCTTGGATTCGCGATTGGGCGACCGAGCCGTCCGGCTGGTAGGTGATCGGCACCAGCCCCTTCGACTCGCCCACGTTCCGCAGGTTGAGCTGGGTCCGCCAAGTCACCTTCGGGGTGAGCGCGCGCTCATAACCGACCCACAGGTCGAAGTGCTCGTCGGTGGGCCCGTAGATCGGCTGGTTGACGTCGGCGATCCACGCGGTCTCGCCGTAGATTTCCGTCTCATGGATGCGATAACCGTTTACAGCCTTGCCCTGCCAGCGGAACGCACCGCCGACGTTGAAGCCCTTCATCCGGCCGCTATCAAACCGGTAGTTCGTGATCACGTTGAACCGGTACTTCCGGAGTTCGGGCTGCTCGCTGCCGATGAGGGCGATCTGGGTGAGGTAGGGGGCCCAGATTTCCTGGAGGAAGTTGTTCTTCGCCCCTTCATAGCCACCCCAGATGCCCGCATATTGGATCGGGCTTCCGAGGAACACATCCGCCATGGCTTGCAAATGCCGGGAGGCGGCCGCTCCGTAACCGGTCTGTGTGGCGTCGACCTTGGACGCGTTGAAGGTGATGTCCCAGTTGGTCATCGGCCTGAACGTCACCTCCAACTCGAATCCCTTTGATTCAAGGTTTTGATCGATCGTGGGATACTGGCCGTGGATCGTCTCCCCACCGCCGGTTTGGGGCGGGAAGTAGGGGAAATCGGTGCCCCGGACCACATGGGTCCAGTCACCAGCCCGGATCGCGGCCACATCGATGTTATAGCCGTAACTATCCCAGTAGGACTGAGGGAAGGCGTCGGCAAAGGTGGTCATCATCGCCTGATTGACGGCCGCCGCTTCAGCGGGGTGATCGGACATCCAGCCGTACGGCCAGTTCGCCCAGCCGTTCGCTGTCCATGAGTCCCAGTTGGCGGAGGGGAGGATGAAATTCCCGTTCCCATCCTTCGGAAGGTTCTGGTGCACCATGCTGTACGCGTGCAGCAGAAGCGTCCACTCCGGGAGCGCCTTGACCATGAAGGTGCCGAGCGGCTGCCCGACCGAAGCGAAGGCATTCTTGTTCACCGTCTTGAAGTAGGTGAGACGCGCGGTCAGACGACCGTTGAACCCGTCATACTGCACCGAATAGTCGTCCGTCTCGCCGGTCTCGTTGGGCAGCTGCGAGCCGTCCAGGCCATAGCGCACTTTCGGAGTCTCGTTCGCGCCATGGAAGTAGTAGAACGTAAGGTCAGTACCCTCCGGCAGGTTCTTCTTGATCACCTTCGGGAGGTGAACCGCGACGCCATAACTCCTTGAGATCGTGGTCGCCTCGACGCCCGGGTCGTCATTGATGTCAAAATCGTAGCTGATGATGCCGGTAGTCGGGTCGACATAGCCGTTCTTCTCGGTGGGAACCATGCCACGCTGGAACGTGGTGTCCCTGCGGTACCCAAAGGTCGGGACGATGGTATCATCCCACAGGTGCCCCTGATAAAGAAGGGCAAGGGAAGTGATCTTCTGATAGCTCTTGGATCCTCCGGTGGCCAGTACATCACTCCCGCGGTAAACCGTCGGAATCTGGATTCCTGTGTAACCCTGGTAGTTGTCAGGATTGTCGGCCTGAACCTGGGTGACGAGCGAACCGTCCTTGCCGGTATAGGTCCAAGGATCGGCCGGATTCACCGAGGCGCCGGCCGTCCAAGTCTTCGAGAAGTAAGAATAGCTGTTGCTGTTCGCCGGAACAAGCTGCTGCTCCAGCCTGCTCAATCCGGTACGTACGCCACTGGAACCCAGCACGGAGGGCCCGAGGTACGCGAGCCAGTTGTAGTTGTTGTCCACCGCCCGCGCGTTGGTCTTGGTTCCGGTTAGAATATTGTAGCTATAGTCGACGCCGTTCAACCGATAGCTCCGGCTATCCTCGTATCTCTCATTGCGCGACCCAAGACCGGTGAACTCGTGCCGCCCCAGAATCTTGGCCCAGAGGCCCTGCGAGGAGAAGTCCCTCTCGAAGTTCAGGTTGTAGACCGTCGTCACCTGGTAGTTGTCGCGGGTGATGTCGGTGGTGTTGCGGCTTCCCTGATCTCCGAACACGAGGGGCCGGCCGACGTTCGGGTTCTTTTCGGCGCCGGGCAGCCAACTCGGGTCTGCATTGAGCTTATAGCTGTTGAGATCCAGCATGATCGTCGGCGTGCGGGAACTCAGCAGACCTTCGTCGCCCCGGCGGAACTCCTCGCGGCTCATGATCGCCTGCACCACCAGACGCTCATCAAACAGGCTCTGCACCAGGTTCAGGTTGTAGGCGTTCCAACGTTGCCACTCGCGCTTGTTGTCGCCGTCGATGAGATTGTTGTAGAAGTCGAAGACACTGGGATCATCCAGCGTTTCATCGTAGTATTTCACCGTCGCACGGTAGGCCCCTTTGAACGGCGCATCATCCTCGTTGTTGCCGTGCGCTTGGCGCCAAAGGTAGTTCGCGGCCTTGGCGTAGCCCGCGTAGCCTTGGGAGTGGACGTTGTAGGTATTGCTGGTGGCACCGTAGCCCGCGCCCGTGGGGGACGTCGAGCTCGCTGCACCCGCGAACAGCAGAGCGCCAGTCTTCGCATCCCAATAGAACTGGGGACCATTTCCCCACTGGTATAGATTGCCGACGGAGCCTGAAGCCGCCCACAGGCTGCTCCGCGGGTCGACGCTGATGTTCGTGTCCATGGTATACTGCCACGGATTGTAGCCGGTGGTGCTGGCGGCCGAATCACTCAAGTAGCCGGTGATGTAGTCGACCGGAGGCAGCGTACGCGGGTTGTTGGACTTCACGTCTCCATGCTCGAAGCTCGCTTGGATTTTCGTGTAGGCCGAGTCTGACCTCAAAAACTTGGGATCGAAGCGGAGTGCGCCGTAGGCCCGCTTGGAGTGATTGAACGCGGGCTCCTGCCGGTAGCGTTTGTCGTCGTTAACCAAGTCGACGCGGATCGCGAGCTGGCTCGGGAGAAGGACCTGGTTGATATCGAGGGACTCGCGCGTGGAGCCGAAGGAGCCGAGGTGAAACTCGAGGCTGCCCTTTTCGACAAACATCGCTTCGTTCGTGGACGCATTGGAGATGCCCGACGGACTGCCGACACCGAACAGGAATGAATTCGGGCCACGGGAGATATCGACGCGGCTGATGTTGTACCCGTCCCAAGGAATATCGGTGGAGAAATAGTTGCGGGTACTGTCCATCGCGGTGAGTCCGCGTGAGCGATTCACCTCACCGGGCTTGGTCAGCCGGTTGTTCTCAGGCGCTCCGGCCAAGGCGACACCCGTGCCGCGGCTCGCCAGGCCCGAAAAGTTGCCGCTCAGGCCGGCGACTTCGGTGTTGTTCGTATAGACCAGCAGGCTTTCGGCGTTGGTGACGCCAAGGTCCTGCATGAGTTGGCTCGTGACGACCGACAGCGCGGCCGGTGTATCCTTGAGTTCGGTGCGGACGCGCCCGCCCGCGAGGGTGTCGACGGCCTTGTACCCTTCGATCTCGGTCGTCACGGTGAACGGATCGAGGACGATGACGTCGGCGTCAGATGGAGTCGGTGGCGGACTCGCTTCGGGTGCCGCGACCGGGGCCGTTTGCGCCTGCAGTGCGGCTCCCAACGGGAGAGCGGCAATCACCGCCAATGCTTGGCGTACTGTTCTCTTTTTCATGTAGTTTCTTGTGAGGTTCTGGGGTTCGAGGTTTGGTCGGGTTCTGCTGCGGTGTGTTCTTCCGCCGACCTTGGCTGCCGCAGCTGAAAGGGGGGCTCCTGCGTCCTGGGGCGCGGGCGGGGATCCGCGCCGGACTTGCCTCATCTCCGCCCGATGGCCGGTGGCGTCGCCTTCGGTGTCGTCGCCGAGTCGCAGGGGAACGGGAGCCCGGGGCCGGGGGCGGAGAATGCGTTAAATTCTTCCGGGATGATCGGCGGGGGCGATGGGACGTCCGTTGGGCATGGGGGGCGGGAGGAGGCGTGGGGCCCCGGAGGGCTCTGAGCCGAATGAGTCTAGCAGAGAGTCGGCGTCACCGCCTGTCCCGAAAACATGGGACAACCCGTGGCGGACGCTTTGCCGGATCGAGGCTGTTCGTTGTGGCTCGGCCCGAGGCCCCTTGACTCGCCAACCACCAGGGCCTGGCGATTCGCTCGCGCGCATCGGCTTTGACTCGGTCGTGGTTGTCTTGCTCGCGCCGCAAGAGTCGCGAAGAAATGATGGTGTCCGAGACGCGACCGCCCGGGCCAAGGAGTAATACTTGAGGCGCGATGGCCTACTCCGTAGGCCCGATTCGGGCGATTCGGCGAACGGTCGTCCGCAGGTGCGGGCTGCCTGCCGGATCTACGAGAAGCTCGACGTCCACTCCTGAGCCCAGGAGTCGGCGCGTGGCTGTCGGATGTCGCTCCAGGGCGTCATGGTCCAGGGCAGGATGCGGGGTGAGCCATCCGAAGGGTCGTGGGGAACGCAAGAATCGCAGCGCGGCACCGCAGCCACCGAGTCGACATGTAGGAAGCCACGGGTGTGCGAATGGTACGGATGCCGGAGTGTTTGTTTCGGGCGATCTCGTTTGATCTGCAGACGTCGCACTCGCCGGTGCGTCGCTCGGGAGATCATGGAAAGGGGCAAAAATCCCGAGACAACGGCGCCGAGCCACGGCCAACAATCCCGCCCGCTCACGGACTCTGCTACGGTGGTGAGTCGCGGTCGAGGACGAGCACGACCTTCTTGGCGGCTTCGTCGATGGTGAGCTTCGCGGTATAGGGTTTCTTGGTGCGCTGCGAGACGAGGTCGGTGAACTCGGCCGGGGCCTTGTCGACGGCGCCTTGGATGAGGCGGACGACTTCCTCGGGCGACCACGTGCGGCCGAAGGCGTTCTTCCAGAAGCGCACGCCGGGGAAGCCGGGCGATTCGAAGTAGGCTTCGCGGTCGAGCAGGAGCTTGCCGCATTTCGGGCACTTGATGCCCTTCAGCTTCTTCGCCTCGGGCTCGACGATCACGATCTTTTTCGACTCGGCGTCGACGCCGAGCATCGCGGCGTAGGTCTGGCCGGTGCGCGTGGTGAGGTTCTCGAACTTCTTCGGCGCGCCTGCGGCGACGGCTTCGAGCAGCTCGCGGAAGTCCTCGGCGGTCCATTTGCGGCCGAAACATTCCTTCCACAGCAGTGTGCCGGCGAAACCGGGCGCTTCCCAGGCGGCGCCGCGGTCGAGGATCGGCTGTCCGGATTTTGGGCACAGCACTGCGGTGGGCGTGCCCGCGACGAGCTCGGGGCGCTCGGCCTCGCCGAGGCGCGTGCTGGCGGCCTTGTAGGCTTCGGCGACGCCGAGGAACTGCCGGAGCAGGGCGTCGAGGAACGTCTCGCGCGTGTAGCTGGAGTTGCCGCGCTCCATCTTCTTGAGCTCGTACTCCATCTCGGCGGTCTGCTGCGCGGAGACGGCGGCGGGGTCGATCTTCTTGAGCGCGCGCACGAGGGCGC
>JAEXPQ010000001.1 GCA_023446735.1 Verrucomicrobiota bacterium
CAACGAGTGGCTGAAGGAACAAGGAGTCGTCTCCCTGCAAGAGAGTTGGATCGCCTACCATTACCCGGGCGGCGCCCCGCGCGTCGTCGAGTGATGGAGACCGGAACCGCCCGGTACGGACCCGTACGCCGGGTGGTGTGGGGGCCGGAGGCTAATTACCTCCGGCTACCCGATTCGCCCTCCGTCTTTCATGATCCAGAGACAATCCTCGCGCGCTGAGCTTCATACTCAGAACTCGAAATCAGCCCGCGACGCTTTGCTTCTTCTAGCTCAGCAAGGCGGCCGGACAGAGATGACCGATTTTTCTGACTCTTCACTTCGACTTCGTAGAGGGAGACCCCTGATTTCGAAAAGACTATAAACCCGTTGTATATCGACATCGCCGCGACGACAACGGTCCAAAATACCCCAAAGAGACCGAACTTCGGGATAGCGAAAAAGACACCGAAGAGCACGAAGGCTATGGTGATGCACAGCCCCACGACAGCCGCGGGCCTACTAGGTTTTATACGTCCTGAGATCATAGATCCTTTTTTGGCGAACGCTTCAGGTGTGCCATGCCGGGCGGCTGGCGGTGATTGGAAACCGGGCACTTTCCCGGCATTGGTACTGGTGGCTGGTGTGTGCCGACATGCGAGTGAACTGAGAGGTGAGAGTCCTCAATGCGAGAATCCAAAACCCAAGCATTAGACGAAGGCAACTGCGGTGTCGCGAGGCGCCGTGGGGAGGAAGCTGGAGTCAAAACGGCGAGCCCACGAACAGGAACCGGCTGCGAGGCCGGCGACACGGACAAGTTGGCACCACACAACGTGCTCCGGGATTCGGTGTTGCAGGTACCGGATTAGCGCCGATTAGCGTGCATCAGCGGTTCCAAGTCCGGGGACCGAGGTCCCGGGTATGCCGAGTCGGCCGCCCCGTGCTGAAGCAACGGGCCACGCGCAGGCGGATTGCGCTGTGTTCTCCTCCGTCGCTGTGCTCACTGCGGCAGGTTCGAGTGCCGAAGTGCCAAGGGCACGGCGGACCGCGGACGGCTACGGAGGCGGAGTTGCGACAGAAGGTAACGAAGGGAAAGAAGGGCGGAGTTGGGCACAGAGGCCACGGAGGCGGAGGAGGCCACGGAGCAAACGGAGGCCGAAAGGCGGAGGCTGAGCGACTGCGTCGCCCAGCTACGCGGATGGAGCGGATCGTTGCTCTGGCGAGCCGCGCCACGGTGCGGGCTTCCTCCGGCAGGGATGCCGCCGGCACCCGCCGGAGCTCCGTTCCCCTGTTTCAATTTTCCCCATTCACCCGGCCGGCTGCGTGGTCATTGCGCCGGCACGGTGAGCACGGGCGAGTAGTCGGTCTCGCCGCCGATATTCACGCCCTTGATGCGGTAGTGATACATCCGACCCGGGAGACGGGATTCGTCCGTGAAGAGCACCAGCGGGAACGAGGCGGCCGGGGTGGACTCGAAGTCCTTCACGTTGGCGACGACGGAATCCTCGAGGTCGCGGGCGAGGACGGTCCAGGGGCCGGCGGGGTCCTCGGCGCGCTCGATGACGTAGCTCGAGGCGCCGGTGGAGCCGCGCCAGGTGAAACCGTGGTCCTGGACGAAGAGGAGCGGGGCCGGGGCGGGTTTGGCGACGGGTGGAACGGGCAGGCCGCGGATGGCGTAGGCCTCCTGGCGGAGGAGGTCGAGCAGGCGGATTTCCTCGTAGGCGAAACCGGCGCCGGAGAAACCGGGCACGTGGAAGGAGTTCACGGAGGTGCCGCCTTCGTTGTGGTAATACCAGCCGCCGTCGCGGCGGTGGCCGCGGATGCTCCACATCAGGCCGCCGACGATCCGGGTCTCCTCGCGGATGATGCGCATGAGCTCGCGCTGGTTCTCGACGGAGCCGAGGCCGAATTCGTCCACCATGAGCGGCTTGCGGCCCGCGCATTGTCTCCAGGCTTCGCGGGCGAGGGGGCCGAGGTCGGAGGGCCGGCCGGCGAGCTTGTTCCAATACTCGTAGTAGTGGTCGCTCATGACATCGATGTGCGGCGAGGCGATGAGCGCCTCGCGGTCGCACCCGCCGGCCTCCATCACGAGGTGGTTCGGATCCTCCTGCTTGACGAAGGCGGCCATCTCGAGACTCCAGTCGAGGATGATCCTGCCCCAGGGTGCCGGATCCATCTTCCGGTCGTAGGGGTAGCTGCCGAACTCGTTGCCGAGCTGCCAGGCGAAGATCGCCGGATCGTCCTTGTAGAGGATGCCGGTGATGGTGTTGCGGCGGTTGAGCAGCGTCTGGAGGAAATGTTTGAAGTCCGCCTTCACCTCGGGGTCGGTCCAGAACTCGGGGCCGGGCTTGCCGGCGAGGCGCGCGAACTCGTCGACCCCGCGCACGTTGCCGAAGGACTGCGAGGCGATGAACGGGATGATGAGGCGCACGTCGTATTCGGGGCATAGCGAGAGCAGGCGGTCGAGGCAGCGGAAGGCGTCCTCGTTGTAGGTGCGGCGGGCGGTGAAGAGCGCCGGCACGCCGCGGTCGTCGGGATGCACGACGGAGAGCGAGAACGTGCGGGTGGCGCGGGCGCCGACGCGCTGCAGGCCGCCGAGAAGGTCGCGCAGCTCGTAGTCGTCGGGGAAGCGGTTGGAGAAGTCGGGCCGAAGCTGGTTCTCGTTGGCCTGGATGTTCGGCGCGGCGAGGCCGAAGGTGCGGAACGGGCGCTCGCCCTCAAACACCTGGTCGCCCCGCCGGACGAGGATCGGCCAGTCGGAGGGGGCGGCGGAGGCGAGGGTGACGAGCATGGCGGCGAGGGCGGAGAGGACGGGGCGTTTCATGGGGAAAGAGTTGAGGCCAGGATACGGTCGAGGGCGGCGAGCTCGTCGCCGGTGAAGTCGAGACGGGCGAGCGCGCCGAGGGAGTCGTCGAGCTGGGCGAGCGAACTCGCGCCGACCAGCGCCGAGGTGACGTGGGGTGAGCGCAACGTCCAGGCGATCGCCAACTGGGCGAGCGACTGGCCGCGCCCGCGGGCGAATTGGGCGAGCGCGGGCAGGACCGGGAGCACCGACTCCGGCAGGCCCCAGGCGGCGAGGCGGGCGCGCCGGGCGGGCGGGATCTCGCCGAGGTAGGATGCGGTGAGCAGGCCGCGTTGGAGCGGCTGGAAGACGACGGTGCCGACCCCCTCGCGGGCGAGGAGCGGTAGGAGCTCGGCTTCGAGGCGGCGGTTCAGGAGCGAATAACTCGTCTGGTGGACGAGGCACGGCGTGCCCAGCTCGCGCAGCAGGCGCAGGGCCTCGGTGGTGGCGGCGGCATCGTAGTTGGAGACTCCGACATAGAGGGCCTTGCCCTGCCGCACGGCGGAGGCGAGGGCGCCCATTGTCTCTGCGAGCGGGGTGTCGGGATCGAAGCGGTGGGAGTAGAAGACGTCGACATAGTCGAGCCCGAGGCGGCGCAGGCTCTGGTCGAGGCTGGCGAGGAGGTATTTGCGGGAACCCCACTCGCCGTAGGGGCCGGGCCACATGTCGTAGCCGGCCTTGGTGGTGACCACGAGCTCGTCGCGGTGGGCCGCGAGGTCGTCGCGCAGGATGCGGCCAAGGATCGTCTCGGCCGAGCCGGCGGGCTGGCCGTAGTTGTTGGCCAGATCGAAGTGCGTGACGCCGCGGTCGAAGGCGTGGCACACGAGCGCGCGACAGTCGGCGAAAGGCGTGGCCTCGGTGAAGTTCTGGTAGAGGCCCAGGGACACCGCCGGCAGGCGGAGACCGCTGCGGCCGCAGCGGCGAAAGGGCATGGTGGCGTAGCGCTCGGCGCTGGGTTGATGACGCATGAAGGGCGAAGGGAACAGGGGGTGGGCGGCGGCGACCTCGCGCCTGAGAAGTGGTGACGCAGGGGAGGGCGGTCAGGTGCGGCGGCCGATCCGGTGGCCCTTGAGGCCGTAGAAGGCGACGTAGGCGAACGCCACCGCGGGGACGAGGAACGAGATCTGGATGCCGAAGCGGTCGGCGCAGGCGCCTTGCAACGGCGGCAGGAGCGCGCCGCCGAGGACCGCCATGACCAGCAGGGAGGAGGCCTGGCTCTTGAGCGGGCCGAGGCCCTCGATCGCGAGCGAGAAGATGTTGGACCACATGACCGAGCAAAACAGGCCGATGCCCAGCACCGCCCATTTGGCGAGCTCGCCGGAGGTCGTCATCCCGACGACGAGCAGCCCGATGATCACGATGCTGAAGACGGCGAGCATGCGGCCGGCGTTGGCACCGCCGAGGACGAACACGGCGAGCAGGAAGGCGAGCAGCACGCCGTAGCGGAGCGCGTCGGCGGTGGCGGACGCGGCCGCGAACTCCGCCCACGAGGGCAGGGCGCCGGTCTGCACCAGGGTGGCCACGGGACGCGCGAGCAGGACGACCACGAAGGCGACGACGGGCACGGCGACGACCAAGGTGCGCTTGAGGCCGGGCCGCAGATCGCTGAGCGAGAAGGCGCCCATGAACCGGCCGACCATCAGGCCGCCCCAATAGAACGCGAGGTAGTGGCTGGCTTGCTCGTGCGCGAGGCCGCCCATCTTCGGCAGGCCGAGGAAGTTGATGATGGCGCTGCCGACCGTGACCTCGCCGCCGACGTACATGAAGATGGCGCCGATGCCGAGCAGCAGGTGCGGATGCCGGAACACCTCGCGGCCGGCCGCGGGCGTGTCGGTGTTCCGGAAGGCTGGCAGGTGCGCGAAGGCGAAGAGCAGCGCGAGCAGGGCGAAGACGGCGGCGAAGCAGAGGTAGGGAAGTTTCACGGACTCGGCGCCGTGCTGGCCGGGGCGAGTGAAGACGTTGAAGATGAGCCAGCCGCCGATGATCGGGCCGATGGTCGTGCCGAAGGAGTTGAAGGACTGCGAGAGGTTGAGGCGGCTCGGCGCGGTGCGCTCTGGGCCGAGGATCGTCACGTACGGGTTGGCTGCGATCTGCAGGAGGGCGAAGCCGAGGCCGACCACGAACAGGGCGACGAGGAAGAGCGGATAGGAGACGAGCGTGGCGGCCGGGTGGAACAACGCGCTGCCGGCAGCGGAGACGAGCAGGCCGAGCACGACGCCGTTCTTGTAGCCGAGGCGGTTGATGGGGTCGCCCCAGAGCAGGGAGACCAAGTAGTACGCGAGGGCCCCGACGGCGTAGGCGCCGAAGAAGGCGAACTGCACGAGCATCGCCTGGAAATAGCTCAGCTCGAAGGCCTCCTTGAAGCGGGGGATGAGCACGTCGTTCCAGACCGTCATGAAGCCCCACAGGAAGAAGAGCACGGTCATGAGGGCGAACGGTCCACGGTAGTTGGCGGACGGATCGCCGGGGGCAGTCGGGGCGGGGGAGGCGGAGGGAGTCATGGAGGGGTGCTCAGCGGGGCGAGTTGAAGGGCGTGAGCACGAGCCGGGCGTGGGCGGCCTGCTCGGCGGTGGCGGGGAAGCGGACGCTGAGCGCGCGGGTTTCGCCGCGCATGAGCGTGAAGTAGCCGTCGCTCGCGAAGATCGGCAGGAGGCGCCGTCCGGTGCGCTCGTCGACGACCTGGACGCGGATGGCGAAGGCGGGGGAGGCGGAGGGATTGGTCACCGTGGCGGCGAGGAGGTGCTCGCCGTCAGGCGCCCGGCCGCGCTCGACGCTGGTCTCGAGCGTGACGGGCGGGAGTGTATCCAGCTCGCGGTAGTCGAGCGGGCGCGCGCCGCGCCAGTAGAGATTCTCCGAGAGCAGCGAGCCGTCGGCTGTGGTGAGCCGCAGCCGGAGAAAATGCAGACCGGGGGGCACGGCGCCGGCCGGGGCGAAGACCTCCAGGGCGCGGAGCGACACGCCGATGCCGGTCGCCTTCTCCAGACAGAACAGCCGTACGTAACGGGCGGTGACGGCGGGGAAGACGGCCTCCTCGTCGCCGCCGGCGCCGTCCGTCTGGTAGAAGGCGTCGCTCCAGGTCGTGCCCTCGGGCGATGTCTGGAGCTTGTAGACGCGGGCGTGCACGCCGGGCTGCCAGCGCAGGACGGCGCGGCCCACGGGACGCAGTTCGCCGAGGTCGACGATCGCCCAAGGCTGGGCGGCGAAGTCGCTCTCCCAGCGAGTGTCGTCGCGACCGTCGGTGAGCTTTTCGCCCTCGCGACCGGGCACGTGCACGGAGGAGACGGAGACGGGGCGGCCGCGGGCGAGGTCGCCGGCGCTGGGCGGCGCGGCGAAGCAGGGGGTGACGGCGTGGGGGGCGAGATCGACCGTGGCGGTGCGGCGGAGGGCGGGGAGCTCGCCGCCGTCGAGGCCGAAGACCCGGACCTCGGCGGTGGCGGCGGGCCGGGCGGTCCCGGTGTTGTTGACCGCCGCGATGCGGTCGGTGCCGGGGTTCCACTGGATGTGCACCGGTTCGCAGGAGGATTTCGCGCCCCAGTAGGCGCCGGTGGCGTCGAGGTAGTAGTCGTACGTCTGCCAGACCATCGAGGGATAGGCGCTCTGGCCCATCCAGAGGAGCAGGCCGGTGGCGTCGTGCCAGAGGTGGTCGCGCCAGCCCTCGAACATCGCGCGGGTCGTCTCCAGATTCAGGAGCTGGGCCTTGCGGCAGAAGTCGGCGGCATCCGCGGGCGGGCCGTAGCGCTCGTCGAGCTGGCGGGCGTAGGTCTCGGGGCCGGCGTATTCGGCGGCGGGGCCGAAAAAGTGGCGGTTCCAGAGCTCGTTGCGCGGCCAGAGCTTCTCGGCGGGCAGGAACTCGCGCAGGCTGTCGAGGTTGGGCACGACGGCGGTGCCGATCTCGCTGCGCAGGCCCCAGCCCTCGTCGCCGCCCCAGTTGCCGGGGGCGGCGCGGAGGAAGTACTCCTCAGGGGCGAGGCCGGTCCAGGGGCCGCTGCCGGAGAGGCCGCCGGCGTGGGAGTTGGGCTGGTAGTGGCGGCCGTCGAAGGTTCGGACGTTGGTGGCGAGCCACTCGTCGAGCGGGGCGGGCGGGACGCCCTCGTTGTCGCCGCACCAGAGCGCGATGCAGGGGTGGTTGCGCAGGCGCTTGAGCTTCTCGATCGAGTTGGCGTGGAACACGAGCAGGTCGCGGGGCAGGCCGCCGGAGGAGTTCAACCAGAAGTCGTCCCACACGAGGATGCCGTGGCGGTCGCAGGCCTCGTAGAACGCGCTGCTGGTGGTCGAGCCCATCCAGTTGCGGATCATGTTGAAGTTCATGTCGCGGTGGAGGCGCACGCGGGTCTCGTAGTCGGCCGGCGTGCAGCGCAGCAGGTACTCGGGCATGCCCCAGTTGCCGCCGCGCAGGAAGATCGGCTCGCCGTTGACGAGGATGCGCAGTGGACCGCCGGAGGTGTCGACTTCAAGGCGGCGGATGCCAAAGTCGGCGACGAGGGTGTCGGACTCCGCGCCTTCGTCGGGCACGAAGCGCAGTGTGCAGCGGTGGAGCGGTTGGTCGCCATGGCCGTTGGGCCACCACAAGGCGGGACGCGCGAGGACGAGGGAGGGGAAGGCGCGGTGGTCGACGGTGCAGGCGCGGGTCTCGCCGGGCTGGAGGACGACGGGCAGCTCGAACTCCGCCCCGGCCGGGTCGATGCGGCCGAGGAGGCGGCCGCGGCGTTCGCGGGCGGCGGCGTTGTGGACCTCGACCTGGATGGTGAGCAGGGCGCGCTCGAGGGTGGGCAGCTCGGCGCGCACCCACGGGTCGAGCAGCGAGACATCGCCGGTGGTGGAGAGGAAGACGTCGTCGTTCAGGCCGGCGTTGAGGCCTGGCACCCGCGGCATCCAGTCCCAGCCGGCGCTGGAGCCGTAGGTGGGGCTGGCGCCGTTGGAAAGGGGCAGGCGCGGCGGGGTGACGAGGATGGCCAGCACGTTGACGGCGCCGGCGCCGGTGCGGGCGAGGTCGGTCACCTCGAAGCGGCCGCGCTGGACGATGCCGCGGACCTCGCCGAGGCGGCGGCCGTTGAGGAAGACCTCGGCGTCGCGGTTGGCGCCGAGGAGATTGAGCCAGAGGCGGCCGCGCGAGAAACCGGAGGGCACGGCGAACTCGGTGCGGTACCAGTACGGGCGCTCGTAGCGGGCGGGGGCGACGCGGTCGATGTTGTCGCCGAAGTTCGGATCCGGCTCGAGACCGGCGGCGACGCAGGCGGCGAAGACCGTGCCGGGCACGGACGCGAGCACCCAGCCGGCGGTGTCGGCCGCGGGGTGGCGCAGGACCGAGGCGTCGGG
Organism: Verrucomicrobiota bacterium; assembly: GCA_023446735.1. Classification (GTDB taxonomy): domain Bacteria; phylum Verrucomicrobiota; class Verrucomicrobiia; order Opitutales; family Opitutaceae; genus CAJCBL01. The sequence goes on from JAEXPQ010000001.1 coordinate 8,135, forward strand.
GGCGAGTTCGGCGGCGGCGCGGATGGTCCAGCGCGCGCCGTCGCCGGAGTTGAGCGACAGGCGGGTCTCCCGGCCCAGGAGGGGGGCGGCGAGCGCCAGGCAGGCGAGGACGGAGGGACGCAGCATGGGCGGCGAAGCGGGGAATGTGGAATGGTGTGGCACGACCGCGGGAGCGGCGGCGAACGGCGCCGGTCGCCCCGGAGCGGGGCGAGGCGGTCAGGCGAGGCGGTTCTTGCGGTCGGCGAGCTCGCGGGCGACGCGGGTTTCGAGCGCGGCGTCGAGCGGGTAGAGGAAGGCGAGGGCGATGACGACGGCGCCGCCAACGGCGGGAATCGTGCTCATCATGTGGCGGATGCCCTGGATCGAGGACTCGGACTGCGCGACGTTGGGCAGGTAGCCGACCAGCGCGAGGATGACGTTGACGAGGCCCGCGCCGAGCGCGCCGCCGGTCTTCTGGGAGAAGGTCGAGCCGGCGAAGATCAGGCCGGTGGCGCGGCGACCGAACTTCCATTCGCCGTAGTCGGCGGTGTCGGCGTACATGGAGCCCATGAGCGGGAAGAGCGCGGCCATCGGGATCGAGGCGAGCATGTGCGCGGCGAAGATGAGGGCGAGGTCGGCCGGGCCGGCGAAGTAGGTGAGGCCGTGGCAACAGGCGCCGGCGGCGGTGAGGACGACGAAGGCGGTCTTCTTGTTGCCGATCAGACGAACGAGGAACGGCGCGAGCACGGCGCCGATGATCGAGCAGACCGTGCCGGCGAGGAGGAAGGCGGAGCTGAGCGCCTCGCGGCCGACGTAATAATCGAAATAGTACAAGATGACCGTCTGGCGGGAGGTGAGGTAGATCAGCGTGAGGGCGCCGAGGACGAACAGCACGACCCAGGGGCGGTTGCGCACGAGGTCCTTGAGGTCGGTGCCGATCGAACTCCGCTCGCGAGGCGGGAGGACCCGCTCCTTGGTGGCGAGGAACAGGTAGAAGAACAGCGCGCCGGAGGCGACAGCGAGGACCGTGACGGCGAGCGTGTACCCCAGACGGTTGTCGCCGCGGCCGAGGAGGTGGACGAGGTAGAGGAGCGTGCCCTGGACGATGAAGTTGCCCGCGAAGGCGCCGACGAAGCGGTAGGAGGCGAGGGCGGTGCGCTCGTGGGAGTGGGGCGTGATCACGCCGAGGAGCGCGCCATAGGGCACGTTGATCACGGAGTAGACGGCCATCATCACGCTGTAAGTGACGTAGGCGTACACCAGTTTGCCGGTGGGGCCCAGGTTCGGGGTGTAGAAGAGGGCGATCTCGGCGACCACGAACGGCACGATGCTCCAGAGGATCCACGGGCGGAACTTGCCCCAGCGTGTCGTGGTGCGGTCGGCGATCATGCCGACGATCGGGTCGAAGGCGGCGTCCCAGGCGCGGGTGATGAGCAGCATCAGGCCGAGGGCGGCGGGCGCGAGGCCGTAGACGTCGGTGTAGAACTTGTTGAGGTAGCTGGAGACGATGACCCAGAAGAGGCAGCAGGCGGTGTCGCCGACGGCGTAGCCGACTTTCTCGGGCCAGCGCAGGAGGGAGACGCCGGGGGTGGGAGCGGTGGAGAGGGACATGGAGGAGGGGTGGTCAGCGACGGGGATGGGCCTGGCGGTAGGCGCGCCGGTAGCGGCCCGGGGTCTCGCCGACCTCGCGCTTGAAAAAGACGGAGAGGTACTCGGTGTGGGCGAAGCCGCTCAGTTCCGCGACCTGCTGGAGGGGGAGGTCGGTCTCGTGCAGCAATTGGCGGATACGCTCGAGGCGGACCCGGCGGATCTCCGACTGCGGCGAGCGGCAGAAGCAGCGGCGGAAGTGCTGCTCGAGCTGGGTGCGCGCCATGCCGACGTGGCGGCCGACCTCGGGCACGGTGATGCCGGAGCAGGCGCGCTGCTGGATCAGCCGGGCGGCGGCGGCGATCTTCGGATCCTCGACGGCGAGCACGTCGGTGGACTGGCGGCTGACGACCTCGCCCGGGCCGAGGTGGAGCTTCGCGGGATTGACCGTGCGGCCCGCCATCAGTTCGGCCAGGGCGGTGGCGGCAGCGAAGCCGGCCTGTTGGTGGTTAGTGGCGACACTGGAGAGTGGCGGATTGCAGAGCTCGCAGCGGACCTCGTCGTCGTTGGCGCCGAGAATGGCGACATCCTCGGGCACGCGCAGGCCGGCGAGCCGCGCCGCCTCGAGCAGAAGGCGGGCGCGGTAGTCGTTGCAGGCCATCACGGCGACAGGGCGCGGGAGGCTGCGGAGCCACTCGGCCGCGGTGCGGCGGTGCTCGTCGTCGATTGCGGGCGTGTCGGCGACGGGGTCGGGGAGTTCGAGCACTGCGCAGGTACGGGTCTGCGCCCGGAGCGCGTTCGCGAAGCCGCGACGGCGATCGCGGGCCCAGCCTTCCTTGGCGAAGCCGAAGAAGCCGAAGTTGAAGAAGCCGCGGGACACGAGATAGGCCGCCCCGGTCGCACCGACGGCGCCGTTGTCGAGGCAGATGTTTGGGGTGCCGGGGAAGGGCCGGGCGTTGTGAAGGTCGACCAGCGGGATGCCGAGTTCGGCGCAGGTGTCGATCTGGAGACGGTTGGTGTGCCGGCTGATCACGCCGTTCCAACGGCCGCTGCGCAGCCAGTCGGGGTCGTGGAGGGAGCGCCCCTCGTTGTCCCAGTAGGTGTCCCAGGGCCCGTGCTGATTGTGGAAGCCGGCGATGCCCTTGAGCAGCCGAGCGGCCGACTCCTCGAGTACCGGACACACGACCAGCAGGACGCGGGGTGGTTGCTCGTGGCGGAGTGACATGGCGGCAGCATACCCGCTTTCGGAGAGGGAGAAAATGAGATCGCTTGCCTAAAAACTGGGAGTCACGCCCCGGAGAAACTGAGAAACGACGCCGAGTTTAGCGTCTTCCGAGAGCTTCAGCGCCCGGAGGCGCTCGCGGTCGCGAGGTGGACGACCGCCACCGGCTGCCCCGCCAGCGCGACGGAGAACGACACCCCGGCGGCGGTCGGCTGCACCGCCACCGGGTTGCCAGTGAGGAGGTCTGTGGCGGAGAAGATCCGCGGGGCGGACGCGCCGACCGTGAGGTCGATGGTCCCCGCGAGCGGGGAGTCGGCCGGGTTGATCGCGTAGACGACGAACCCGTCCGGCGCGTCGTGGACGCGCAGTGACGGCGCGCCGGTGGTTCCGGGGGCGGGGAGGAAGCGGGCGGGCGGTAAGGCGCCGGCGTCGGCGCACAGTTGCACGATCACCCGGGCGGCGGCTTGGTCGGGTCGATCGTGGCAGCTCGCGCCGAGCGGCACGGCGGCGAGCACGGCGCGCCCCCGGCCGAAGGCGTGTGCGACCAGGGCGGGTTCGCCCGTGTCGGGGAAGATGGCGAGCGTCTCCGCGCCCGGCTGCAGGCGGAGTTGTTCGCGGAAGAACCGGCCGGCGAAGGCCGGCAGGGCGGAGCCCGGGGCTGGAGCCACGGGGTGGTCGCCGGGTGTGCCGATCCAGTCGGCCCGGTCGGCGGCGAAGAGCGCGTCAAGGCCGGCGCCGGGATTGGTGATGTACGCATAGTCGAGCTCGTCGAGAGTGGCGGTGCGGGCGTCGGCGACGAGGTGGCCGCCCTGGCGTACGTATTCGGTGAGCACGGCGGCGAGCTCGCGGCGCACGACGATCTGGAACGGCAGGAAGACGATGCGGTAGGGACGGAGCCGCTCAAGGGTGAGGCCGAGGTCGGCGCGGAGAACGTCGACGGTGAGGTTGGCGTCGTCGAGCGCGCGGAAGAGCCCGGTGTGGCTCTCGTGCATGAAACTGCGGGTGCGCGGGTCGCCCGGCTGGTCGAGGGTCTTGAGCAGTCCCACCTGGTCGAGGATCATTGCGACCTGCGGCGGCGCGAGATGGGCGGCGCGGAGGAGCTGTCCGTGGCGTTCGAGCACGCGGGCGAACGCGCTCACGGCCTCGCCCCGCGGGGCGAGGGTGCCGTCGAGCCGGGTGAGGCCGCGCCCGAGCGCCTGGCGGCCGCGGTGGAACGGCTCCCATTTCCAGTAGAGCAGGCCCTTGCAGTCGTCGGCCAGGGCGGTCCAAGCGAGGCGGGAGATCGTGGCGGGGTCGAGGTAGCCGCCGAGGGCGAGGCCGTTCTTCGCGTTGGTGTAGATC
>JAEXPQ010000068.1 GCA_023446735.1 Verrucomicrobiota bacterium
TTCTCGTCCTCTGCTCGTTCTCGGGGGTGCCGGGCTGGAACGGGCGGTGGGCAGGGTGGGGACGGTCGAGAGAACGAGCAGGAGAAGGAGTAGGAGCAGGAGAAGGGGAACGAGGGGGGAGCAGGAGGGGAGCGGGAGCAGGGGGGCTTGCGCGGGAGGGACGGGGGGCGTCAGGCTTGGGGGCAGCATGAGCGCTTCCGCGTTTCCCGAGCCCTATCCGTTTCCCGATCCGGCGTTGGCCGACGAGGATGGGTTGGTCGCACTCGGCGTGCCGGTGACGCCGGCGAACCTGCGCGCGGCGTACGGACGTGGGATCTTCCCCTGGCCGTTTTCGCCCCGCCACGCGGTGCCATGGGTGAGCCCGGGGGAGCGGGCGATCCTGGAGTTTGCGCGGCTGAACGTGCCGAAGACGCTGCGCCAGGCGCGGCGGCGCACGACGTGGAGCTACACGATCGATCGGGCCTTCGAGGCCGTGATGGCCGCTTGTGCGGCGGCGCGGCGACCGGGGCAACGCGGCACCTGGATCACGCCGGCGATGCGGGCCGGCTACGTGGCGCTGCACCGCGAGGGTGGCGCGCACAGCGTGGAGGTGTGGGAGGGCGAGCGCTTGGTCGGCGGGCTCTACGGGGTGGACGCTGGCGGGCTGTTCACCGGCGAGAGCATGTTCCACCTCGAGTCGAACGCCTCGAAGCTCGCCTTGTTGCACCTGATCGACCACCTCGCCGCGCGGGGCGCGACCTGGATCGATATCCAGCAACTCACGCCGCACTTCGAGGTGCTCGGCGCGCGGCTGGTGGGGCGGGCGGAGTTTCTGGGGCGGCTGGCCGAAGAGCGGGCGGCGGGCCGGCGATTGTTCTGAGTTTCTCGGTCGGCTCCGCGGTCGGCTTTCAGGGAAAAAAATGAGCCCGGTCTGCCCCAGCAGACCGGGCTACGCTACGAGCAACCCTGGACGAACCTACAGAAAAGCTGTCAGCGGGTGGCCTTGGCTTCAGCCGGAACCTTGTCCGGGGTGAAGTTGAACTCCTGCACGGCGAGCACGCGGGTGACCTCGCCTTTGCGGGTCGGCGGCACGAAGGTCCACTGCTTCACGGCGTCGAGGGCGGCGGCGCCAAATTCGGGGCGCGTGGCGCCGGAGACGGTGGGCACTCGCACGAGGCCCTTCTCGTCGATGAAGAACGACACGGCGGCGGCGCCCTCGATGCGTTGCTTCTTGAGTTCGGACGGGTAGTTCGGGACGATCAAATTCACCGGTTCCGGCGTCGTATCGAGATCGCGCAACTTGCACACCTCGACGGACTGGCCGAGTTCCTTGTGCCCGAGGAACGCATTGATCGTTTCGTGGAAGTCGCCCTGGATGATGAGCATGCCCTCGCGGCGGAAGTTGATGCGCAGGTTGAGGCGCATCGGCAGGGCGGCCGGGTCGGCGGCCGGCCGGAAGGTCCAGTTGCGCAGCGCGGCCTCGGCGGAATCGGCGAACTCGCTGCGGCTGTAGGCGCTCACGAAGCTCTCGAGCAGGGTGCCGTCGGCTGCGACCAAGAGCTGCACCTGGGCGTACCCTTCGCTCACGCTCTTGTTGCGCAGCGAGGTCGGGAAGGTGGGCTCGATATAGTGGTCGATGCGGAACTCCTCGGGGATGGTCTTCGGGGGCGGGGTGGGGTTGGCGTGGGAGACGGCGGGAAGCAGCGCGGAGGCTGCGGCAAGGAGGAAGCAAAGTTGGGATGTTTTCATATTGGCCTCTACAGCGGATCAATCCCGCGAAGCCGACGATTCCCGCGCCTCGGTGCGTTTTTCTACCGCGCGGGCCATTCGTGGCTTCACAAGCGCGACCGGCGCGGGCACCTTGCGGGCACCCCAAAGTCGACTGAACCTTCGCCGCTATTGCCGGTCGATTCCCCTGTCTTTCGCGCCATGAAATCCCGACTGCTTCTTCTCGCCCTTGGATCGCTCCTGCTCGTCCCGTTGCATGCCGACGGGAACTTCGGACAAGACCGCGGCGGTCACCCGCGGCCCGGTGCGGCCCGCGTCATCCTCTACTCGGGGGAGAACTTCGACGGCGTTTACGTCGAGCTTCTGCCCGGCGCGGCGGTGGCCAATCTCAACGACTTGTGTTTCTCGGACGGCCGGAAGGTCAACGACCGGATCTCCTCGGTGCGCATCATCGGCGGGCTGAAGGTCTCGCTGTATGAACATCCCGCATTCGACGGCGCCTCGCTCGAACTCGATGACAATGTTGCGCGGCTCTCCCGGGTGCCGAAGCGCAGCGGCGGGCATTGGGACAATTGCCTGACCTCGGTTCGCGTCTCCGGCGGCAGGCCCGAGCGCGACGGCGACGGCCACCGCGGGGATCGCGACGGGGACGAATGGCGCGACCGCGGGCGGGACCGTGATCGCGACCGCCCGCACGGGGACCGCGATCCTTCCGTGGCCGACGTCGAGCGCATGGTGACGCGGGCCTATCGCGAGTTGCTCGATCGCGCCCCGACCGCCGCGGAGTTGCGGAACTACCGCGAGGCGGTCTTCACCGAGGGCTGGGATCGCGACGAGCTCCATGACGCCCTGCGGGCTTCGCGCGAGTATCGCACGAAGGAGGCCGGGCGGATCGTGGAGCGGGTCTACCGCGATCTGCTCGGGCGGGATCCCGATCCGTCCGGTCGCGCCCACTGGGGCCGCAAGATCGTCGATCAAGGCTGGACCGAGGGCCGCCTGCGCGACGAGATCCGCAAGAGCGACGAGTATCGGCGCAATCGCCAAGAGCGGCACTGACGGCCGCGCGAACCGCGGCCGAACTGAGGACTCAGTGCCGCGCCATCGTGGCGCGCCAGATGGCGAGCAGGGCGGCGTAGTCCGCGTCGCGGGTGGTGCTCGCGATGCGATGCTCGTAGCGGTCGGCCTCGCGCAGTTCCGCCAACGCGGTCTGCATGCGGCGGTCGACATCGGCCGGATCGTCGCCGCGGCCGGCGAGGCGGGCGCGCAACTCCTCGATGGTCGCCGGGGCGACGAAGACGGTGGTGAGCACGCGGCGCAGCGCCGGATCGTGCTCCGCCACGGCGCAGACGTTGCGCACGCCCTGCACATCGATGGCGGCGATGAGGCTCTTGCCGACGGCGAGCCGGTCGAGCACGGCGCGGCGCAGCGTGCCGTAGCGATTTTTCCCGTGCACGCAGGCCCACTCGAGGAACTCGCCGCGCGCGAGGGCGGCGTCGAACTGGTCGGGCGTGAGGAAATGGTAGTGGACCCCGTCGACCTCGCCCGGGCGCATCGGCCGCGTGGTGGCGGTGACGACACGCTCGATCCCGGGCTGCTCCGCCACGAGGCGTTCGCAGAGCGTGGTCTTGCCGGAGCCGGCCGGGCCGGAGATGAGGATGAGGACGGGGTGCGACGGAGCGAGGGGCATGGCGGCGCGGGCGGCGGAAGGGCGGAGGCGCTCAGTAGGTGAACGCCAGAATCGAGAGCAGCAGGCCGTAGCCGCCGAGCAGGGCGCCGAGCGTGCGTGGGCGGCCGGGACGGGCGAAGAGCCAGCCGAAGAAGTCGCGCAGGCGATACGGGTAGCCGCCGAGGTAGATGGCGGCGGCGATGGCGAGGTAGACGGCCCCCACCATGAACAGCCGTTGCGGGTGGCTCCATTCGGCGTAAGCCGCGTAGAGGAATTCGCCGGCGCCGAGCAGGGTGAGGATCGCGAGGCCCCGCACCGCGAGGAAATCGGGCGCCTGGCTGAAGCTGAGGATCGCCACGGCCCCGAAGGCCAACAGGAGGATCGGCTTCGGCAGGAGTTCGTCGGCTGCGCCGAGATGGAAGAGTCGCCAGAGGAACCAGGCGGAACCGGTGCCCATGAACAACCAGGCGGCGCGGCGGGAGCGTGGCAGGACCTTGGCGGTGGCGCCCACGGCCGGGCCGTTCCAGAGCAGGAGCCCGCCGAGGGCGAGCAGCAGAAGGCCGGGCAGAAGGGTGGCGAGGAGGAGGGACATGAGGGAAATCGTTCTCGTTCTCCTACTCGTTCTCGTTCTCCTCCGTCGAGCCCGCTTTGGCCGCTCCGGTTGGCGCGGAGCCGTACGGCGCCTGCTCTTCTTCGACCCGGCCGGGTGCGGGCGAGAACCGCGCAAGCAAACCGGCGACGAGCGAGACCACAGCCAGAAGGATCTCTTTACCCTGTGCTGCCTTGTCGGCTGGGACGAAGGCGCGGGCGACAAGGACATCAAGACAGGCCGCGCACTCGACCGCGGAACCCCGTGCGATATCAAGGTAACGGCACCGGTCGGCATGGGAGCGTTTTCCGTTACCTTCGGCGATATTGAGGACCGCGCTGGTGGAGGCTCGGTCGAGCTGGTCTCGCGCGGCTAATTTGCCGGGCAGGGACTCGATCATTGGACCGGCCCAGGCCGCGAAGTGAAGTGCTTCCTGGTAGGCGCGGAGTTTCTCGTGGTCGAAGCGCGGGGCGTGGTTGGCTGGCTCGTTCATGGCATGACGGGTATCGGGCGGCCGCGGGAAAACGAGGGGGTGAAGGGAAAGAACGGAAGAGAGAACGAGGATGAGGAGGAGAACGAGAACGATCCGGAGAGTACCCCCCTCACCCCACCAGCGCCCCGTACAGCGCGCTCGGGGTCACGCGCTCGATGCGTACGCCCACGAGCCGGCCGATGCGTTCCTCGCTCCCCTCGAAATGGACCACGCGGTTGGTCCGCGTGCGGCCGACGAAACGCCGGCCGATCTTGTCGGGGCCCTCCACGAGCACCTCCTGCACGGTGCCGAGCAGCGCGGCGGTGTGGCGGCGGGAGTTATCCTGCAGGAGGCGGAGCAGTTCCTGGTTGCGGTGCTCCTTCACGGCCTCGTCGATCTGGTCGCCGAGCTCGGCGGCGGGCGTGCCGGTGCGCACCGAGTATTTGAAAACATACGCCATGTCGTAGTCGGCCTCGGCGAAGAGCGCGGCCGTCTGCGCGAAGTCCTCCTCGGTCTCGCCGGGGAAGCCGACGATGATGTCGGTCGAGAGCGCGAGGCCCGGGCGGGCGGCCCGCAGCGCGGCGACGATCTCCAGGTAGCGCTCCCGCGTGTACGGGCGGTTCATCGCGGAGAGGAGGCGGTTGCTGCCGGACTGCACGGGCAGGTGCACGTGTTCGCACAACTTCGGCAACCGCGCGAAGGCCGCGACGAGGTCGTCCTTGAAGCCGCGCGGATGTGGCGAGGTGAAGCGGATGCGCTCGATGCCGTCGAGCGCCTGGATCCGCTCCAGCAGTTGCACGAACGGCGACACCCCGCCGGTGTGCGCGTAGTCGCGTCGCCCATAGCTGGTGACGATCTGGCCGAGGAGCGTGATCTCTCGCACGCCGCGCTCGGCGAGGGCGCGGCACTCGGCGACGATCTCGTCCATCGGGCGGGAGCGTTCGTCGCCGCGGGTCTTGGGGACGATGCAGAAGGCGCAGTCCATGTTGCAGCCCTGCTGGATCGAGACGAAGGCGGAGACCTGCCGGTCGCCGAGCACGTGGTCGCGGATGGCGTTTTGCGAACCGGGTTCCTCGGCGGTGTCGACGATGGGCTGGGCGAGCGGGATGCCGGCCTCGCGGGCGGCGCGCAGGTTGTCGAGGTAGCCGGGTACGGCGTGAAACTTCTGGGTGCCGACGATGAGGTCGAGGTCGGGCAGGCGGTCGAGCAGCTCGGCGCCGCGGTTCTGCGCCATGCAGCCGAGGATCCCGAGCACGAACTCGGGGCGGCGGCGCTTGCGCACGGCCACGTTCTCCGCCTTGGCGATCGCCTTCTGCTCGGCGAGGTCGCGCACGGAGCAGGTGTTGAGCAACAGGATGTCGCAGTCGTGTTCGTCGGCCACGATGCGGTAGCCGCGGGCGCGCAACAGCGCCGCGACGGCCTCGCTGTCGCGTTCGTTCATCTGGCAGCCGTAGGTTTTCAGATGGACGCGGTTCATGCGGTGGAGCGCGCCACGGTTGGCGGCGGGGTGGGGCCGTCAAACGGAAAGGCGGGCGGGCTTGGTCGAGGGCGAACTTCGAACATTGAACCGTGAACGCTGCACTTTGAACGGCAGACAGGAGTTCCGCGTGGTGGCGTGTGTGTGCGGAGTTCGTGGTTTGTCTCGCCGCCACGCGGTCCGGACGCGAGGTCCGACCCTACGCGCAGGCGGGGGAAGCCGGAGCGCTTGCGGTAGGGTCGCCGCTCGCCGGCGGACCGAAACGCCGCACGGCGTTCGGCGGCGGCGAGAACGAGGAGAAGCAGATGCGGCCCTCGGGGCTCCGAACCAACTGCCAACTTCCAACCACCAACTACGCAGCCTCTCCCGCGGCTCCGCGCGTAGAAAGCGCAGGAGCAGGAGGCGGAGCGGCTTGGCGGGCCGCTACGTCATGCTCTCGTAGGCGTGGATCTCGCGGGCGCGATCGGCCCAGTTGGGCAACTGGGTCTGGCGGGCGGATTTCAGGAGCACGATCTCCTGCTGCATCGCGGTCTCGCCCGCCTGCTTCATCACTTGGTTGAGCCCGGCGTAGACGATGTCGGCGGGGTCGATCTTGAGTTCCTCGGCGAGACGGACCAGCGGTTGATACTCCTCTTGTTCGAGATGGATCTTGATCGAGTGCATGCGAACTCCTCCGGGGTTGCGGGGTTGGGGCGATGGACGCGGTAGCATAGCCGCATGCGCGGCCCGTTCAACCGGGGCGGCGACGAGGCGAACCTCGAACCTTGAACAGGGAACGTCGAACTTTGCAGCTGCGACCCGAGGAACTGGAACTGCGATCTAGGGTGCGAGATGGCGGGTAGATCGTGGCGTCGTGCTGACGAACGGCAGAAAGGCGGCGGAACCGAACCCCGTGGGCGCGGAGGCCGCCGCCCCGCTCCGGGACCGCGGAGACGCCCATCCTCGGGATGTCGTCCTCGAGCGGTTCCGCCTCACACGGCGCGGGCGCGGGATCGACGGGTGATTTCGGAGACGGCGAGATAGAGGTCCTCGCGGTCGAGCACGCCCACGAGGCGCCGGCGCTCGCCGTTTGATTCGGCGACGGGCAGAGTGTCGTGCGCGAGCCGGGCGAAGACGTCGAGGGCCTGCGGCAGCGACATTGCGGTGTCGAGCACCGGGGCGTCCTCGCGGGCGACATCAACCGCGAGCACGGCCTCCGCCACATCGGGGTCGCGCAGGTAGGGCTCGACATCGGCCAGCTGGATCACGCCGCGCAGGCTTCCTTCGGCATCGGTCACCACGACATGGGCACGGCGCGCCTTGAGGAGCATGGCGGCGAGCTCACTGAAGCGCGCGGCGGGGCGGATCTGGAGGAACTCGCGGCGCATGAACTGGCCGACGGTGAGATCCTTGAGCTCGCCGTCGAAGAGCGAGGGGCCGCCGGACTGGAGGCTTTCGCGGTAGATGGTCTCGCCGCCCAGGCGCCGGGCGGTGAAGAGCGCGACGACAGTGGTGACCATGAGCGGCAGCACGATGTGGTGGTCGAGCGACATCTCGAAGATCATGAGGATGGCGGTGATCGGGGCGTTGGCCGCGGCGGCGAGGAAGCCGCCCATGCCCGCGAGGATGAAGCCGGTCGGGTCGAGGGCGGGCAGGCCGGGAACGAGGGCGCTGATCGCGACCAGCAGCACGCCGGTGACGGCCCCGACGAAGAGCGTGGGCGTGAACACGCCGCCGACCGCGCCGGAGCCGAAGGCCGCCGCGGTGGCGACGACCTTCACCAGCGCCACCGTGAGCAGCAGCGGTACGGCGTAGTGCTGGTTGGCGAGCAGGTCGTGGATCACGGACATGCCGTTGCCCACCGCCTCGGGGCGCCAGAGCGAAAGCGCGCCGACGATCAGGCCGCCGAGCGGCAGGCGCACGGCCAACGGCAGGCGGGCGAACTCGAAGACCGCGCTGGAGCGGCGCAGCAGGCGCATCCAGAGGTGGGCGCCGGCGCCGCAGAACAGGCCGAGCAGCACGTAGAACGGCATGGCGACGAAGGTCGGGCCGGCGACTTCGCCGATCGCATACAGCGGGCCGTCGTTGGAGAGGGAGCGATTGACCAGCACGGCCACGACCGAGGAGATGAGCAGGGGCCCGAGCGTCTCCATCGCGATCGAGCCGAGCACGATCTCGGCGACGAAGAGGGCGCCGCCCAGGGGGGCGTTGTAGGCGGCGGCGATGCCGGCGGAGGCGCCGCAGGCGACGAGCAGGCGCAGGCGGGCCGGGGCCATCCGGCGCAGGCGGCCGAGCAGCGAGGCGGCGACGGCCGCCAGCTGCACGAGCGGACCTTCGCGGCCGATGGCCTCGCCGGAGGAGATCGAGAAGAGCGCGGAGAGCGAGCGCAGCACGCTCGGCCGGACCGGGACATGGCCGTCGCCCACCACGACGGCCTCCATGTAGTCGGTCGTCTTGCGACCGTGGAGACGGCGGCTGAACAGCAGGATCAACCCGGCGATCACGCCGCCGACGGTCGGGATGAGCAGGCGTTCCCACCAGTCGAGCGTGCGGAAGGTGGCGACGATGTCGTGGCTGGCGCCGAGGAAGATCGACTGGAGCGCTGCGCCGGCGAGCCGGAACGCGACTGTGCCGAGCGAGCCGAGCAGTCCGGCGGCGACCGCCCACCACAGGAGGGCCTGGCGGTCGCTCGGCCGCAGCCAGGTCCAGAGGCGCAGGCCGAGCAGCAGGCGCCGCAGGCGGCGCATCTCCTTGAGGGTGTCGCCGCGGAGATCGCGCAGCGGCTCGCTCATTGCAGGAGGAGATGTTCGCGCAACCAGTTGCGTACGGCGGCCTCGTCGGCGGCGCTGCGGAGGGCCGCGGCGTGGTCCAGATTGGTCAGGGTGCGCGAGAGGCGGCGCATGAACTCGAGGTAGTGGCGCGGCTGCTCCGCCGGCACGAGGCCGAAAAACACGAGGTCGACCGGATCGCCGTCACGGGTCCACGGAATCGGTGTGCGCGCCCGGCCGAACGTCACGGCCAGATGGGGCAGTCCGATGATCCGTGCGTGCGGCAGCGCGGTGAAGTGGCCGAGGTAGGTGGAAGCCTGGGCCTCGCGCTCGAGGGCGAGGGCGGCGAGCGTGCGCGGCGCTTTTGCGCCGGGGAGATGTCCGAAGCCGACCGCCAACTTCTCAATGGCGTCGGCGGGATTGGTCGCGACGAGATCGAGGGCCACGTGGGCGCACACCGTGCCGGCGGCGGGCTTGGGTTCGGACATGGCTTCCACCGTGGGCAAACGCGCACCGCTGGCAATGCGGGAGTCGGGCGCCGGCCGGTAACGCGGTGGGAACGGCCGGGCTAGTAGGAGACTTCGATGCGGGACGATCCGGCCGCGAGGCGCAGGTGAAGCAAACCATCGGCCCATTCGACGGCGTGGGGGGCGCCGTCAACGGCGAGGTTGGCGGGGCGGGCCGGGCAGTGCAGGAGGATGTCGGCGGTACTCGAAGCGGTGATGCGCGCGAACGCGGGAGCGGTCGCGTCGGGCGTATGTTCCAGCCGCGCGAAAAGGTCGATCGGGACATCGGCGTGCACGAGGAGTTGCGGGCCTTCGGCGAAGTGGGTCACGGCGCGGCCGAAGAGGCTCGGCTGGTCGCGGCGGCGCCCGACCATCGCGGCGGCCGCGGCGAATTCGCCGGACGTGGCGGTCTGTCCGGCGTGGGGCCAGAGGATGGTGAGGTTCGCACTGCCGGGTACGGCGATGGCGACGCCTTCGCCTCCGTCGACCGTCAGCCGGGTCGCGCCGGCTTCGGCGGAAGCGAACCAGAAGGCCTGGATGGAGGTGGCGGCGGTGCCGTGCTGGCGGCGGCGGAGGCGGTAGCCGCGCTGGTAACTGACGAAATCGCCATTGTAGGCGCCGGTGTCGAACTTTGTCGCGGGGACGTGCCAGCTGGCTTCCAGCGTGGGGGCCCAGCCTGGGGCGGAGAGTTCGGCGAGGTGCAGCGTTGCGGCGCCGTCGCGGGGTGCGAGCGACCAGCGGCCGGGCGCGGTTCCGGCCCACGGATTCTCCGCGACATGGGGCAGCCAGAGCAGATCCGAATTGCGATCGGGCGGTGCGGCGGTGCGGTAGCTGTGGAGGAGGAGGTCGAGGTCGGTGGCGGTGGTGGTTCGGATCTCGTCGCGCACGACGAAGAGGCCGGGGAGGAATCCGAGGACCTCGCGTTGCCAGCTTTGCAGCGGAAGTTGCCCGTAGCGGGGCGAGGGATCGGCGAGCAGGTCGAAATAGTCGGCCTCGGCGAGGCAGACGGGGATCCGGCCCCGTGTCGTGGGATTTTGGACCGTCATCCATTGGACGCCTTCGCCCCGCTGCCCCTGGCCGTCGACGAGGAGGAGGTTGTGGTCGTCGGAGAGCTTCAGGTAGCTGTAGCGCTCATCGGTGAAATACGGCACGCCCGCGCGTTCGAGGATGAAGTGGCCGGCGTCGGGGTGTTCGTGTCCGCCCTCGTAGGGGCCGCATTTCAGGCTGAAGTAGACGGCGTCGTTGGCCCACGAGGAACGCCAGACGAAGAGGCCCTTTTCGGGGAAAAGGCGCCAGGTGGGCAGGGTGCCCGGATCAGCGGCGGGTTGGGCGGCATCGTACCAGAGCAGGGCGGGCCAGGCGCGATAGACCCAGTCGAGCGATTGTGCGGCCCATTGGGCGTGGGGATCGGCGCCGCGGCGCGCGAGCCAGGCGTGGAGGGTGCGCGGGGACTCGGCCTTCGAGGCCAGGCAGTCGCCGAAGGGCGCGGGGCCGCCGTAGTTGTCGGCGCCACCGGGCAGGACGCTGTAGAGCTGGTAGCGCGCTGCGTTCTGCAGGTGGAGGTTTGTCTCCATCGTCCGGGTGCCGTGATAGCGGTCGCGCATCTCGAGCCACAGAATGAGGTTGGATAAACCGTAGCTGTGGTAGGTCGCGCCCTCGGGCGAGACGCCGTCGGCGGGGAGGATGCGCAGGATGTTGGCCAGGTTGGTCTCGCTGCGGTCCAGCCACGGTTTCCAGCGGGACTCGGGCAGTTCGGGGCTCAGGGCGATGGCGACGGCGGCGGCGGCGCCGTTGGTGATCCAGCTGTGGTTGTTGAGCAGGGTGCCGAGCTTGGCCCAGTCCCGCGGGTCGCGCACGCGCAGGTAGCTGTTTAGCAGGAGGGTATCGGTGTAGCGGGCGAGCCGCGTTTGGATCTCGGCCTTCTCCTCGGCCGAGAACTGTTCGAAATGCCAGTCGTAGGCGAGGGCCAGTGCGACGAGGAAATGGCTGACGGTGAGCTCGCCGTTGTTGAAGGGGTTGGCCGGGTCGTCCCAGTTGGCGTAGCGAAGCATCGTGAAGAAATACTCCCGGAAACGCGCGTTGTAGGGTTGGTCCGGATCCAGCAGCTGCACCAGCGCGAGCGTGAGCAGTCGGTCGGCGTAGCGCCGGATGTCCTGCCCGGCTCCGGTGGTGGCGGCGGGCGGCGGATAGGTCCGGGCATCGGCGAGATGATAGTTCCAATATGCCTGCTGGATGGCCGAGGCGGTGCGACGGGCGCGGAGCTCCGGGAGGTCGCCGGCGGAGAAGAGCAGGAACGGGTGCTGCAACTGCACGTGCAGGGTCGCGGCGGAGGAAGTGACGGTGCCCGCCTCGCTGCGCACGACGACGGTGTACACGGCGCCGCGGTCGCCGAGGCCGACGGCCGGCACGGTGAGCGTGGCGGCGGTGGCGCCGGGGATGGGGCGGCCGTTGCGGCGCCACTGATAGGCGAAGGGCTCCGTGCCGGCGACGGTCACGCCGAAGGTGGCGGTCTGGCCGGCGACCACCGCCACGGGTTGCGGTTGGGCGGTGATGCGTGGTTGCTCATTGGCGACTGCGGCGATGTTCAATCGATAGAAGGCGCGGGCATCCGTGCCGGGGGCGGCGGGGGCTTCCCAGGTTTCGCACACGCCGTCGTCGGCGACGAGGGCGGCGGGCACGGCATTCCAGGTACCGGCGGCGAGGAGGGCGGAACGCTCGGCGGCGGTGGCGATCCCGGTGGCGTGGCGCGCGCGGGTGTAGCGGAAGGACCAGCCCCCGTCGCCCGCGAGGAGACGGGCCGGCGGCGCGTTGGCAGGGCGGTTGGCGGGCTGGCCGGCGGCGTATTTGACGAGGTTGGGCACGCCGTCGCCGAAGGGGGTCGCTGCGGGGTTGCGCTGGGCGGGATCGGCGATGGCGGAAGCCCAGGTTGCGAAGGAGCAGGGAGCCACGGGATCGACCGTGAGCGTGGCGGTGACACTGGCCGCGATACCGGAGTGGTTGCGGACCCACACGTGGAACTTCGCGCCGCTGTCAGCGAGCGAGGTGGGCGCCGTGGTGTAGGAGGGAGTGTTGGTCGTGCCGAGGCTGGCTCCGTCGCGCCACCATTCGTAGGAGAGCGGGGCGGTGCCGCCGGCACCCACAGTGAAGGTCGCCGTCTGACCGGCGATGGCGGTCGTAGGCAGTGGTTGGAGCGTGATGGCGGGGACCTGCGCGAGGGCTGGGATGCTGGTTGCGAGGGCGGCGCAAAGGAGACGCTGCAGAAGGCGAGAGCGGATTCTCATCGAGGAAGCGGGGCTTGGTGAATCGGGGAAGTAACCAAAAGGCAGGCACATGGAGGAGGGCAGGGTCCAGCGGCAGAACCTCGCGGCGGCACCGGGACGGTAGCCGGCTGGCGATCCGGTATCCATCAGGAACAGCCAAATGGCGGAAGGATGGTCCGCAGCGCCCTCGACGCCATCTCGGCCGCGCGCGGGTGCGGCGGAGGTGCCGGACTCCACGCTGGCCAGAACTGATTCCCCAGGCATCGAAGCCTGGCCATGCTCCTCGGGCTCGCCGGTGCGAAGGCGCTGGTGGCCTCCGCGACGAGGAGCGGTTCGGTGCGCGGCCTACTTCGGATCGGCGAGAGTCAACGGCACGGTGACTTCGCGGCGGTTGCGGCGGACGGTGACCTGGACGGTCTCGCCGGGTTGTTTGCGCTCGAGGGCGAGGCGGAGATCGCCCGGGGTGCGCAGTGGCTGGCCGTCGATCGCGACGAGGATGTCGCCGAGCACGATTTCCCCGCGGCGGGTGCGGCGGGTGGGCTGGATGCCCGCTTTGGCGGCGGCGCCGCCCGGGGCGACATCCAAGACGAGCAGCCCTTCATCGATGCCGATGCGGCGGGCCACGTAGGGATTGGCGACCTCGAGGTCGATCGAGGGGCGGCGGACCTTGCCGAAGGTGATCAACTCCGGCACGACCCAGTTCACGGCGTCGACCGGGATGGCGAACCCGATGCCGGCGGAGGCGCCGGAGGGGCTGCGGATGGCGGAGTTCACGCCGACGAGCCGGCCGGCGGAGTCGAGCAGCGGACCGCCGGAGTTGCCGGGGTTGATGGCGGCGTCGGTCTGGATGACGTCGCGGATCGGGGTGCCGTCGGCGGCCTGGATCTCGCGGCCGAGGGCGCTGATGATCCCGGTGGTGAGGGTCTGGTCGAGGCCGAAGGGGTTGCCGATGGCGAAGACGGACTGGCCGACGCGCAGGTCGTGCGAGGCTCCGAGTGGGATGGGGCGGAGCTTTTCGCGCGGGACGTCGATCTTGAGCACGGCGAGGTCCTTCTCGGGGGCGACGCCGATGAGCTTGGCCTCCCAGGTGGTGCGGTCGGCGAGGGTGACCCGGGCCGCATCCGCATTCTGGATAACGTGGAAGTTGGTGATGATGTGGCCGGAGTCGTCCCAGATGAAGCCGGAGCCGGTGCCCAGGGGAATCTGCTCGACGTCGCGGCTGAAGAAATCGGCCTGGAGGGCGACGGTGGTGATGTAGACGACGGCCGGCGAGGCCTCCTCGAAAAGGTGGATGTTGCGCTGTTCGTTCTCGCCGAGGTCGGTGCGCGGGGCGACGGGGCGGGCCTCGGGGGCGGGCGAGGGCTTGTCGGCGGCCGGGGTGTGGCTGCCGGTCGGGGCGAGGGTGGCGGCCACCGCATCGGTGTGCGACAGCCAGAGGCCGACGATCATGCCGACGAGCACGAGGGAGAAGGAGCCGAGGAAGAGCGAGCGACCGGAGACGTTCACGGGCGGGAGGTAAGCGACCGCCGGAGCGGCTGCCAAACGGCAAAAGCGGCCAAGACGAAGGTGGCCTGACGCGACGGCGACGGAGCCCGGGCCTAGGCGCCCGCCAAAGTGAGCGTTGTGCGACTCGCCTTGGCTGAGGAGGGGTCTCGCTCAGACCTCGATCTGTGCCCGCATGTAGGTGACGGCGTGGCCGGCGATCTTCACCCGGGCGCCCTCGACCTCGCACCAGAGGCGGCCGCCGCGGACGGAGAGTTGCTCGGCGCGCAGGCGCGGTTTGCCGAGGCGCTTCGACCAGTAGGGCGTGAGTGTGCAGTGCGCGCTGCCGGTGACCGGGTCCTCGTTGATGCCGGCTTTCGGCGCGAAGAAACGGGAAACGAAGTCGACGCTCTTTCCCGGCGCGGTTGCGATGACGCCGAAGCAGTCCAAGGTGGCGAGCTTGGTGAAGTCGGGCGTGAGGGCGCGCAATTCCTCCTCGCGGCGCAGGACGGCGAGGAAGTTGTTCTCGGCCTTCCAGACCTGGAAGGGCTTGGCCCCGAGCGCCTCGGCGAGTGCCGGCGGCGCGTCGACGGTCTGGGGCGGGCGCGCGGGGAAATCGAGCATGAGCCGGCCGCGCGCGCGGGAAACGGAGACGGGGGCGCGCAAGGTGTGGGAGCGGCTGG
>JAEXPQ010000093.1 GCA_023446735.1 Verrucomicrobiota bacterium
CGCGTGGGTGCCGCGCGGGTTGATCGAGAAGTCGTAGACGACCGGATCCATCGCGAACGGCAGCGCGTGCTGCAGCTCGCGCTTGGTGCGGCGCATGAGGTCGAGCAGGAGCTCGCGGGCGCGCGGCTTCTCGGCCGGATCGACCCAGAAGCCCATGCCGCCGCCGGACATGCCGCCGAGCATGACGAAGCCGCGGAAGGCGGGGCCGAGGAGCCGGCGGGCCTCGGCGATGAGGCGCTCGGTGTAGGCGTTGGAGGCCCAGGGGATGATGGTCTGGATCGGGCCGAAGAAGTTGCGCGTGGTGAGCTCGGCGAGCCGGGCGATGTCGCCGGTTTTCAGACACTCGACGATGCCGCGGAGGATTTCGCCGGCCTCGAGGCGGGCGTGCCACTCGCGCTCGAGCTTCAGCAGGTACTTCTCGGTGACCATCTCGAGGATGGGGCCGACGTTCTGCGACATGCCGCCGTGGACGAGGATGAGGCTGTCCTGCAGCGCCTGGCGCGTGGCGGCGGAGGCGGCGACGTCGTCGAACACGCGATGGCGCGGGAGGAGGCGGCCGCGGCTCACGCCGTGCTCGACATCGCCCGGCTGGGCGCGCGCGCCCTCGATCATCTTGATGCCCGGCCACACGCCGCCGGAGTCCTGCCAGCCGCCGCCGGAGCCGCCGAGCCATTCGCCGAGGATGGCGCGGCTGGCGACGGTGCGGCGCTCGCTCTCGGTGAGTTCGCCGGTGAGCGCGCCGGTCTGGCCGGTGGCGCGCATGAGCAGCGCGATGAGGCAGCCGAGGAGATTGGTGGAGACGGCGAGGCGCGAGCCCTTCGGGATGTCGCGTACTTGGGAAACGATTTCTAGGCCGCGGCCCGGGCCGGCGAGGCGCGCGAGGATCGCGGCGAGGTCGTGGCCGGATCCCTCGAGCCCGGAGGGCACGACGCCGGAGGCGATGACGGCGGCCTTGAGCAGGCCGAGGTAGTCCTTGGCGAAGTCGAAGAGGTCGGCCAGCGAGGCGACGTCGGCGCTGGCGCCGAGATCGACGGAGACGAGGCGCAGCACGGGCTCGTCGATCACGCGCAGGAAGGCGCAGACGGGCGGGCGCGTTTGCTGGTCGCGACCGAAGACGCCGAGGTCGACGGAGAGGTTCAGGACCTTCGCGCCCTCGGGATAATCCATGCCGAGGAAGAAGATGTCGGACCAGCCGGCGTGGCTGAGGTCCATGCGCACCGGCGTCTCCTCGAAGAGGATCGGCGCGGGGGCGTCGCCGCCGGGCGGCAGCATCTCGGGGCGCAGGCGCAGCGGGTAGTCGAGCGGGTGGCCGGTGCGGAACATCCACTGGTTGCCGCGGACGGTGCGCACGGTCTTCTGGACCTGCGTGGCGAGCGTCTTGAACTCGAGACCGTGATACGCGGCGGCGAGGGCGCTGCTGAGGGCGTCGGTGGCGCCGTGCTCGCGTTGGTGGCGCAGGAAGGTGTCGATGGCCTCCTCGAAGCGGCGCTCGAGCGCGTGCTGGTGGCCCTCGAAGGGGATGGTGCCGGCGCCGTCGGCCGGAAAATGGGGCGGGAGGAAGTAGCGGTGGATC
Source organism: Verrucomicrobiota bacterium (assembly GCA_023446735.1). GTDB lineage: Bacteria > Verrucomicrobiota > Verrucomicrobiia > Opitutales > Opitutaceae > CAJCBL01. The sequence continues at coordinate 1,574 of JAEXPQ010000093.1, forward strand.
GCCTCGAGGAAGAAGATCGCGCGGACGCGGTGGTAGAAGTTCGGCGTCGTGTGGCGGAGCTGTTCGAGGTCGGCCGCGAAGGTCTCCAGCTCGGCGCGGGAGGCGGCGCGGCAGAGCCGCTCGAAATAGCGCGGCTCGCCCGCCGGGGCGCCGCCTTCGACCAGGGTCAGGAGTCGCGGGTCCATGGCGGCTCAGCTCTGCGGGGCGTTCTTCTCGGCGGCGAGGGCGAGCTCCTCCGCGAGGAGGGCGAGGATGTCGGAGCGGCTGGAGCCGCTCAGGCCGAGGGCGATCTGGGCGCGCAGGAGGCCGAAACTCGCCTCGAGGTTGGCGCGGCGGCCCTCGAGGACGGCGGCGAGGTACTTCTCGCGGGCGGCGAGGGCGTTGAGGGAGGGGGACAGGCCGAGCTTGGCGCCGGGGTTGGCCTGCTGCTCGGCGGCGAGCAGCTCGAAGAGTGCCGGCGTGAGCACGTGCATGCCGAAGAAACAGAGGTAGTAGCCGGCGCGCAGGCCGGGCACAAGGCAGTGCTGCTCGGCCACGGTGGGTGTCGGTTTTTCGAGCACATGCTCGATCGCGGTGAGCCCGCGGCGGCCGGGGACGAGCGTGCCCCCGATGGTGCCGTAGTACTGGAGCTGGCCCTCGTGGGTCGGCTGCACGGCGGACACGGCGCAGTCCTCCGCCTCGGCGAGGTCGAGGAGCTGGCGAGTGCAGCTCTTCGCGGCGTGGGAGACGTAGAGGTGGTCGCTGACTTGGAGGAGGAACGGCTGGTGGCCCACGAACTCGCGGCCGCAGAGCACGGCGTGGCCGTAGCCGAGGGGGGCGGTCTGCTCGATGAACGTCAGTTTGTCGGCGTAGGGCGCGAGCACGGTCTCGTAGGCGGCGCGGTCGCCGCCGGCGTGGACGAGGCCCACGCGTTCGATGCCGGCGGCGAGCAGCTCGTCGAGGATGATCGCGAGCGCGGGCTTCTGGGCGCCGTCGCGGGCGGTGAGGGTCTGGAGCGGCAGGCGGCGCTGGGCCGGACCGGCGGCGGTGATGAGGGCCTTCGTGACGCGGAAAGGCATGGTGGTAGTCCTGTGGGGAGCTAGCCGCAGCGCCGTCGGGGCCGCAAGCGGTTTAGCCGCGAGGGGGCGGGCGTCGAGGGCAGGCGGGTTGCGGCAGCTCAACTCCGCTGCTGGCGGAAGGGCAGGCCGAGCGCCTGCGGCTCGTGCAAGCCGGCTTCGCCGCCGTTGCTCCGAGTGCCGAGAGGCTGACGGTTTTCCAGAGCGACCAAGCAGCAAACGGACAAGCGGAAGAACTGCGGATTTCGCGGATGGCGTGGATGCGGAACTCCGGAAGAGCGAGGGTGTTCGATCGGTGGTTGGCTCTCGTGCCAGCTCTCCATCCACTTCCCCGAGCCGCAAGAAGGGGGCGGGCCGGTCCTTCCTCGGCGCCAGCGGCGCAGTTTACGTTTCTCGCTAAACTGTCGGGTGCAGGCGATCGGCTTGAGCGCCTAGAGGCTAACGCCTCTACCGGGTAAAACATTAGTCCAATCTGGGGTATAACCCCCAAAAAGACTTGGACAGTTCGGCGCTTTCCGGAAGTGTGCGCGTCGTTCCTTCAACGGGTGGAGTGCAAAGAGCCTCACGAGGGCCCGCGCGCCGAACCCCGCCGTCAGCCCCGGACGGTGTCGCTCCGAAAGCCGCCCAATCCTAATGAGTCCAACCTACTTGTCCCACCGCGCCGCGTCTCGGCGCGCGCGTTCCGGCATGACGCTGATCGAGGTGATCATGGCGCTATTTGTCGCTGTCTTCCTCATCGCCGGCATCCTGACCTCCGTGGTCTTCGCTGCACGGCAGTTCACCGAGGCGAAGGCGCGGACCAATGCGACGAACATCATCAATCAGAAGATCGAGGAGTTGCGTTCGAAGAAGTTCGGAGACCTCAAGACCTCTCTAGAGGTGGATGGCGATGGCAAGGTCGGCGACCTAAGTGACCTCAGCTTGGTCAAGGTTGAGAACCAGAGCTTCAGTTACGAGTTGGTCTCAACCTATCCAGATTCCGCTCTTACTCCGGGGACGCCGAACAAGAACGTGGTGGTCACCACGGTCACTGTCGGGTGGCGGGTTCTGGGGCAAGTGCGTCGCGCGAGCGCCAAGACGAGTTTCTCGATCCATGGCTACGCCAAGAAACGATGAAAACTATATCTGCTAGATCCCGTCGTCGCAGTGTCGGTTTCACCTTTGTCGAGGTGTTGATCTCGACCACTGTTTTTCTCATGGCAACGACCGCGGTGATTGCGGCGATGATTGCCTTCATGCGGGCTCATCGATCGTACTCCCAAACAGCTGCTTTCAACTCGAGCGTGCGCTTGGCGCATGAGCGCATGATGCAGGAGTTGCGAAGTGCCGAGATGTCGAGCGCTTTGCCGGTTCCTACCGCGACGGAGTTTACCTTCTACACTTACGACCTGAATCAGGTTCGGATGAAGGTGTTTTACTTCCAAAGCGGAACTACCGGAAAGTATGCGCTGATGCGTAAGGCCACCAAGAACCTGAGCCAGACGTTGAGTACCAGCTTGGATCCTGCGACGGACGTTGCTCCGATGGAGGTCTATTCGAACCTGGAGAGCCTCACGTTTAGGTACTACAAGATTTCGAACGGAGATGTTGCGATTACCCCCTCCGATGCCTCTGCCGTCAAAGCTGTCAGTGTGGAGATCGTCCCGGCGGCTCGCCACAAGCTTCTCATGGGACGGGATGACGAAGGGATTCGAGAGAAAAGTAACCTGACCAAGGTGTCCAATGCCATCATTCATCTTCGCAACGCCAACGCCTCTTGATATGAAAACCACAAACAAACGCCAGTCGGGCTTCGCGCTGGGCACTATATTGGTGCTCAGTTTGATCATGATGATCGCCGTGGCTGCCTTGCTGGGATATGCGTCGAGCGAGCATCGCGCCGCTTACCGCAACCACTTGGCGACGGAGGCCTTTCATCAAGCCGAGAATGGAATCGAGTTCGCTGTCGATGCGCTCGACTCCGAGGCCAACAAGAAGTGGGCGAATCCTCTGCGCTACCACAAAGAGGAGGGCAACACGGTTCTCGATGTTTATATCAAGGATGAGGGGGGCAATCCGTACAAATATACCGTCACGGCGATCGCCGCGGTCTCCAACTTGACCGGGATGGTCGAAAAGCGGGCGATCCGCACCGAGTTCACTTATGTCCCGAAGGTTGGGAGCACGAAAGGCAACGGACCGGCGATTGGCGGCAACAAAATCACACTGGGCTTCAATGGAAGCGACAAACTGAAGAACCATTATAGTGCGTATCGCAGTAGCCTCGGGAAGCCGGTCTGGAACCCGGTTGGCTATTATAAGGCGAAGGACTATCCTGATCTTTGGACCACTGATCCTGCGACGAAGCAACTGGTGACGAATTGCTTCGACGATTTTCGTGTTGTCGCACTAAATGGGCAGAGTGGGTGCAATATTGGCGCGGCCCATATCTACGGTCATGTGGCGAGCGCAGGTTCCGTGAGTTGGGCGAAAGAAAAAACAGCACCGGACAAGCCTGCGGCTTGGGTTGGGGAGGATCTGGATCCGGACGAGATACTTGCGCCTGGTCAACGGCCCTACGCTGGTTGGACCGAAATCACAGACGAGATGGTCTACGGAACTCAGCAGTCTTACGGCAATAAGGACACCCTTATCGATGGCAAGTGCATCGAGCAGGGTTTTACGACAATGGACAAATCGTGGTTCACGGTTCCTGCGGCGCCGACCTTGGATGGGGATAAGGTTACTGATCCAGGCGGGGCAGCGATCCCGAAGGATACAGTGTTGACCCGCCTTGGGAACAATAACGGCAATGGCAATTTCGATAACGTCAACTACAACGGAGGCGGGACGATAACTTGGCCGGCTTCAGGCGAGGGTGCTGCCTACTTTATTGCGGATAATTTCGATATTACAAAGAAGAGCACGCTGGTGGTGAATGGTCCGGTTACCGTGGTTGTCACCGGGGTCTGCAAGTTCTCCCAGAATGGGGATGCCGACATTATCTTCGGGCCGAAGGGCAGCCTAACGTTTGTTCATACCGGGGGGCATGCGGTACTGGATTATGCCCGGAGCAGAAAATACACGCCGGAGTATAAAGCGGATGGAAGCTTGGATGTTCCGCAGAACCAAACCAGTGCATTGGCCAGTGCAACCGATTGTTACGATCCGAAGAAGCTTCGTTTCCATTGCACCGGCGATGGCGATTTTGTCATGCACGTGAACGAGAACAATGCTCTGATGGCTGCTGAAATCATTGCGCCGCGGAAGACCGTGCGGTTGCACGCATCCACCAATAAGCAAAGTACTTTTCTCGGACGAATCCTCGGAAACGAAGTGGAGACGACCAATGGTTTCGATTTCTTCTACGATCTCGATTCCGGCGATGGCGACGGAAAAGACACTACCAAGGATTGGGTCATGGTCTCTTGGCGCCAAGTCGTGCCGGTACCGCCCTCGACTTGAGGATAAGTGCAAACGGCCGGCACTTGCGTGCCGGCCGTTTGTGTTTCCGTACCTCAGTTGAACACCGGGTCGGTCGGGAGGAGCTGGCGCCAGGTGTGGCGGAGGAGCACCGGGGTCTTCACGGCGCCGGTGCCGCCTTTGATGCTCTGGTCGTAGTGGAAGGCGAAGCCGTTGCTGCCAGTGATCGAAATGTCCTTGGCGAGGAGCGAGCCGCAGTAGTCCGACATTTTGCCCTTCTGGCCCGTCGCGCTGAGCTGCGCGAAGGAGTAGGGCGCGAGGATCTGGCCGACGAAGGTGTCGCGGTCGCCGAAGTTCATCGTGATCGTGCCGCCAGGCTCGGGGTTCTTCACTGCGGTGGTCACATGGGCGTTGATCGCGGTCGGCTCCAGCGACTGCATGTTGATCTTGTGGTTGCCGGGCAGCATGCCGACGGTCAGGCGCTTCGCCTCGTAGTTGGCGACGAGGTTACCGGAGGCGTTGAGCTGCTGGGTTCGAATCACGCCGCTCAGATTGCTGGCTGCGTAGATGGTGAGTTTGGCGTCGGCGGTCTTGTAGTTCACCACCAGACCGTTGGAGGCGTTGATGGGGCCGAGGCAGACGAGGATGACCTCGCCGCTGATGTTGAGCGTGTTGATGTTGTCCAGCGAGGTGGTGGCGATGTAGTGCCGGTCGGTATTGGTGGCGCCGATCGTGGCGGCGCCGTTGCTCACGGTCATGTTGGCGGGGGTGGCGTTCTTCTTCGGGTCGAAGTCGGACAGCTTTCCGTTGAGCTTCCATTGCGACTGGGCCTGGCCGTCCTTGGGTAGGACGTGGTACCAGCCGTCCTTGGTCGGGGCATCCGGCGGGATGACCGGGTCGACGGTGATATCGAGATCGTGGCGGACGTTCGACGGGTCGTAGGCGACCGGGTTTTTGACCTGGTCGTCGGGGTCGTCGATCTTGGTGAGGATCTCGTTGGGCGGACTGGCGTTCTTGGCGGTCTTGACGGTCGGCGCCGGATTGGCGGCGGTGCCGCCGGTGCCGACGGTGGCGTAGTAGCTGCCGTTGCTGAGATTGAGGTCGTTGTTGTCGGCGCTGAGGGTGCCGACGAGGCACTTGTTGTCGCGGTTGCCGACGCCGGGGGCCAGGTTGTTCTCGCTGATGTAGCTGTCGAACGTCGGCCCGACCTGATTGGCGCTGATGGCGGAGTCGCCCGTGCTGCCGGCGAGGAAGGAATCGAGGGCGATGCAGCCTGCGCCCTGGGGGCCGGTGGAGTTGTTCGTGGAGCGCTCGAACTCGACCTGGACCGCGCGCTCGACGGTGGTCGCCGAGCCGGAGTTCGTAACGTGGCCGCGCGAGGACACGGTATACACGGCGCCGTTTTGCGCGACGACCACCTTGTAGTGTCCGGTGCGGTTGCCGAGCGAGGCGGTGTCGGCGGCGAAGGTGCGGGTGTAGGTGGTGTTCCCCGTCTTGGCCCAGCCGGAGGCCTCCTTGCCGAACGCTTCGTCGAGGATGGTTTGGGTGGTGCGATCAATGCCGGCTTCGGCGAGGTGGAACGCGGCGCTCGCCAGCGCAGCGCGTTCGGCGCTGCGGTGTTCGTGAAGCGCGGTTCCGACGAGGGCGGCGAGCCCGAGCAGCAACACGGAGCCGAGCACGAGGACGAGCAGGAGGGCGGAGCCTTGGCGGGTGGCGCGGGTCATGGTGTCAGCTGCTGATGTTGCGGAGCTGCACCACGGCGGAGCAGAAGGTCTCGTTGCGGCCGGTGACGAGGCCGTGTTTCTGGCGGTTGGTCGCAAGTGGCACGAAGCCGATCTGGATCGAACGGACCTCGGCAGCGGTGCTGGTGGCGACTCCGCTGCGGTTGGCGTAGTTGAAACGCGAAGTGGAGGCGAGGTCCGCCGCGGTCTGGAGCGCTTCCATGATCGTGGTGGTCTGGGTGGCTTCGCCGGTGAGCGTGATCCGGCGGATCAATTTGTTGTCCACGAGCGAGTACGAGAGGGTGCCGGTGCGGCCGGTGCCGTACTCGACGAACTCGCCGGTGAAGGTCTGGGCGTCCGCCTGGGTGACTTTGCTGATGGAACGGACGTCGAAGAGGACGCGCTCCTGGGTGATGCGGGTGCGCGCGTTGAGGTCGATCGCATCCGAGAGGCCGTAGATCGAGCGGTTGACGGAGACGAAGACGCTCAAGGCGGCGCCGACGGACGTCAGGAGAATGGACGACGCAATCAGGACTTCGACGAGGGTGAAACCGCGGCGGTGGTGGGGGCGCATCGGAGGGTGTGGGGGAAAGTTCGGTGGGCGGGGAGGATCAGGAGGCGGCGGACTCGGAGTTGAGCACGCCGTCCTTGGAGAAGTAGGAGTAGCCGCTGATGGCGCGGGGGCCGACACCGGGCTGTTCCCATGTGACGGTGACGACGACTTTGATGAGCGCGCTGGAGGAATCGGCGGCGGCGGTGTCGATGGTGCGGGTCCAACGGAAGCCACGGTTGCTCTGGCCCGAGAACGATGAACCGCTTTCGGTCCCGGCGGTGAAGGAGGACTTGGCGAGATTGCCGTTCAGATTGGCGAAGGTGAGCGCCCGCATCTCCTCCATGCGCTGGTTGAGCAGCGCGACTGCCCGCGTGCGGCTCTTGGCCGCGGTGACCACGCGGGTGATGTTGACCACCGCGGAGATCGCGGCGCCGAAGACGATCACGAGGATGAACATCGCGATCAAGACCTCGAGAATGGTCATGCCGCGGCGGCGGAGGCTGCGAAGGGAACGGGAGGTGGGAGTGGTGTGGGCCATCGAGGTTGCGCGGGTGGGAGCGGGCTCCCGGGGGAGCTCGCTGTTCGCGCCCAGAGTAATCAGCCTGCCCGATAAATCGGGTGAACAGCCGGGCGTTGCGTGGGGTATACTCCCCGGGGAGGCCGAAGGGGTTCTGCCTGTCGGCCGGGCCTCGTTTATGAGGGCTTCCACCGGTTACGGGTTTGTTCCAGCGGGGTGCAAACGGGCGGGAACCGCCGTCCCGGGCGGTGCCCGCGGAGTCGGTGCCACGAACAAAAAAGGCGCCGCTGATGCGGCGCCCGGGGTGGCTGGAGAGGGTGTGGATCGCGGCTCAGGCCGCGGTGCCGCAGCACTTCTTGTACTTCTTGCCGCTGCCGCAGGGGCAGGGGTCGTTGCGGCCGACCTTCGGTTGTTCGCGGCGGACCGTCTGGCCCTTGGGCGCGAGTTGGCCGACATAGACCCACCGGTTCTCCTCGCGGCCGAAGATAGCGGTCTCCACGTGTTCGTGCTCCTTGCCCTCGGCTTGGAAACGGGCGGAGAACTCGACCAAACCGTGTTCGTCGCCGGCGGCTCCCTTTTCCGTGCGCATGACCGTGAGGCCGAGCCACTCCGAGCTCTCCGCCCAGCGCTTCGCCTCTTCGGCAGAGAAATCCTTGCGCTGCTCGGCGCTCAGCGAGCGCTCCAGGTGGGCGTAGTCGCGTTTCACGTAGGCCGAATAGCGTGAACGCATCAGGGCCTCGGCCGTGGGCGCGGGCGCGCCGGCGATGATCGGGCCGCAGCACGAGTCGTAGGACAATCCGGAACCGCAGGGACAATTGCTCATAAAGCCGGACCTTATCGGCGCTCGCCCGCCCTGCTGGCAACTCCGGAAGCGGGCGGGGCACAATCCGGGGCGCCGCGGTGCTCCCACGCCGGGCGGTGACAATCCCTTGGAACGGGGAATGGGCGCGATGCCACGCGATTGAAAGCATGGGGACACGGTGGTGGCGCGAGCCCCTCGCTTGGGTGCGCGAGGCTCCCGCGCTCGCCCACACGGCAGCGTGAAGCGGAGCGTCGTGCTGGCGGGGCCGGTGGCGGCGAGCGCGACGTTCCGCGCACCCGGCCTCGGGGATCCCCGTGCCCCCATCGGCGGTGTCGAGCACCAGCGCCCCGGCGGCGGGTGTCATGGAGACGGTTACGTAGCGGCTGTCGGCAACCACCGAGCAATACGGCAAACTGGCCGACGCCAACGCCGGGATCGTGCAAACCGTTGTTCAAACAGCAGGTTCCGCCGGCCGAGTTCGACCGCACGCTCCATGTCGCGGTAGGCGTCGCCGGCTCGCTGCGGGCTCCCTCCCTCGCCCCGAACCGCGCGGTCGTTTCGGACGCCGCCGTGGCGTCCGCTGTCCGGAAATTCTGCGACAATTCCGTCCCCGACCAGGGCAAGCCGGTTGAAACCGTTGTCGAGTTGAGGATCCGCGACTACGTCGACTGAGCGGCGCCGCGATCGGGGGGAGGGGGAGGGACCTCTCGCCCGTCGCCAAGATCACCCCGTTCCCGCCTTTCCGTTCTGCTCGCCCTCGGTGCGGCATGCCCGGGCCGGCGGGGATGGGCGAATCCAGCCGATCTACTTGGTGTGCGGCGCGGTCACGGATCTCACTGGCCGAGCCGGCCGCCGCGGCCGTAAACGGTTACGGGGGCTCCTCATGGCACCGCGGCCTTTTGGCGAAGCATCGCTGCCGTCGCCTCTAGGTCGCTCAGAAACCCCTGGTGGTTCTTTCGCCGTAGTTCGGGCCATTGCGCTTCGGGAACGCAAAGGTTCTGGGTGCCGTCGGTGAGTGCCCCCACTCCATGCAAGCTGATCCATCGGTGGTCGTAGTTGTAGGGTGTTGCACTATCGAGTTCGACGATCCTCCGGCCGAAAGGCACAAGAGCCTCGACGGGAATTCGGACGATATGCGAACGGATTGTCGCCGGGGTCTTCTGCACTAGCACGTCCACTCCGGAGCGTGCGGACTCGTCCGCGCAGCGCGCTGCATCGTAACGGGCGCGAAGGCGCCCGAAGCAGAACCAGAAGTAGGCGTCATCAGAATTACCGGACATCTGGAGATGCTGGGCCGCCAGGAAGAACACGGGCGGAGCGAATTCTCCGGGTCGTGCCTTGATGCTTTCCAGCAATCGGTCCTTGGCGCTCTTGTCCGCGCTGGAGAACACAGCCAATGCGCTTCTCAGGCCAGATGTATCGATGGTCGAATAGGCGCCGCGCGAGGGCCTTCTGACCGCGGGTTTCGGTGCCTCGGCATGGCCAGCGGCTGCCGACAGGCATCCTAGAAGCATGGCTACGAACCAGAGAAGCGGGTTTGTCCTGAAGAGTCGCATTCATCGGCGAATCCCGAAAGCGCGGCTTTCCCGTCAACGATTCGCCGGAAATGTCGGCTCCGGCGCGATCGGAGCCGTTGTGTAATCGGGAGAGCGGCAGATCTGCGCGACGCGGTTTCCGACGGGGAGTGAGGGGCGGGACTTGTTTGGCCGGAAGGTGCGCCGATTCGGCCGGGTCCCGGGGCGTTCTCCGACTTGTCACTGTGAGTATCGTATGGATAGGAGATGGAGGCGATGACACTGTTCACCCACTCCCTGTCGACCGAGACCGAACTGCGCATGCTGCAGCCGCGGCACGCCCGGGAGCTTTTCGGCGTGGTCGAGGCGAACCGGGCCCACCTGCGCGAATGGCTGCCCTGGCTGGACCGGTCGAGGGAGGAGAAAGATTCGGCGGCCTTCATCGCCGCCTCCTTGCGGGCTTTTGCCGAGACGGGCGCCTTCGTGTGCGGCATCTGGCATCAGGGCGCGTTGTCCGGAGTGATCGGATATAACCAGGTCGACGGGACGAACAGGATGGCGACGATCGGCTATTGGCTCGCGAAGTCAGCCCAGGGGCAGGGCCTGGCGACTTCCTGCTGCCGTGCGCTGGTCGATCATGCTTTTGCGGAGTACCGGCTCAACCGGCTGGTGATCTCGGTCGCGACCGGCAACCGGCGCAGCCAGGCGATCCCGGAGCGGCTTGGGTTCGTCCGCGAGGGGGTGTTGCGGGAGGCGGAGTGGCTGTACGACCGCTTCGTCGATCACACCGTCAACGCACTTCTGGCGCGAGACGCCGGACCGCGTGCGGCGAGCCCTTGCTCCTGACATCTCTTCCACGACCGGGGGCGAATGGCGGCGCGGGATCGCGGTGTGCGCGAGAAGGCCGCGTCCTCAGTCCGCTGGCCGCGGCATCCTTGCGCCGAGGCGCCGGGCTTCCTCGAGATGAGCGGCGGCCTCGGCGGAACGACCGGAGTTGTCCAACGCGATCGCAAGATAGAGGTGGGCCTGGGGATGGCGCGGATCGAGGCGCAGCGCCTGCTCGAAGCGGGGGATGGCCTCGGTGGTACGGTCGGACATCGCGAGCACGAGGCCGAGGTCGACGTGAGCCTGGGCCGAGCCGGGGGCGATGGTGACCACCTGCTCGTACTGCTCGATGGCCTCCGGTAGCCGGCCGACCGTGGCGAGCAGGCGCCCCAGGCGGTTGCGCACGGCGACGTCACCTGGGGCGAGCTGAAGGGCCTGGCGGTAGTGCGCCAGCGCCTCGTCGCTCCTCCCGGCCTCCTCGCAGGCGTTGGCGAGCGCGGCGCGGGCGTCGGGCTGGCGCGGCGCCAGGCGCAACGACTCCTCGTAGTGCGGAATTGCCGCCGCCGGGTTGCCGAGGCGGCGCAGCGCGTTGCCGAGATTGTAGTGTGTATCCGAACAATTCGGCCGGATGCGCAGGGCGGCGCGGTAGTGCTCGACCGCCACGGCGACCTCGCCCTCCTTCGCCAGCACGTTGCCGAGATTGTTGTGGGCGCGGTCGTTGGCGGGGACCTTGGCCACCGTGTCGGCCCAGATCGAGCGCTCGCTGCGGTAGACGGTGTTGCGTTGCGCGGTGGCCCAGCCCAGGCCCGCGGCCAGCACGAGGATCGCCGCCATGCTGTGGCGCCCGAGCAGCCGGTGCAGGCCGCCAGCGCCGGCGACGAGCAGGGCGGCGAGCGGGAGGTACATCCGGTGCTCGGCGATCACCTGCATCGAGTTGGGCACGATGCTCGTGGGTGCGAGGATCGCGAGGAACCAGGCGCCGAGGAAGCCCGCCACCGGGCGGTGCCGGAGCGCCCACAGGGTCGCGCCCGCCAACGGGAGAACGATCGCCGCGTACGGCAGGACCGCCGCGAGTTCGCGGGCCGAGGCCGGATCGTAGTCGAATACCAATGGGTGCGGCCATACGGCCAGGGCGAGGTAGCGCACCACCGCCTCGGGCTGGGTGAGCCAGTAGGTCCAAGGGGCCAGGCCGACATCGAAGCCGACGGTGCCGTCGCGGTTGCCGCCGGTGGTCGCGACTAGCGCCGCCATTGGCAGCCAAGTCGCGGCGAGCGCGAGATAGAAGCCGCGCCGCTCGGTCCAGGCGCGCCGGAAGGTGCCGGCCACGAAAGTGCGATCGAAGAGGATCAGCAGGGCGGGGCCGGTCGCTGCTACTTCCTTCGTGCCCATGCCGAGGAGACAGGCCGTCACGGCGAGACTGCGCCAACGGAGGGCGTGGGTGGACTCCAGGGAGCGGACAAAACAGTAGAACGTGGCCAGGTAAAACAACCCCATCAACGACTCGACGCGCTGCACCACATAGGTCACCGATTCGGTCTGCAACGGGTGCAGGGTCCAGAGCAGGGCGGCGCCGAAGGCGAAGGCGGTTGCGGCGCCGGTCCATCCCGAAGGGATTGGGCGATCTGCGGCGTTCGGCACGGCCTGCACGGTGGCAGCCGGCTTCTTGGGTGTTGGCTGAGCGGCGACGCGCTCGGTCCTCCAGCCTTGGGCGATCGTCCGGCGCACGAGGCCGAAGAGCGTCAGCCCGGCGAGTGTGTGGATCGCGAGGTTGACGGCGTGGTAGCCGCCGACGCTGGTTCCGCCGAGGGCGTAGTTGAACGCGAAGGTGAGATTCGCGACCGGTCGGCCGCTGGCCGTCGTGCCGGCGGTCGGGAAAAGCGACGACCACAGATCGCGGACGCTCGGATTGAGCAGGATCGTCGGTTCGTCGTCGTAGACGAAGACGCCGGCGAAGCTGTTGGCGTAGGCGACGAGGGCCGCGGCGACGATCCCGGCGGCCGCCAGTGCGACCTGCCAGCGACCGATGCCGGTCGTGCCAGCAGGAGGGTTGGGCTGCTTCATGATTTCCGGTCACGGACCGTTGGGGTGCGGCCGGCGCGGGTCAACGGTGGTGCAACGCAAGCCTTCTGCGTTGACGGTGGAAACGTGAAAGTTGGTGGCGCGACCGAGCAACGCTGGTCTGTTGGGATAGTTGAGGATGCCGACGGTGCAGGGGCGGCTGGCACGTGGCAGGGAGGAGCTCGGGTCTTTGCCCCATTTGCGTCGAGTTGGGGTGGTGCGCGATTCGCGGGCATATGGGCTGCTCAGGGCAGGTATCCATGCCAACATTGATCGCCCCCGTTCCCGCACGCTCGTCATCGTTCTCCGCCCGTACGGAAGATCGCCGTCTCGAGGCGATCGCTCAGTCCGCCGTGAAGCTGGCGGCGCTCGGGCCACAGCTGGCTGAATTGGCCCGGATGCTGGAGGAGCAGGCGCAGAAACAGTCGGGTCGGGCGAAGCGTGCCGCTTCCACCATGGAGGGCTTGAGCGCCGCGGTCGCCGCGGCCACCGGCCAGTTGCGCGGAGCGGCCGCCCAGGTCGCCGCCGCCCTCGGCACGGTCGCGCGTATTGCAGACCAGACCAAGATCCTGTCGCTCAACGCCAGCATCGAGGCCGTGCGTGCCGGGGTGAATGGCCGTGCCTTCGGCGTGGTGGCCGAGGAGGTCAAGCGCCTTGCCGACGATGCGGGTGCAACCACGCGCCTGATCGAGTCCCGGGTGGGCGAGATGCACGCCAGCATTGCGCAGGTTGGCGCCGTGGTGGGCGAGACCGCCTCGGCCAGGACCGTGGGCGGCTTGGCCGGGGGCGGCGAAACGATTGCTGCGGTCGAGCACGAGGTGCAGGGCATGACCCGCTCCGCCGGGGAACAGCTTGGCAGCGCGCGCCGGGTCCACGGCCTGGGTGATGAGGTGAACGCGCTCACGGAATCGCTGCTGCTCGACATCGGGCGGTTTCGTTTTCCGGCGCACCGCCGGGCCGAGGAGGCGCTGGAGGAGTTGGCGGAGGAATTGGCCGGGATGCGTCTCGAGCGTTTCGCGGTCGAAAGAGCCTTGTCCCGCTGGCTGGTGGACCAGCCGCCGTTCGAGCTGGCGTATTGCACCGACGCCTCGGGCCACCAGTTCGTCGACAATCTGGGCCGCCACGGCGAGCGGATCGAAGTCGATTCCTCCGGCCGGGGACGCGACTGGTCGGACCGCCCATGGTTCCTCCAAGGAGCGTCGTCGACTGGCGTGTGTTGCACCGATCTCTACCGCTCGACCGCCACCGGCGACTATTGCTTCACCGTCGTGACCCCGCTGCACGACGAGGAGGGCGCGCTCCGCGGTGTGCTCGCGGCCGACGTGAACTTCCGTCGCCTGCTGGCGGCGGAGTAAGGGCTCTGGCGGCGAGCGGCCGGTGCAGGCGAGCCTGCACCGGTTTCTGGCATCGATTCGGGCAGGGGGGGGCGTAGGGTCGGCCTGTGGAACTCGAACCGATCGGTACGATGCGCACCTGTTTCCCGGAGAAATTCGGGATCCCCCGCCAGAGCGGACTGGTGCCGCTGGCGCGCGGCGTTCTCCGTTTTGCGGACACGCAGCCGGCGGCGGTGTGGCGCGATGCGTTGCGCGGGCTCGAAGGGTTTTCGCATGCCTGGGTGACGTTCGTCTTCCACGAGGCGGCGGCGGAGGGCTGGAAGGCGCTGGTGCGTCCGCCGCGGTTGGGCGGGAAGGAGAAGATGGGCGTGTGGGCGACGCGTTCGCCGCACCGGCCGAATTTCCTCGGGCTGAGCCTGCTGGAGATCGAGGCGGTCGAGCTTGATGCGCCGTCGATCCGTTTCCGTGGCGTGGATCTGCTCGACGGCACGCCGGTGCTGGATCTGCGGCCGTACCACCCCGAGCACGATCTGCCGAAGACGGCGACGCGCGACGGCTGGATTGCCGGCGCACCCGAGCCGGCGGCGACGGTGGAGTGGAGCGAGGCGGCGCTGCGGGAGTTGCCGGGCGCCGTGACGCGCACGCCCGTCGGCATGCCGGGCTATGCGGAGGCCGAGGCGCGGAGTCTGGTCGAGGCGCTCGTGGCGCTGGACCCGCGGCCGGCGCACCAGCGAGGCCAGTCCGGCGAATGGGCGATGCGGTTGCTCGGCTTCGACGTGAGGATCCGGATGGACGGCGCGCGGGCGACGGTGGTCGCGCTGCAGTGAGGGGAGGCTGAATCGCGGCGCGATTCAGCTACGTCGGATCGCCGCTCTCGCGAGCGGCACCCCCCCGCGGTGGAGCGGCGGCCGCGCGGGAGCGCGGCGTTCTCCGT
>JAEXPQ010000111.1 GCA_023446735.1 Verrucomicrobiota bacterium
GGTTTGCTCGGTTGGCCGGCGGCGGTGGGCCTATGGGGGCTGGGGGGTGGCGCGGGCGCGGGCCCGCGGCCGATGCAGGACCGGTGCGGTCGGGCGGGACGTGGGGTGCGGGTTGTTGTCGCCGCGAGGGCGGGCGTGACGGGTTCGGTGACGCTCATGGTGTCATGCCAGTTCGGTGATTGGCCGGGACGATGGTGGCGGGGCGCAGGGGGAACGCGACCTCGGCGACCACGCGGTCCTCGCCCTCTTCCCGCAAGGAGAAGGCGGCGGTCTCGCCATAGAGGAGACGCAGTCGGTCGCGGAGATTGCGCAGCCCAAGGCCGGTGGAGTCGCCTCCGGCGCCGAGCCGGCCCGGATTGGTGACGCGCAGGCGGAGGTGGTGGGACTCGAGGACGACGCGGTAGGCGATCTCGCCCCCGGATTTGCGCGCGGCGGGTCCGAACTTCACGGCGTTTTCGACCAGGCCCTGCAGGAGCATCGGCGGGATGAGGGCGCCGTCGGTCTCGCCGGGCAGCTCGGCGGCCACGGCGAGCCGGTCGCCGAGGCGAAGTTTCTCGAGGTCGAGATAGCGTCGAACCACCTGGAGTTCCTCGGCGAGGGGGACGACGAGGCGGTCGGCGGCGGCGAGCGAGTAACGCAGCAGGCCGGAGAGCTGCGTGAGGGCCTCGGAGGCGCGGGCGGGGTCGAGGGCGATGAGCGCCCGCAGGGAATTGAAGCTGTTGAACAGGAAGTGGGGATTGATCTGACCGCGCAGCGCGTGGAGCTGCGCCTCGCGGGCGGTGGCCCGTGCCTCGGCGTGCTCGAGCTCGAGGCGCCGGGCGCGGTCGAAGTAGAGCAAGGCCACGAAGGCGTAGAACCAGAGCGCGGTGATCAGCGTGTTCTGGCCGACGAGCATGCCGAGCAGCCCCTCGGAGCCGAAGCGGCCCACCTCGTAGGCATAGACGAGTTTGGTGGGTGCCCAGGTGGCGGCGACGAGGGGGATCGTGCCGAGGTTGGCGGCGACCAAGCCCTCGGTCCGCAACCGACGATAGCCGCGGTCGACAAGGCGGCGGCGTTTCATCCACAGCCAGGTTGCGTGGGACCAAGCCGCGCCGAGCAGATGGCTGAACGTCTCGAGCAGGCAGGCGTCGAGCACGTTTGCCCCGGGTGTCTTGGAGCAATACGAGGCGGTGATGAACAGCCGCAGGATCAGAAAGCCGCCCCAGCCCGCGAGCTGTCCGTACAGATAGATCCGATCAAGGGGGAGTTGGCGTTGCTGCGAGGCGGTCACACGGGTGGTGGGTCACTCGCAACCAAGCGTGCCGGCGGCCCCGGCGCGAGCCAATCGCGGCCAACGGCGAATCTCGGCCGGTGAACGGTGGCACCGCGGCCCGCGCTCGGCCGCCTCTATGCGGACGGTTTCGCGGTCGCGCCCTGTTCCCACAGGTCGAGCGCCACCGGGAAAAGCATGAACCCGCCGACGCAGAAGAACACACAGCCGAGCATGGCGACGAGGACGGAGAACGACTTCAGGTTGAGGCGCATGCCGGTAGTATCTTTCCGGCGGCGCTGCGCCGCCCTGCCGAGGATTGCTCATTATTGATGGATACGCAGGGCGACGTTCACGAGGGAGGTACTGGGTGAAAAGCCCCAGACGCGGGGCGCGGGGAACGCCTGCGCGGGCTGGCGACTTTCGGCCCTGAACGGAGCGGGCCGCATGGCGGTCGCGGGACGGCGCACGGGCGGGGGGATGCGGCGCGCCGATGCCGCGGGACGGGCGCGCTGCCGCGGTCGGCGCGCTGCCGGAGGGCGGGGAGTTACGGCGATCCCCGCTCGGAAACAGGGAAAGGCTGGACGGTGAGGCGGGCGTTTGTTACCGCTTCGCGCCTTTTCCTGTCGAAAAACCCTTTTCCATGAGCAGCCAGCCGACCCCGTCTTCCAAATCTTCTCTTTCCAGCGACGAGCCCAAGGTCGTGTCGGCCGACGGCACTCCGCTGCCGGAACCGACGTTCGAGGAGCGCGCGCAGGTCTTCTGGATCGAGAACAAGCGCACCATTCTGCTCACGTGCGTGCTGATCCTTGCGGTGCTGGTCGGCAAGGAGCTGGTGCTGCTGTATATTGATCGGCGGGAGCAGGCGATCGGGGCGGAATTCGCGGCGGCGGAGAGCGACTCCGCGAAGTTGCGGGCGTTCACGGCCGCGCACGCCGATCACAAGTTGGCCGGGCTCGCGTGGTTGTCGCTGGGCGATGTCGCCTTCAAGGGCGGCCGCTACGCGGAAGCGATCGAGGCCTACGGCAAGGCGATCCCGTTGAACCAAGGTGGTGTCTTCGCGGGGCGGGCCCTGGTCGGCCAAGCGTTCAGTCATTCGCTCGCCGGCGACAAGGCGAAGGCCGAGGAGGCCTTCAAGGCGATCGCTGCCAATGCCGCCCAATCGACCGGCACGCGCACGGAGGCCCGTTATCACCTCGCGGTGCTCGCGGTGGAGACCGGCCGCTTCGAGGAGGCGCGTGCCCTGCTCGACGAGGTGCAGGCGACCGACCGGACCGGCGTCTGGGTCCGGCGTGCGATCGCACTCGAAGCGAGTCTGCCGCCGGCGCCTGCCTCTGCGGAACCGGCGAACGCCGGTGCGGCTCCCGCGGCCTCCGGCGAGCTCAAGCTCACCTTGCCCGGTTCGCCGTAACGGGTGGAAACGTCTTTCCTCGAGCGCGCACCGGTCTGCCGGTGCGCGCTTCGTGTTTTCGGGCGCTACCGCGAGCTGGTGGTGGAGAACGCGCGCCGCGCCGGCGGCGCGGTGGCGGAGAAGTGGTCGGGGCGGCGAGATTCGAACTCGCGACCTCCTGGTCCCAAACCAGGCGCTCTACCAGGCTAAGCTACACCCCGGACCGACCACGCCGCGAAGCCTCGGCCGATGCCCCGCGGAGTCAATGCTTCCGTGCGGCCGATCGCGTTTCCGCTCCGTGCGGCCCGACCGAAGCGTAAGCAGCGCGCAGTAAACTGCTTGCTTTGCCGTGGGGGGCGGCTATCCGTCTTCCCCTACATTTTTCACTCCATGGATACCATTTCTCGCGAGAACAATCCCAGCATCCTCCCGGTGGTCGGCGCCATCCTCGGGGGCCTCGGCCTCATCCTCGGCATCGTGGCTCTGCTGAAGCTCGGGACGGTCAAGAAGCTCTCCACCGAGCTCACCACCGTGAAGGATCAAGTCGCGAGCATGTCGGGCGACGTGAGCGCCGCGAAGGACGCCGCCAGCCGCGCGTCCAGTTCGGTGAGCAACCTCGCCACCCAGACCCAGCGTGGTTTCGATGCGGTGACGGCCGAGATCGGCAACATCCGCACCGATCTCAACAAGCTCGCCACCGCCAAGACCGCCCCGGCTCCGAAAGCCAAGGATGGCGCGCCCGCCGCGGCCGGTGCCGCCGCCGGCCCCGGTGGCGACTACACCATCAAGTCCGGCGACACGCCCGCCAAGATCGCCCGGGCGCACGGCGTGACCGTGGCCGCCATCATGGCCGCCAATCCCGGACTCGAGCCGACCAAGCTGAAGGTCGGTCAGAAGATCAACCTCCCGAAGTAATCGCTTCGCGGCCCCTTTCACCTCCCGTGGCGCGCGCCCGGGAGGTTTTTTTATGAACGAACCCGAATCCTCCCCGGTCGGCCACCGCCCCAGCGTGTGGGAGCGGCTGGCCGATGCCGCGGTCGACCACTTCCGCGTCTTTCGCGTGCGGCGCACCCGCTACCGGCACCCGCGCGACCAGCGCGAGGGTGAGTTCGTGATCATCGAGGCCAACGACTGGGTCAACGTCGTCGCGCTGACCGACGACGGGCGGATGCTCATGGTGCGGCAGTTCCGTTTCGGCATCCACGACTTCACCCTCGAGGTCCCCGGCGGCGTGATCGAGACCGGCGAGGATCCGGTGGCCGCCGGCGTGCGCGAGCTGCGGGAGGAGACCGGATACGCCGGTCGGTCCGCGCGAGTGTTGGCGCAGGTGCGGCCGAATCCCGCCATCCAGGGCAACCTGTGCCACATCGTGCTCGTCGAGGGGTGCGTGCGGGTGGGGGACACCCAGTTCGATCCCAACGAGGAGATCGAGCTGCACCTGCTCCCGATCGACGAGGTGCTCGGGCGCGCGGAGCGCGGCGAGATCAAGCACTCGCTGGTGGTCGACGCGCTGTTCTTCCTGCGGGCCTGGCGCGAGGGGCGGATGCGGTGAGGCGCCCGGCCGCCGCGCCGCCGGTTTGACACGGCGAAGGCCGGCCCTTTGTTGGGCGCCTCTACCATGGATGCCGCCACCACGCCGCATTTCGCGAATCCGTCTCCCGTCCTCGGCACCGCCGTGAACGGCTTCGTGCCCGCCGCGCTCGAGGGCGAGATCCGCGCGATCTACGGCCGCAGTCCGCTCTACGCCCGCCGCCACGCCCTCGCGGAGGACCGGATGCACTGGGCCGGCTACGCGGGGATTCCCCTGCTGACCAAGCGCGAGATCGTCGAGCGCGGGCACTGCGCGTTCTTCGCCGACTGCGCGGAGGTCGACGCGAAGGTGCAGCGCCAGGAATGGGAGTACGAGTCCACCTCGGGCACCACGCAGGGGCCGATGACGGTGATCATGGAGCGCAGTTGGTGGCCGGCGCAGACGGCGCGCGCCTACGCCGCGCATCCGCTGCTCGCACCGTATGCGGCGAAGATGGGGCGGCGCGCGATCCTCGCGCCGGTGGGCTGCTCCAGCAATCTTTGTCCGTACGAGGATTTCGAATTCCCGCAGCGCTTCATCGAGAACACCGTCTACCTCAACCTGCACAGCGACCCGTTCGTGTTCCTCGAGAGCGAGTGGGACCGCATCGTGCTCGAGCTCCAGGCCACGCAGCCGGAGATCATCGAGGGCGAGCCGATCTACCTCTCGTTGCTCGCCCGCGCCGTGCTCAAGCGCCGGGTACGCGTGCCCAGCGTGAAGGTCGTGATCCTCACCTACGGCAAGGCCAGCCGCGAGCACGGCCGGCGCATCGCCGAGGCGTTCCCCGCGCCGCAGGTCGATCTCTACGGTTCGACCGAGGCCGGCTACATCTTCGTGGGCGACGCGTTCGCCGACAACTCGCGGCCGATCGACGCCAACGTGTTCATCGAGCTCGTGCCGTTCCGCGACCTGCCCGAGACGTTCCAGATCGTGGTGACGACGCGCGGCCGCGAGGCGATGCCGCTGCTGCGCTACCTCACCGGCGACATCGTGCAGCGCTTCCCGAGCGGTTTCCGCCTCGCGGGGCGGGAGCGCGACCTGCATTTCCGGGGCGATGGTTCGCTGGTCTCCCCGGCCGACATCGACCGCGCGCTGCCGGAGAGCTTCGCCTGCTGGCATTATTGCCTCAGCCAAACCGGCGAGACCGCGTGGAAGCTCGACTACGTGGCCGAGCACAGCGCCGGGCCGGAGGTGGCCGCGGCGGTGGCGCGGATGCTGGGCGACGGGGCGCGGGTGACCTTGTCGCGCAAGAAGCTTATCGCGCCGGCGGCGAGCGGAAAGTTCTCCCTGCTCAAGGTGCTCGGCGCCGGGTCGAAGCTCTGAGCCGGCGAACGATTGCCCCCGCAGGCCGGCGAGCTCGCGCGTGCTCCGGGGCTCGCGTGCGCCCTCGACAGACGCGGGCCGTGAGCATGTAGAGGCGGCCGACACGCCGACCTCCGCCGCAACCGGTTGGTGGTCGCCGCGGCGGCGCCGGATGAGTCCGGCTCATTGCCGGGGCGGAATTTAGCGGCGGCACTGCGGGCGCCGCGGAGGCGCAATTTTCGCTAATAAGGAATTGCCCGGCGAGGGGCCGGACCTAGCGTCGGCACTTTCGTTTCCCGCCCACCGCGTTTCCCAACGTACACCCGCAATGAGCCTCGTTCGAAATATCTTCTGCTCCTCCCTGGGGAAGAAATACATCATGGCGCTGACCGGCCTGGCCCTCCTCGGCTTCGCCGGCGGTCACCTCGTCGGCAACCTCCAGATCTTTTCCCACCCGGACAAGATCAACGGCTACGCCCACTTCCTGCAGGGCCTCGGGCCCATGCTCTGGGTCGTGCGCCTGAGCCTGCTGACCATCGTCGCCCTGCATATCTGGGCCGCGGTGCAGCTCACGCTCGAGAACAGCAAGGCCCGCCCGGCCGAGTATGGTTTCAAGCACACCATTCAGGCGACGCTCGCCTCGCGCACGATGCGCTGGACGGGCTTCGTGGTCTTCGCGTTCATCGTCTACCACATCCTCCACTTCACCGTGGGCGCGGTCGGCGGCGAGACCTTCAAGAGCAAGCTCGACCACTACGTGATGACGCAGGACTTCCACCTCTTCGGCCTGACGATCGTCGGCGCCGGCGCGAAGGTGCACGATGTCCACACCATGATGGTCCTGGGCTTCCAGAACCTCTGGGTCTCGCTCTTCTACATTCTCGCCGTCTCGCTTCTGGGTTTCCACCTCTGGCACGGCTTCGAGAGCGCCTTCCAGTCGCTCGGTCTCCGCACCAGCCGCTGGGGCGGCTTCCTTCGCGCTGTCACCCGCCTCTTCGTGGTCTTCTACATCCTCGGCAGCGTGGCCATCCCCGGCTCGGTGCTCGCCGGCGTGGTGAAAGTCGGCGGCTGCTCGAGCTGCTGCCCGACCGCCTCCGCCCACTGCAACAAATAACCCTTTCGTCGCCCGCCCAATGAAACTCGACGCCAAGATCCCCGCCGGTCCGCTCGCGCAGAAGTGGGAACGCCACATTGCCGAGAGCAAGCTCGTCGCCCCCAACAACCGCCGCCGCTACACCGTCATCGTCGTCGGCGCCGGTCTCGCCGGTTCCTCCGCCGCGGCCTCGCTCGCCGAGCTCGGCTACAACGTGCAGTGCTTCGTCTACCACGACAGCCCGCGCCGCGCCCACTCGATCGCCGCCCAGGGCGGCGTCAACGCCGCCAAGAACTACCAGAACGACGGCGATAGCGTGTACCGCCTGTTCATGGATACCCTCAAGGGCGGCGACTTCCGCGCCCGCGAGGCCAACGTCTACCGCCTCGCCCAGGTCAGCGCCAACATCATCGACCAGTGCGTGGCGCAGGGCGTGCCCTTCGCCCGCGAGTACGGCGGCCTCCTCGCCAACCGCTCCTTCGGCGGCGCGCAGGTCTCCCGCACCTTCTACGCCCGCGGCCAGACCGGCCAGCAGCTCCTCCTCGGCGCCTACTCGGCCCTGACCAAGGAGATCGCCCGCGGCGCCGTGGAGATGTTCACCCAC
>JAEXPQ010000175.1 GCA_023446735.1 Verrucomicrobiota bacterium
AGCCCGGCCTTCTTTTTCGCCCGGTCGGGCCGATATCAGGCGGACGTCCCGTCTCCGCCGCCTTTGAGCCACCACTCACCGTACCCGCAAAGCTCCACCCGCCGCGATCCCTGGAGCCGGCTGGCCGGGCTCGCCGCAGTCCTAGCCCTGGCGCTGCCCGCCCTCGCCGCTGACCCCACCCCGATCCGCTCCATCGGCGAATTCTGGGCCCTTCCCGAGAGCGCCAAGCAACAACCCGTCCCGCTCGATCTCGAGTGCGACGTCACCTACTACGACGACGAGTGGAACGCCCTCTGGGTCCAGGATCGCACCGATGCCGCGTACGTGGATCCCGGCCCGACCCCGTTGCCGATCAAATCCGGCCAACGTATCCGCGTCACTGGCATCAACCCGCCCGGTTCGAACCTCCATTTTGCGAACGCCACCTTCGTCATCCTCGGTCCCGCCACGACGGAGCCCCTCCCGCTCGTCGGCCGCGTCCACCAGGTCGACCGCTACAAGGATCGTCTCGTCGTCGTCGAGGCCATGGTCGGCCGCGGCGTGCCTCCGGTCAGCGGCCACCAGCGCTACGCCCTCTCGATCGAGGGCCGCCCAGGCCTCGCCTGGCTCCGGCTCGCCCCCGGCGAGTCCCCGCCCGATCTGGCCCACAGCCATGTCCGCATCACAGGCGTGTACAACGCCGGCCTCGATCCCACCGGCGCCCTCGCCGAGCTCACCCTCATGGTCGCCTCCCGCGACCGCATCGAGCTCGTCTCGCACCTGGGCGAGGACCCGCGGTTCGACTTGCCGCGCACGCCCATCCACGCGCTGCCGTCGCTCCCCACCAACGTTCGTGTTCGAATCTCCGGCACGGTGATCGCCCAGGAGCCGGGCCTCTCCATCCAGCTGCGCGACGAGAGCGGCCAGATCGAGCTGCACAACGCCCAGACGATCCTCTGCCCGCTCGGATCCATGGTCGAGGCGATCGGGTTCCCCCGCATCCTCGGCACCATCTGGCAGCTGCACGACCCGGTCTACCGCCCTGTCGCCGGTTTCTCCGCACAGCCGGCGCCGCTCGACCCCGACCAGCCCTTGCGCCTCGCCGCGCAGGTCGCCGAGCTCCCGGCCGAGGCCGCCGCCGCCGGTCGACCGGTCCGCCTCTCCGGCATCGTCACCTGGTCCCACCCCTCCGCCCCCTTCTTCTTCGTCCAGGACGCGAGCGGCGCCGTGCAGGTCTTCCGCGGAACAGCCACCTCGCCCCTGCGCGCGCCGGGGCGCCGCGTCGAGATCGTCGGGCGAACCCGCCTCGGGCCGTTCGCGCCCGCTGTCGAGGCGAACGAGTTCAACAAGATCGGCGAAACCGTCCCGCCGCCCGCGCCGCTGATCACGTTGCAGCACGCGCTCACCGGTGCGGCCGAAGCCCGCTTCGTCGAAATGCGGGGCTATGTGCGCGTCGTCCGGAGCGATGACACCTGGCACCATCTCACCGTGGCCACGGCCGACGGCGATTTCACCGCGCGCCTCGCCGCCACCGACACGCTCGGGCCGGTGCTCGACTCGGTCGTGCGCCTGCGCGGCGTCTGCTCGGCGACCTCCGATGAGCACCGACGGTTGAGCGACATCGTCCTGTTGCTGCCCGGCCCGGATGCGATCCAGATCGCCGAGCCGGCCCTACCCGACCGCTTCGCCCGCCCCCTCCACCCCGTGGCCACCCTCGGGCGCTCCGGCTCGATCCAAAACCACGAGCATCGCATCGCGGTCCGCGGGCTCGTCACTCATCAGGAGCCCGGAGTGGCGATCCAGATCATCGAGGAGGGCGCGGCGCTTCTGCTGCTCTGCCGGGACCACACCGCCTATCTGCCCGGCACCGCGGTCGAAGCGGTCGGTTTCCTCGGGCGCCACGGCCAACGGCTCGCGTTGCACGAGGCGGCGGTCCGCGCCATCGGTCGCGGCGAACTGCCGGCACCCACGCCACTGGACCTCCAAGCGCCGCTCGACAGCGGCCAAGTCGGGCAGTTGGTCGCCGCCCAGGCCACGCTGATCGCCATGGCCGACGCCGGCGACGCCCTGCGCCTCACCCTCCAGCAGGGCAACGCCATCGCCGAGGCGTTCCTCGTTTCCTCCGGCGCCCATCCCCCGTGGAAGATCGGCAGCACGGTGGCGTTGGTAGCGGTCTATGATCTTCAATACGACACCTACCAGCGCCCCTCTCTGCGGCGCCTGCACCTCCGCTCCCCGGCGGATGTCGTCGTGGTGCGCGAACCGCCGTGGTTCACCCGCGACCGGGTCCTCGCCGTCGCCGGCGTGCTTGCGCTGGGCATCCTGTTGATCGCCGCCTGGGTGGGCCTGCTGCGCCGCCGCCTCCGGACCCAAACCGCCCAGATCCGCCGCCAACTGGAGCGCGAGGCCCACCTCGAGGCCGAGCTCGTGCGCACCTCGAAGCTCGAGTCGCTCGGCCTGCTCGCCGGCGGCATCGCCCACGACTTCAACAACCTCCTCACCGTGGTGATGGGTAACCTCTCGCTCGTGCGCGACGCCCCGCATCTCGATCCCGACTCGCTCGCCTGCCTCGAGCAGGCCGAGGGCGCCGTGACCCGCTCCCACGACCTCACCATGCAGCTGCTGACCTTCGCCAAGGGCGGCAACCCCGTGCGCGCCGCCGTCTCCCTTGCCGGAGTCGTCCAGGAGGTGGCCCGCTTCGCCCTGCACGGCTCGAATGTCTCGGTCGAGTTCGCCATCGCCCCGGACCTCTGGCCCGCCGAGGTCGACAAGGGCCAGATCAGCCAGGTCGTGCAGAACATCGTCATCAACGCCGTCCAAGCGATGCCCCACGGCGGGCGGGTTGCCATCGAACTCGCCAACGAGACCGTCCCCGCGGGCGACCGCCTCCTCGCCGCCGGCCGCTACGTGCGGCTCTCCGTCGCCGACAACGGCCCGGGCATCCCGCCCGAGGCGATTCCCAAGGTCTTCGACCCGTACTTCACCACGAAGAAGTCCGGCCACGGCATCGGACTCGCGACCGTCCACTCCATCGTCACCAAACACCAGGGACACATTACCGTCTCCTCGTCGCTCGGCGCCGGCAGCACGTTCCGCATCTGGCTGCCCGCCTCCGACCACGCCCCCGCCCCGGAACCCGTCGTGCCGCCGGCCGCCGCCTCTCCGCCGCGATGCTCAAGCGGCTCGGACTCGAAACCGTGGCCGTCGCCGACGGCGCCGAGGCCATCCGCGTCTACCGCGAGGCGCTCGCACACGGCCCCCGTTTCGACCTCGTCATTCTCGACCTCACCATTCCGGGCGGCGTCGGCGGCGAGGAGACGATCCGCGAACTCCTCCAGCTCGACCCGCAGGTCCGCGCCATCGTCTCCAGCGGCTACTCCAACAATCCGGTGCTCTCCGACCACCAGTCGTACGGGTTCAAGGGCATGGTCTCGAAGCCCTACGAGCTCGCCGACCTCGCCCTCATCGTCGACCAGCTCCTCGGCACCCCGCCGCCGTAACCTGCGGTTTGCGACACACGGCGTTCGCCGGCGGAAACCGCCGCGGCGCGCAACGGCCGCCCCAGAAACCCGTTGCCCCACCTCGCCGGCATTCTAGGTTCGGCGCATGGCAGACCGCACGTCCCCGTCCACCTGCTCCGGCAACGGCCAGCCCACCGCGCTGGCGTCCGTCGACACCTTCTCGCGCCGCCACCTCGGCGCCGTCGACGCCGACCTCGCGGCACTGCTCGCCCCGCTCGGCCAACCGTCGCTCGACGCGCTCATCGACGCCGCCGTGCCGTCCGCCATCCGCCTCGGCAAGCCCCTTGATCTGCCCGAGGCCGCCACCGAGAGCGAGATGCTCGCCGAACTCCGCGGCATCGCGGCGAAGAACCAGGTTTTTCGCTCGTTCATCGGCTGCGGCTACTACGATTGCCTCACCCCGCCGGTCATCCAGCGCAACATCCTCGAGAACCCCGGCTGGTACACTGCCTACACGCCCTACCAAGCCGAGATCTCGCAGGGCCGCCTCGAGGGCATGCTGAACTTCCAGACGATGGTCTGCGACCTCACCGCCCTCGAGATCGCCAACGCCTCCATGCTCGACGAAGGCACCGCCGCCGCCGAGGCCATGAACATGGCGTACTCCGCCAAGGGCTCGCCCGAGCGCCGCACGCTCTTCATCGCCGCCGACTGCCACCCACAGACCATCGCCGTCGTCGCCACCCGCGCCAAGGCCCTCGGCTTCGCCATCGAGACCGGCGACGCCGCGACCTTCGTTCCCGGAGCAAGCCACTTCGCCGCGCTCCTCCAGTATCCAGGCACCGAAGGCGACATCCGCGACTACGCACCGCTGGTCGAGAAACTCCACGCCGCCGGCGCGCTCGCCATCGTCGCGACCGATCTGCTTGCGCTCACGCTCCTGCGCGCCCCGGGCGAGTTCGGCGCCGACATCGCTGTCGGCAGCGCGCAACGTTTCGGCGTGCCGCTCGGCTACGGTGGCCCGAGCGCGGGCTTCCTCGCCACGCGCGACGCCTTCAAGCGCCTCATGCCCGGCCGCCTCGTCGGCGTCTCGAAGGACGCCCAGGGCAAGCCCGCCCTGCGCCTCGCCCTCGGCACGCGCGAACAGCACATCCGCCGCGAGAAAGCCACGAGCAACATCTGCACCGCGCAGGTCCTCCTCGCCGTGATGGCCTCGATGTACGCCGTCTACCACGGCCCCGCCGGCCTCAAAGAGATCGCCTGCCGCGTGCGCCGCATGACGCGCACCCTCGCCGCCGGCCTCGCGCAGCTCGGCTACAACTTCAACTCCGCTCCGGTCTTCGACACGCTCACCGTCGAGCTCGGCGGCGTCTCCGCCAAGCGGATCTACGACCTCGCCCACGCCAACCGCGTCAACCTCCGCCCGCACAACGCTCACTCCGTCGGCGTCTCGCTCGACGAGGCCGCCACCGAGAGCGATCTCGCGATGTTGTTGCACATCTTCGCCGAGGCCGCGGGCAAGTCCGCCCCGGCGCTCGCGTCGCTCGGCCGCGCCACCTGCGATCTGCCGGAGGCGCTCACGCGTTCCTCGTCGTACCTCACGCACCCGGTCTTCAACCAGTACCACGTCGAGCACGAGATGCTGCGGTATATCCGCCGCCTGGAGGCGAAGGATCTCTCGCTCTGCCACTCGATGATCTCGCTGGGCTCGTGCACGATGAAGCTCAACGCCACGGCGGAGATGCT
>JAEXPQ010000170.1 GCA_023446735.1 Verrucomicrobiota bacterium
GACCATCGCGGCCGACTTCAACCTGCGGCACGACGGCATCAAGCGCTACGTCAAGGACGTGCCGCCCGACAAGTCCACCGGCTCGATCATCATCGAGTTCGAGAAGTGCATCAAATGCGGCCGCTGCGTCCAGGTGTGCCAGGAGATGCAGGACGTGTGGGCGCTCTCCTTCCTCGAACGCGGCATCAACACCCGCATGGCTCCCGCCGGCGACATCGCGCTCGCGGAGTCGCCCTGCGTGAAGTGCGGCCAGTGCTCCGCCCACTGCCCGACCGGCGCCATCGTCGAGAACGACGAGACGGCCGCCGTCTGGGAGGCGTTGCACGACATGGGCAAGATCTGCGTCGTGCAGATCGCGCCCTCGGTGCGCGTGACCATCGGCGAGGCGTTCGGCCTGCCGCCGGGCACCAACCTCACGAAGAAGCTCTACACCGCGCTGCGCCGCCTCGGCTTCCACGCCGTGTTCGACACCAACTTCTCGGCCGACGTCACCATCGTCGAGGAGGCGAGCGAGTTCATCCAGCGCTTCGTCCACAAGCGCGGGCCGTTGCCGCTCATCACCTCGTGCTGCCCGGCGTGGACCGACTTCATGGAGAAAAACCACTGGGACTTCATCGACAACTTCTCCACCGCCAAGTCGCCGCAGCAGATGCTCGGCGTGCTCGCCAAGACCTACTACCCGCAGAAGGCCGGCCTCGATCCCGCGAAGCTGTGCGTCGTCTCCGTCATGCCCTGCACGGCGAAGAAGTATGAGCTCTCGCGCACCGAGGAGATGTACGCCTCCGGGTTCAAGGACGTCGACATCTGCCTCACCACCCGCGAACTGGCCCGCATGCTCAAGCAGTCGGGCATCGACTTCCTCAACCTCGAAGACGGCGCGCCCGACTCGATCCTCGGCGACTACTCCGGCGCGGGCACGATCTTCGGCGCGACCGGCGGCGTGATGGAGGCCGCGCTCCGCACCGCCTACCACTATGCCACCGGCCAGAAGCTCGGGAAGGTCGACTTCGAATCCGTGCGCGGGCTCGATGGCGTGAAGACCGCCGAGGTCGACGTGGCCGGCACCAAGGTGCGCGTGGCCGTGGCCCACGGGCTCAGTCACGTATCCGCCGTTCTGGAGCAGGTGCGCCAGGCGCGCAACGCCGGCAAGGAGACGCCGTTCCACTTCATCGAGGTCATGGCGTGCCCCGGCGGTTGCATCGGCGGCGGCGGCCAGCCCTACGGCGTCGACAACGAGCGCCGTCGCCTGCGCGCCGCCGGTCTCTATCAGGACGACCGCGACTGCGCCGTGCGCTGCTCGCACGAGAATCCCGAGGTCCTGCGCCTCTACGCGGATTTCCTTGGCAAGCCCAACGGTACGAAGGCCCACGAGCTCCTCCACACCCGCTACACCGCCCGCCCGCTCTACAAGCGGTGAGGCTGTTGATCTTCGCCTAACAGGCTGACGGGCGGTTCCTCAACAAACCGAGGGATTTGCCGAGCGAACGGACGGCGGCGGAGCGCCGTCCCTACCTCGCCAGTCCAATGCGCGAGTTTCTATAGGTAGGGACGTTTCTCCGAACGTCCGTTCGCTCCGCCCGCGGCATCCCTTCCGTTCCCGTGCAGCTGAACGACGCAGTGAAATGATGCCTGGGGGTAGGGCGGGACCGCTGGGCCCGCCGAGTGAGCGGACGGCCCAGCGGTCCGTCCCTACCTCGTCCTTCCCCGCCTTGCGCTCGGCGCCGAAGGCTGGAAGAACTTCCCCGTGCCACCCCGCCGCGCCCGCACTCGCCGGATACCGCTCCTCGCGCGGCTGGGGCTTTTGCTTGGGGCGTGGCGGCTCCACGCCGCCGAGCCGCCGCCGTCGGCCGCTGCCGCGGAGAACTTCGAGTTTGTCGAGCTGCCGGTCTTCATCGTGGAGGGCGTGCACGAACGGCCGGAACGCCGCGGGCTCGGACACGGCGCGGTGACCGTGAGTCCGGTCGCGTCGCTCACGGGCGCGCTGGCCGCAACTCCGGGACTGGTTCTGCAGGAGAGCGGCGACGGCTTCTACCCGCCGCGAATCACCGTGCGCGGCTCCGGCCTGCAGAGCGCGCCAGTCAGCCGCGGGCTGCTGCTGCGCCTCGACTCGCTCCCGCTCAACGCGGCCGACGGCTCCTTCAATCTCGCGCTGCTCGAACCGGGATTCTTCGGCACGTCGTTGTTCCAGCCGGGCGCGGCGGATTCGGCGGCCGCGGTCCAGACGCTGGGTGGCGCGATCGACCTGGAGTGGTGGAGACCCGCGCGCGAAACGCCGTCGGCCGCCTCGGTCACGGTCGGCAGCGACGGCCTGGTCCGTGTCGTCGGGCGGAGCGCAGTCGGCGCGAGCTACGACGAGACGACGAAACGAACCTCGCCGCTCTGGACCGGCGCCGTCGGCCTCACGCGGAGCGATGGTTGGCGTCCCCACAGTGCGCAGGAGCGGATCGCGGCGGCGGGCCGCGCCGAGTGGGTGTCGGCGAGCCGACTGTCGCACTCGCTCTCCCTCTATGTGGCCCGCGCCGACCTGCGCATCCCCGGCCCGCTGACCGTGGCGGGGGTTTGGCAGGATCCGTCGGCGATCACTGCGGCGGCCGTGGTCGACCAACCGCGGCGCACGACCGATCTCGCCCGTGCGGTCTATCAGGCGCGCTGGCCGGCCACGGGCCTCGAGGCGGCCCTCGGTATCCAGGCGATGGACGACGATTTCCGCCAGCTGCGCGCCAACGGTGTCGCCCGCACCCGCGGCGGCGATGTGCTCGGGCGCGTGGCGGGCGGCTGGTATCTCGGCGACGTGAAATGGACGGCGGGGCTCGCCGCGACCTGCGGCGAACGCACGCAGGAGCGCTGGGCGAATGCCGGCGGGCGCGCCGGCGCGCTGTTCGCCGACCTCCAGTTGAGCGCCGGCACGGCCAGCGGCTGGCTCGACGCGACCTGGAAGCCGCACCGGCTCGTCACGGTCACCGGCGGAGTCTCCGCGCTCGCGGCGCGCCGCGCGGCCGACGGCACCGCCACCGCGGAAGGCCGTTTCACCACGACCGCGCTCGCGCCACACCTCGAGATCGCGGCCTCGCCCTCGAACCGGCGGCTGATCGAAGCCTTCGTGCGTGCCGAGCGCGGCGCGGAGGCTCCGACGTTCGACGACCTGCTCGCCGTGCGCGGCACCGCGCCCAACCTCGCGCTCGGTTGGACACCGCTGCGCATCCAAACAGCGGACACGGTGGCGGTCGGCGTACGCGGCCGGTTCGGTCAGCCCGTTACCGGCGCCGACTGGATCAGCTTCGAGCTCACCGCCTATGCCGCCGACTGGCACGACGAGCTGCTCCGTCTCGCGAATCCGAGCGGCGCGCCGCGCGGCACCGTCAACGCGGGCACGACGCGGCACCGCGGCGTGGAGAGCCAACTGCGCTGGCGGCTCCTGGACACGCTGCGCTTGCCGCAGGGGTGGGCGGCACTGGACCTCACGGTCACGCACACGTGGAGCGATGCGCGGTTCAACCATGATCCGGTTTATGGTGACCGCCGCCTGGCCGGGCTGCCGCCGCACGTCGGCTCGGCGCAGTTGGTATTCGCGGCACAGCAGGAGGGCCCGTTCGCCGCGCTCGGCGCCAGCTGGGTTGCTGGCACGACCTACGCCGACCACGCCAACACGCTCGGCTTCGCCGGCTACACCCTCGCCAACGCCCAGCTCGGCTGGAAGGCGCGCCGCTGGACGGCGTCGCTCGCGGTCGCCAACCTCTTCGATCGCCGGTACATCGCGTCCACCGCCGGCGTGCTCGACCTCGCCCGCACCCCCGCCACCACCGCCCTCTTCCTCCCCGGAAACCCCCGCTCGTTCACCGCCACCTTCGAGTGGCGGTGGTGAGGGCACGTGGCCCGGGGCTTCAGCCCGGGCCGGCGGATACGAGGTGGCGACACCGGCGCGAGCGGAGTCCGGGGCTGGGAAGGGCGCGCCTGCGGTGGGCGACGTCGCACGGCGGGGGCTGAAGCACCCCGCCACGGGGCCGGAGTTGGTGACTAGGCTCGTGCCCCCGCCGCGGTCGGGGTGCCACCGAGCAGGCGGACGAGGAACGCATCGGCGGCCTCGCCGGTGATGGGGGCCTCGCCGTGGGTGACGGCGACAATGCGCAACCGGCGGGCGCCGCCGGGGGTCGGCCACGAGACCTCGTCGCCCACGCGGTAGCCGAGCAGGGCGGTGCCGATGGGCGAGAGCACGGAGAGGCGGCGCGCCTCGGCGTCGGCGTGTTGCGGGAGCGTGAGCGTGTACTCCTCGTTCTCGGACGAATCGAGGTCGACGAAGCCGACGCGCGAGTTCATCGCGACGATGTCGGCGGGGAAGTTCTCGCGCGGCAGGACGGTGGCGGCAGCCAGTTCGTCGCGCAGCGAGGCGCGGCCCGCCGCCTCGGGGTGACGGGAGAGCAGGAGGCTGAGTTGGAGGTAATCGTCTTTGCGGATGTGGATCATGATGCGGAGTGGTTTGGAGTGGATTGGAGGGAGGAGAGAAGTTCGTGGCCGTTCGGCTCATGGAAGCCGGGCGTGGCGACCGGCGGGGCGGCGCGGCCGACCTGGAGCAGTTCGTGGAACGCGAGCTCGATCCGCGCGGCGCGGCGCAGGTCCTCGACCTCGGGCGGGGTGGAGGCCGGGACGAGGACCGCGCTCACCGTCGGATCGGCGAGCGTCCACGCGAGGGCGACATGGCGCGGCGGCAGGCCGCGCTCGCGCGCGATCTGCGCGATCGCACAGCCGGCCGAATCGCGGACCGGATACGGACGCAGGACGCTGCGCGGGCGTTCGTCGTCGGTCGGGCCGGTGTAGGGTGGTCGCACGACGAGCCCGAGGCGCTGGTGGCGGGCGAGATCGCGGAGCTCCTGCCACGAACCGGTGTCCGCGGGAGGCGCGAGCTCGGTCTGGAGCGTGTCCAGTCGCGAGAGGCGTCGCCGGTCGGCATGCCCGATCCACTCCATCGCGCGCCAAGCGGGGAACCCGCCGCCGCCGAGGTGGCGGAACATACCACTGCGCTGGAGGTACTCGACGGCGACGAGGGTGTCGTCGACCGGGAGCCCGTCGGTCCAGCGGATGAGCAGCAGGTCGAGGTACGTGGTGCCGAGGCGGCGCAGGGCGCGCTCGCACCTCAAGCGGATCTCCGCGGCGAGGCGGAAGTAGCTCGAGAGGGAGGGAAGGTGGACGCAGTATGCGAGCACCACATCGGGGCGGGCAATCCGGCGGCTGTGAAGCCATCGGCCGACGAGCGTCTCGGAGAGCGCGCCGACTCCGGACTCGCCCGCGTCGTCGCCGCTGTCGGCCTGGAGCTGGATGAAGGTGCTGCCTACCTCGCGGAAGGCGTCGAGCACGGTGTCGGCGCCGGCTGCGGCGGGGTGCCAACCCAGCGCCGCGGCGTCGAGACAGTACTCGGAGACGAGAAGGTCGGTCCGGCCAAGTTTGCGTTGTTTCATGGCGGTGGTTGGGTTCAGGCGGAGAGTTGCTGGTGCTCGTGCTCGGTGATGGACGGGGCGGCGGGCCACAGGACCGTCTCGGAGTACGATCCGATCGGTCCCTCGGTCACGCGGGTGGCCGCGAAGCGGTCCGGGTCGATGAGGATGTGCTGCGGGATGCGGCTGCCGCGGGAGCAACCCGGGTTGAGGTAGATCGTGCCGTCCTCCTCGTGGAACCACGCCTCGGGATGATGGACGTGGCCGGAGAGCACGAGCCGTGGCCGGTGCTCCCGGACGAGGGCCGGGAGGCCCTTGTCGCCGAGGTCGATGCCGTATTCGCTGCGTGCGACCGGGGTGTCGGTCGGCGGCAGGTGGACGAGCCAGATGTCGGCGGTCCCGCGCGGCGCCTCGTGGTAGCCGGCGACCTCGATCGACCGGCCGTGGAGGAACGCGGTGTCGCCGTCGACGCGCAGGCGCGGACGGGAGAGTGCACGCAGCCAGGTGGCCGGCCGCCGGGGCTGACCAGGAGGGAGGAACTCGAGGTCGCTGTTGCCACTGCACACGCACACCGGACGCGGATGCAGCGTCAGCCACTCGGCGATGAGCGCCGCCTGGCGGTGGAACGGGATTCCCCGGCTCTGGTCGAGGAGGTCGCCGGAGATGCAGAGCAGGTCGTGGTGCGGCGCGGACTCGTGCAGCCAGGCGAACCAGCGCTCGGTGAAGTGGAGATCGGTGACGTGAAGAATGGTCATGGCGGGCATTGTCGGGGTGTTCTACTGACGCGGGGAGGGCCGGCCGCGAAGTGGGCGGGCAGGCGGAGGCAAGGGAGGGCGCGATGGCCTCCCGGAGGGCGGGCGGAGCGGTGGTCGCCGGCTCCGCGGCCCGGCGTGGCGGCGGAGCCGCTCAGCCGGGGGCCGTGGCGAGCACGCGCTCCGGCGCAGGCTCGAACGACGACGGGCCCGTCGGGGCCGGAGTCCAGGGATGCCGCAGGAGCACCTGCTCCTCGTGGGACAGGCGGCCGGCGGCGCCCTGCATCCACTCTGCGAGTTGGCCCGGCGAGGTGGCGTGGACCACCGCGGTGGCGACAGCCGGGTGGTTCAGGACCCAGGCGAGCTCGGTCTGGGCGAGCGTGGCCCCGCGGCGTTGGGCGACCCAGGCGAGGCGCTCGCGGACGCTGAGCTGATGGGTGGAGGGCAGCAGCGCCGCCAAACGCAGGTCACGGGGTGGGGCGTCCACGCGTTGCGCGAGCGTGCTGGCGGCGAGTGGCGTGCGGGCGAGAAACGCCAGCCGATGCTCGGCGCACAGCTCCGCGTACTCGCGTTCGAACGGGCGCGGGTCGAGCAGCGAGAAGGCGGCTTGGACTGTCTCCAGCGAGGGGAGCGTGGCCTGTTGGGCGACCGCGTTCGCGGTGGCGATCCGCCACGCGGGGAAGCCGGCGGCGCCGAGCCGCAGGACGCGGCTCTGGCGCACGAGCGGCCAGAGCGCCTCCAGCAGACGCTCGATCGGCCCGAAGTCCTCGCGCCACTCGATCTGAAGCAGGTCGAAGTATTCGGTATTCAGACGCTGCAGCGAGGCCTCGCAGTTCGCGCGGACGCGCACGGCGAAGTCGGCGGCGGCGCACAGGCGCGCGCCGAGGAAGACCCGCCCGGCGAGGACGAGCCCGCGCCGGCGCTCGGGGTCCTGCGCCAGCCAGCGGCCGACGAGGTGCTCGCCCGGAGCGGCGAATAGCACCCCGTTCTCGGGATCGCGGCACCACACGGCGCTGGTTTCGACGAGGTTGCCGCCCTGCGTACGGTAGAGGTCGAGGATGGCGGCGGCTTCGGCCGCGCTGGTGCGCCAACCGAAACGGGCGGTGCCGAGCGCGAGCGAGGAGATGGTGAGGTCGGTGCGACCGAAGAGACGGTGATCCATGGCGGCGAGGTCGTGACGGCACCGCCCGGGGGCGGTGGCGATGGAACGGAGGGGTGGTGCGCCGGAGCGCTGGATGGGGCGGGAAGGCGGACCGCGGAGCGGCCGCCGGGGCGGGACACGGCGGTGCGTCAGCAGCCGCCAGTGGCGAGGAGCGAGGGTCAGCCCGGTCCGGTGACCGGGGTCGCTCCGTCGTGTATCCAGACGAAAGGACTCAGGTCGCGGCACCGGGCACGCCCGGGAAGACGACGGGCAACAGGTCGTCTTGGCGGCGCGGGACTGTGGTGCGGCGGTTCATGGTTGGATCGATGGTGAAGAGGCCACGCAAATTTGGTTTGTCAAGGACTCGGGCGCCTCATCGGCACTTTCCTTGCGCGCCGGACCGGTGCAGTATCGGAGGCGTCATGCTCGCGGCGCTGCTCACCACCGGATTCTTCGCCGCCACCGCGGTGTTCGCGCGGCGGGCGGCGCTGGCGCTGGGCGCGACCGCGGCGAACTTCTGGCGGCTGGCGCTGGCGGCGGTGCTGCTCGGCGCGTGGTCGTTGTTCTTTGGGCACGGCTTCGGCGCCGGGTTCGGCTGGTTCTTCGTGAGCGGGCTGGTGGGCTTCGGGCTGGGCGGGCTGCTGATGTTCCAGGCGCTGCCGCGCGCGGGGGCAAATCTCGCCACCCTCACCGTGCAATGCGGCGCGGCGGTGGTGGCCCTCACGGCCGAGTGGGTGTGGCTCGGGGTGCCGGTCACCGGGGCCCGGCTGGTGTGCTGCGCGGTGATCCTCGGCGGCGTGATCCTCGGGCTGGCACCGCGGAGTTTTCCGCAGTTCGCGCCGCGGGTATTGCTGTTTGGCGCCGGACTCGCGGCGCTCTCGGCGGTGGGGCAGGGCGTGGGCCAGGTGCTCAGCCGGAAGGCCTTCGCCGTGCTGCGCGCCGAGGGCGTGAAGGCCGATCCCGGCACCGTCACCTTCGAGCGCGTGCTGGCGGGTCTGTTGGTGGCGGTGGTGGCGCTGGTTTTGGTGCGATTGAGCCGGAAATCCACTGGGTCTGAACGAACCAAAGACGCCATCGGAAACCCGCCCGAAACTCGAAACTCGAAACTCGAAACGCCGAACCCTGAACGCGGAACCCTGAACTCTGAACCGGCATCCCTCCGCGTCGCCCTGCCCTGGCTTCTGCTCAACACGCTCACCGGTCCGGTCCTCGGCGTGACGTGTCTCCAGTGGGCGCTGAGCCAGCCGCAGCTGCCGGCGGGGGTGACGCAATCCATCGTCGCCGCCGCGCCGCTGCTCACGGCGCCGTTGGCGTGGAAACTCGGTGAGGACCTGCCGCGTGCCCGCTACTTCGCCGGCGCGCTACTCGCCGTCGCCGGCACCGCCTCACTCTTTGGGGCGTGGTGGCTGTAGCGGGGAGCCCAAACCGCTCGGCGAGCGTTTGCGCGAGCGCCGCCGCCATGGGCGCGAGCGCCACTGGTGACGCTCGAACAGACTGGCTGCGCGGTGCGTGCGGCGAGTGGTGCCCGGGACCGGACTCGAACCGGTACTTCCTTTCGGAAAGCTGATTTTAAGTCAGAAGCGTCTGCCATTCCGCCACCCGGGCGGGAACTCGGCGCCATTTGGCAGGGTCCGCGGCGGAGGCGCGAGAGGGAAAACGCCCCGGAACCGTGGCGCGCGGGGACAGGTTTGGGGCGGCGCCGCTCCCTGACCGCGCCTCGGCGCCGACCGAGCGTATCACAGGCGATGCTACCGTTTCAGGGGCGATTTCGCCGGTCAGGGACCGCGGCGGGAGGGGTGTTGCTCTGCATCAGGTGGCGGGCACTCCGCAGGCCGGGTTTCATGGTCGGGGCTGGGAAAACGAGCGACAGGTGTCGCTGGTATAATGATAAATCAGACGGCGGCATTTATGTCGGGTGGAATATTCGCAAGTTGATGAAAGGCCGTGAGTAGTGTTCGCTAGTCCTCATTTATTCTAACGTCTCAGCAATGGCGGAATTCCCCTCGGGTCGCGGATGGGCACACTCCGCCATCAGCAAATCTTAATCGCATCCTCGGATTTCTTATCGCCTACCCCCACGCGATTCGAAGCCCTCGTCAGACCCCGAATTCACTCAATTGCTGGAGCTCTCGAACAGGACGCCATGGTCTCCACTGCCACCGCCCGCCCCGAACCGGCCGTCTCTCCCGCCGAGCCGAAGAAGCGCCCCGTCACCATCAAGGACATCGCCAAGGTCGCCGGTGTCCATTTCACCACCGTCTCGCTCGCGCTGCGCGACCATCCCAGCCTGCTGCCGGCCACCAAGGCTCGGATCCGGGAGGTGGCGGAGAAGATGGGCTATGTGCCCAACGCCGTCTTCTCGGCCCTGACGCATTTCCATCTCAACGGCCGCGTGCGCGCCGCCGCCCCGCGGGTCGCCTACCTGATCAACCACCCGCTCGACCAGGGGGCCGCGCTCTACCGCCCCCAGCAGCAGATCCTCGAGGGCGCCCGCGAGCAGGCCCGGACCCTCGGCTACGAACTCGAGGTCGTGACCGTAGGGGTGGAGGGCGACGAGAGCCTGCGGCTCGACGCCTTCCTCAAGGAGCAGAACATCACCGGGGTGGTGCTCGCGGCCTTCGACCCGGGGTTCGCGCCCGTCACGCTGGACTGGGATGAATACAGTATCGTAAAAATAGACTCGCTGCACATGGAGCCGCCCGCTCCGGTGGTGGGCAGCGACCACCGGCAGGACGTGCGCCTGGCCTTCCAGCGCCTCCGCGCCCTCGGCTATCGCCGCGTGGGGCTGGCGATCGGCCGCGCCGACGAGGACGCCACCGAGCGCCTCTACACCGCGGGCTACCTGCTCGAGCAGGGGGCGATCGACCCGGCCGAACGCGTTCCGGAACTGCTTTTCCCCTACAACTGCTCGATGGCGCAGGCGGCGGAGCTGCTGCGCCACTGGATCCGCGGCCACCGGGTCGACGCCGTGATGTGCAACTGGTCGGTCGTGGGCGACATGTTGCGCGCGGCCGGGTTGCGCGTGCCGGATGAGGTCGCGTGCGCCTCCCTCTGCCTCCTCGACCGGACCTCGGGCCTGGCGGGCGTATGTCCAAATCCAGGAGTCGTCGGGGCCAAGGCGGTCTCCCTCGTGGCCGCCCTCCTGAAGTCCGGCGAACGCGGGGTCCCGCAGTTCGCTTCCCGCACCTATGTGAAGAGCTCCTGGCAGGACGGCGCCAGCGCTCCGGAGCGGACCCGGCAGCCATGAAGTCCGAACGGGAGAAGCAGCCCGCCGGCGGCCGCGCCAAGGCCTACGCGACGATGGACGATGTGGCGGCGCTGGCCGGCGTGCACCCGACCACCGTGTCCATGGCGCTGCGTTCGCATCCGAGCATCCCGGCCGCGACCCGGGAGCGCATCCTCGAGAGCGCGCGCAAGCTCGGCTACGTGCGCGACCCGCTGCTCGACGCGTTCAACCACCACCGCCTGCAGAAACTCGCGGTGAAGCAGACCCCCTCGATCGCGTTCGTGATCGATGCGGGCTCCTCGGCGTATTTCTTCGGCTCCGGCTACCACCCGCTCGTCTACGAGGGCGTGCGCGCCGTGGCCGAGTCGCAGCACCTCTTGCTGGAGGTCTTCACCCTCGGCACCAAGGAGATGACGGCCGCCCGGCTCAACACCATCCTCTCCTCGCGCGGCATCAACGGCGTGCTGCTCTCGACCTTCACGCCCTCGACGCGGTCCATCGAGCTCGACTGGGACCAGTACAGCGCCGTGAAGATCGAGTCGCACCACCTGCTGCCCCAACTCGACGTTGTCTCCAACGATCAATGTCAGGCCGCCCGCCTCTGCATGCGCACGTTGCGCCAGCGCGGCTACCGCCGCATCGGGCTCGCCACCGCGACCGACGACGAGTCGCGCCTCGAGAGCACCTTCAGCTCCGGCGTGCTCGTGGAGCAGGCGGCCCTGCCGGCGCGCGAGCGCGTGCCGCCACTGCTCTTCGAACGCGGCGATATCGCGCACGTGGCCGCCCAGGTCGAGGCGTGGATCCGCCAGCACCGGGTCGATGCGCTCATGACGAACTGGCACGAGCTGATCGAGATCGGCGCCTGGGACGGCGAGAGCACGCGGCTCACCAGCACCGGCCTGCGCGTGCCGCAAGACGTGGCGTTTGCCTCGCTCGACGTTCCCGGAGGCTGCCCCTACATCGGAGGCATCGTGCAGAACCACCGCCTCGTCGGCATGCGGGCGATGGAGCAGCTCGCCCTCATGGTACGCACGTTCCGTCGCGGTGCTCCGGAGAACCCGTCGTCGACGGCCGTCCCCGGCTACTGGCGCGACGGCGCGACCGTGCCGCCGAAGGGCCTGTGAGCGGGCGCGGTACGGAACGGGGCGATCGTCCCCGGGCGCCGCTCGCCGCGCACGGGCTCGCCCGAACGCGCACCGGGTGGGCACAAAGGGCTTTCCCTGCGCCGTCGGCGTGACTACCGTCTGGATGCAACTGGCCCCATGCGCTCCCGCTGGCGACTCTTCCCGCTCGGTCTGATCCTTGCCGTTTTCGCAGCCGCCCAGCCGGTGACGGCGGAAGAGGCGGAGCGGCTCTCCCTCGAACCGCATGTGGCCACTGCAGAGGAGGTGAAGTTGCACGGTTTTGAAGTGATCCTGCCGGCGGATCCCCGCTATCTGGCGCACGTTCTGGGCCGCTTCGGGATGAAGCCGCTCGTGGTGGAGCGGCCGGCGCCCGGCGAGGAGCGCTTTCGTTTCCTCTGGCTGCGGAGTTTTCATCGCGCCGCGCTCTTCGAACTCCGTTTCGCGCCCGACGGTGCGGGCGTGTACGAGGCGAAATTGTGGGAGGATACACCGGAGGGAGGGCGTTGGGTTGTGCAGCGCACCCACCCGCTGACTGCCGTGGATCGGGTCACGCACCGCAAGACCCTCGAATCGGCCGGCTTCTTCGCGTTGCCTTTCGACGACGCGCGCCAGGGGCTCGATGGCGCTATCTGGCTTTTCGAGGCGCGCGACGGTGAGCGCTCGCACACCGTGCACCGTTGGTCGCCCGAGCCGGGAACGCTCCGGCAATTGGGGGCCTCGCTGATCGAGGCCGCCATCGAGAGCGACTTCCTGCCGCTCTATTGAACCGCGTCGTCGGATGGCTACCCGGGCCGCGTGGCCGATCCGCGGGCGGGTGGAGCGGACCGGTTTCCGGTCTCTTGGAATCCGGATGGTTCGCCGCGTGGCGCGGCGCCGCTCAGGACGCGTAGCGCACGCGGACGTCGGTGCGCATCTGCGCGGAGGCGGGAGTCCTGCTGTAGAACGATCCCTGGATCGGGTTCACGCTCTCGGCCACGACGGCGTGGGCCACGGGCACGTAGCGGTTGTCGCAGAAGATGCCGTGCGTGGGGTCGACCCCGCGCCAGCCGGCGCCGGGCAGGAACACCTCAACCCAGGCGTGCATCGTGCCGTAGCCGCCGCCATCGGTGGCCGGGTCGAGCAGGTAGCCGCTCACGAAGCGCGCGGCCAGACCGGAGGCGCGGGCGCACTGGATCAGGAGCGCCGCGTAGTCGCGGCACGAACCGCCGCCGCGCTGGATCGTCGTGATGGCCGACTGGATGCCAGGTTCGTCGCGCCGCTGGTAACCGAGGTTTTGAAACACCGCCTGGTTGAGGGCGAAGAGCCACGCGACGGTCTCGGCGGGCCGAAACCCGAAGCAGCGCCCCATCCAGTCGAGCACCGCGGAGCGCGTGTGGAGGTCCGGCGGGGAGAGGTAGATCGAGAGGTTGAACCGGTGGAGCGGCTCGTAGGCGAAGGGGAAGTGCGTCGCGTAGTCGCGCACGAGGAACTCGAAGGGCGGTAGATCGGTGGTCGTCACGCGGCAACGCGCCCGGATCTCGAGGACCGAGGTGGGCGCCGTGAAGACGACGCTGGCCGGCAGGTTGTCGAAATCGTCGCGCATCCATTGCAGCCGGCCCTCCGGCTGGAACGTGAGGGCGAAGTCCTCGACCTGCAGCAGCGGGTTCTCGCGCGGGCGCAGGTAGAGCAGATGCGGTTGGAGCAGCACCTCGCGGTCGTAGGTGTAGACGGTGTCGTGGGTGATCTCGATGCGCATGGCGACGAGGCGTCCGACTTCGACTCCGCGAATGGCGGGCGCCGCTTCACGAGGCCGCAGGCGGTCGGCGCCTGGTCGGAAGCTGCGGCACCGCCATACGCGCCGAACGCGGGCGCGAGGTCAATGGAGGAGGTGGGCGGCGGCCACGGATCCGCGCGAAAACGGTTCGGCCGGCTCTTGAGCTGGTCGGTTCGTTCCTGAGTCCGTGAGTTCCCGATCTTTGGCTGGGCGGGCTGAAAGCGCCGATCCACGGGATGCCTAATCGGCAAAGGTCTGTTTGCCGTGGACCTGGAGGTGGGCGCGGATGGCGGCGAGGAAGATGTCGCCGAAACGTTCGAGCTTCTTCTCGCCCACGCCGGTGATGCCGCTCATCTCGGTGGGGGTCGCCGGGTAGAAACGCGCCATCTCGCGCAGTGTGGTGTCGCCGAAGACAATGTACGCGGGCACCTCGAGCTCGGTGGCGAGCTTCTGGCGGTGTTCGCGGAGGCGCTCGAAGAGGATCTCGTCGTAGTCGAAGTCGCCGCGGCGGGCGCGGGCCTGGCGGTCGCGTTTCGGCTTCACGACGGCTCGGGGCTTGGCGAGAGTAACCGCGGTTCGGGTACGGAGGAGCTCGCGGCCGGCGTCGGTGAGCGAGACGACGGGCATCTCGGTGCCGAGCTCGAGGTAACCGAGGCGGAGGAGCTCGCGGCCGAGGTGCATCCACTCGTGCTCGGTCTGGTCGGCGCCGATGGACCAGGTGGTGAGTTTGTCGTGGCCGAGGCGCTCGGTCTTGTCGTTGACGTGGCCGCGGAGGACGTCGACGGCGTGCTTCAGGCCCATGTCGAAACCGCTGGCGGCGCGGATGCGGTAGACGCAGGAGAGAAGTTTCTGCGCGGGGACGGTGGCGTCGTAGGTCTCGAGGGGCGAGAGGCAGTTGTCGCAGGCGCCGCAGTCGCAGGCTTGGAAGGGCTCGCCAAAATAGCCCATGAGCTCGACACGCCGGCACGAAGTGGCGTCGGCGTAGGCGAGCATCTGGCGGAGTTGGCGGCGGGCGCGGGCGGCCTCTTCGGCGTCGGTGATCTCGTCGATGAAGTGGCGCTGCTTGGCGGCGTCGCCGGCGGAGTAGAGGAGCAGGCAGTCGGCCGGGAGGCCGTCGCGGCCGGCGCGGCCGGTTTCCTGGTAGTAGCCCTCGACGTTCTTCGGGAGGTCGTAGTGGACCACGAAGCGGACGTTGGGTTTGTTGATGCCCATGCCGAAGGCGATGGTCGCGCAGATGACGCGCACCTCGTCGCGAAGAAACGCCTCCTGGTTCCGGCTACGCTCCTCGGCGTCGAGTCCGGCGTGGTAGGCGCGGGCGGCGATGCCACGGCCGGCGAGGGAGTCGGCGACCTTCTCGGTCTGTTTGCGGCTGGCGCAGTAGACGATGCCGGCGTCGCGCGGGCGCTCCTTGAGGAAGGCGAGCAGTTGTTTGATCGGCTCGTCCTTGGGCTCGACGCGGTAGGTGAGGTTCGGCCGGTTGAAGGAGGCGACGAAGATCGCGGGGTCGCGTAGGGCGAGGTGCTTGACGATGTCGTCGCGCACGCGCGGGGTGGCGGTGGCGGTGAGCGCCATCGCCGGCACGGTGGGCAGCTGGGCGCGGAGGGCGGCG
This sequence comes from Verrucomicrobiota bacterium, assembly GCA_023446735.1. Taxonomy (GTDB): domain Bacteria; phylum Verrucomicrobiota; class Verrucomicrobiia; order Opitutales; family Opitutaceae; genus CAJCBL01. The sequence continues at coordinate 15,032 of JAEXPQ010000170.1, forward strand.
AGTTGGCGGTACTCGGGGCGGAAGTCGTGGCCCCATTCGGAGATGCAGTGCGCCTCGTCGACGGCGAGCAGTTGCACGGGCCACTCCTTCAGGCGGTCGATGAAGCCATCGAGCGCGAGGCGTTCGGGGGAGACGTAGAGCAGGCGGAACTCGCCGGCGTAGAGGCCTCGGTAACGACGTTTCGCCTCCTCGGCGCCCAGCGTGGAATTCATGAACGTCGCGGCGACGCCGGCGGCGCTGAGTTGGTCGACCTGGTCCTTCATCAACGCGATCAACGGGGAGACGACGACGGTCAGGCCGGGCGTGGGGCGGGCGAGGGCGGGGAGTTGGAAACAGAGCGACTTGCCCGCGCCGGTCGGCAGGACCGCCAGCGAGTCGCGGTCGGCGAGGGCGGAGGCGATGATGTCACGCTGGAGCGGCCGGAACCGGTCGTAGCCGAAAACCTGCTTGAGCAGGTGGGCGAGTTCGTCGGCGGCAGGCGGTTGGGCGGTGGTCTCGGACACGGGGCGGGGAGCGGAACGCCCGTGGGTCGGTGCCGCAAGCCGCGAAGTGCGCCGGTGCGCAGCCGGCACCGAAGACGCAAAAGTCTGATGCGATCGGGAAAGGGCTTTGCGTCTTTCGGAGTGGCACCGGGTGCGGCGGGCGGAGGCGCGCGGCGCCTGGAAGGGGGGAGGGGCGGAACGGTGGCCGTTCCTCGCGAGAGCGAAGCGCCTCCACTATGAGCAGTCGGCTGCGCTCATCTGTCCGGCGTCTCCAGCTTGCGGTAGAGCAGGACTGCGCCGGTGGCGGCCGTCGTGAGGAGCACGGGGCTGAGGAGCGGAATGAACGTGAGCAGCATCACACTGGAGCCGAGCCCGAGTGTGGCGGCGCGGTGCTGGCGCGCGAAACGGCGCTGCACGCCGCGGCCGCGCGCGCGCCGCGCCTGCGGGTAGTCGAGATAGTCCATCCCGAACACGAAGCAGTCGAAATAGAGCCCGAGCGCGAGGGCGAGCGGCGCGCCGATCAGCGGTATCCACCCGATGAGGAAGCAGCCCACGGCCACCGCGGTGAGCGCGGCGAGATCGAGCAGGGCGTCGGTGACCTGGTAGAGCAGCGGCACTTCGCGCATCTGCGCGGGATCCATACCGAGCTGGATCTCCACCTCGCGGGCGAGCCGGCTGTAGAAGAAACCGCAGAAGATGCCCTGGAAGACGATCCACACGGCTACCGCCAATGCGATCTCCAGTGCCGCAATCGCGACGCCCGACACCACTTCCAGCGTGGAGCCCCACCAGTTGGCGGGAAACTTCGAGTCGAGCCAGGCGTAGGTCTTGAACCAGCCGTAGAGCAGGCCGGCGAAGAGCGCGGTCGTGAGCACGAGGTTGCAGAGGACCGGCAGGATGCCGTGCCGCCAGAGCGCCGGATGGGCGTTCATGTAGCGCAGCCCGGCCCACGGCGTGGCGAAGCCGTCGAGGAACGACGCACACGAGCCGGGGCGGGGCGGGAGTGGTGGGGGCGTGTTCATTGCGCCGAAGGGGACGGCGGGGGCGCAGCGTCGCCGTGGTGGTCGCGCTCAGCTCCCCTTCGCCAGCTCGATACTGCGGTCGCGGGCGGCGAGGACGGTGGCGCGGATCGTGTCGCGGAAGTTTGCCGACTTCATCGCCTGCAGGCCGGCGTAGGTGGTGCCGTTCGGGGACGTCACGCGGTCGCGCAGCACGTCGGCGTCCTCGCCGGATTGCTTGAGCAGTTTGGCGGAGCCGAGCAGGACCTCGGTGGCGAACTCGGCGGCGAGCTCGCGGGTGAAGCCGGCGGCGACGCCGGCCTCGCGCAGCGCGGCGGCGAACTCGAAGACGAAGCCCGGCCCGCTGCCGCCGAGGGCGGTCACGGAGTCGAGCATCTCCTCGGGGAAGCTGTGCACGACGCCGAGCGCGCCGAGCACGCCGAGCGCGATGCCGCGGTCGGACTCGGAGAGCGGGGCGAGGCTGCACCAACCGGTGATGCCGGCGCCGATCGCGCCGGGGGTGTTGGGCATGGCGCGGACGAGACCGCGGGCGTGCGGGAAGGCCTTGGCGAGGGTCGCGAGCTTCTTGCCGGCAAGGATTGAGATGACGAGTTTGCCGCGCGTGGCCTCGGCGAGCCGCGGATCGGCGTCGGCGAGGTTCTGCGGCTTGAAGGCGACGACGACGGCGTCGGCGCTGGTGCAGAGGTCGACGACATCCTTCGCTAGGCGGATGCCGGTGCGGCCGGAGAGCGCGGCGCCGGTGGGGTCGTTGCCGCCGAGGCAGGCGAGGTCGGCGACTGCGGCGACTTTCTGGTTGAGCACGCCGGCGACGATGGCGGAGGCCATGTTGCCGGAACCGAGGAAGGAGATACGAGCCATAGGAAAAGAGGGAAAGTGGACTGCGGAACGACGGAGAGCGAAGCCGGGCGAAAAGGAGGTTGAAACGGCAGGTTTAGGCTGAAGGGGGGAGCGCGGAGGAAGAACGTTGAACGTTTGGCACTGAACTCTGAACCCGGAACTCTGAACCCGGAACCCTGAACCCGGAACCTCCGAGGAGCAGGAGTAGGAGCAGGAGTAGGAGCAGGAGTAGGAGCAGGAGCAAGAGCGGGAGTGGGAGGTCGGCCTCGTTCTCCTCCTCACTCTCGTGGATTGGCGGGTGGCGCGGGAGCGGATGTGCAGGAGAACCGGGCCGCGCCCTCTGGGGCAAGGCGGAGAATGGGGACGAGCCGGAGAACGAGTACGAGTGGTGGACGGCGGATGCTCTCCTGAACTCGGTCGCTTCTGCCCTGAACCCTGAACCCTGAACCCTAAACCCTGAACCATGAACCCAGCATCTGCGCCGGGTAGGAGTTGCGTAGGGGGCGGGTGGAGGCCAATGAATCCAGGCGTGAGCGCGCCTCTTCCCCAACGCGAAACGTTCCTGCAGAAATTGCCCGTGGCTGCGGCGCTGGTGCTGCTTCCCCTGGGCGTGAGCGTGTTGGCGGGCTGGTTTCTCCACCGACCGGCGTTGACCACCTGGGGGGCGGGACCGGCCGTGCCGCTGCAAGGGGCGCTGGGCCTGATGCTGTTCGGTCTGGCCTTGCTGGGGCGGGACCGGTTCGGGCGGAGATGGGCGGCGGCGGCGCTCGCGCCGGCGTTGGCGGGGATGGTCGACTTCGCGGCGGATGTGTCATTGATTTCCGGTGGTGTGGGGCGCTGGCTGGGCGGGGACGCTGGCCAATCCCCCGCGATGGTGCCGGTGCTGGCGGCGGCCTTCGCGTTGGCGGGCTGGGCGGCGACGCTGGTGGCGTTCGGTCCGCGGGAACGGTGGCGGGTCGCGCTGGTGGCCGCCGTCGGCTCGCTCGTCGGCGGCGCGGGGCTCTCGGCGGTGTTGGGGCACGCCACGGGATTGGGCGCGGCCACGACCCTCGGGCTCGGCGACGCGCTCGCGCTGCCGGGCGCGCTGGGCCTCCTGGTGCTCGGGTGCGCGTTGGTGGCGGTGGCGGTCGAGGAGCGGCCGGATCTGTCGCGCCCGGCGCGCTGGTTGCCGGTGCCGCTGATGTTCGGCTGCCTGGCGGCGACGCTGGTGGTATGGAGCGCGTTGCGACAGCGGGAGTTCGCCCTGGTGCGGGCGGAGCTGGACCTGCGGTCCGAGGCGCTGGCGGCGGTGTTGGCGGTCGAGCTGGCCGGGCCGGAACGGTCGCTCGAGCGGATCGTGGCGCGCGAGGACCTCGGCCAAGAATACACCGTGCGGCTGCGCCAGACGGACGCGCAGGGACTGTTGCGCGACCATCGCGAGGTGGAGCGCGTGTCGTGGCTCGATGCCGAGCTGAGGCCGCTCCAGGTCTGGACGCCGGCGGGAGAGGTGAAGGCGGGCCCGTTCGAGCATCTTGGCGACCCGCGGCGGAAGGCGGCGCTGGAACGAGCCCGGCGCTCGGGCGCGGTGGAGGTGCTCGGCCCCGCCGACGATCCGCGGGCGCGCCCGACGGTGTTGCTGTATGTGGCGTTGCGGCGGGGGCCGGCGAACGGCTTCGTGGCGGCGGAATTCGATGCGAAGCGGTGGGCCGAGGTGGCGCTGGAGCGGATACCGGCGGCCGGTCGCGATCTGGCGGGGCTGGGAATTGGGGCGCACACCTTGCTGGGGGCGATGCCGGATGAGCCCGTCGTAGCGCCGGGGGTGGACCGCAGCGTGTCGATCGGGGGCCTGCCGGTGCGGCTGGTGTTGACGCGGACGCTCGGCTTCGGTTTGCCGGAGGTGGTGTTCGGCGCGGGGGTGGTCTTCGCGCTGTTGCTCGGGCTGGTGGTGGATCTCGGGCAGAAGGCCCGGGCGCGCCAGACCCAGGCCGAGCGGGCGATGGAACGGCTGATCGCCGAGGACGCGGAGCGGCGCAAGGTGGAGTTGCGACTCAAGGCCAGCGAGGAGCGGCTCACGCTGGCGCTGGAGGCGGGCCAGGTGGGGGTGTTCGATTTCGACCTGATCACGGGCGAGGCGATGTTCAGTCGGAATGTATGGAAGATGCTCGGACGAACGGAGGAGGTTCCGCCGGGCCGGACCGCGAGCTGGACCGAACTGATCCATCCCGAGGATCTCGGGGCGACGAAGCGCGAGTTTCCCCGGGGACCGCAACCAGGGTTCGCGGAGGCCGAGTACCGGGTGCGCAGCATCGCCAACGAATGGCGCTGGGTCCTCGAGCGTTCGAAGGCGGTGGCGTTCGGAAACGACGGCGTGCCGCGGCGGATCGCGGGAACCTTTCAGGACGTCACGGCGCGCCATGAGGCCGAACAGGCCCTGCGCTCCAGCCAGGCCGAGGCGCGCAAGCTCGCGGTGGTCGCGAGCATCACCGACAACTGGGTGGTGATCATGGACGCGGCGGGAGCGGTGGAGTGGGTCAACGAGAGCTGTTGCCGGATGATGAACTGTCTTTCGGCCGAGGCCGCCGGCCGGCCGCTCGCCGAGTTGCTGCCGCCCGCCGCCGACGAAGGGGGCGCGAGCGGCGTGCTGCGGGAGCCGTTCGTGCGACGGCTGCCGGTGCGGGTCGAGATCGCGACGGTGTCGCGGCACGGCCGGCGGTTCCATCTGCAAGGGGAGATCCACCCCGTGGCGGGCGAGCGCGGCGAGGTGGCGAAGTTCATCGCGGTCTTCCACGACATCTCGGCGCGGATCGAGGCCGAGCGGGCGCTGCGGCAGGCGATGGACGAGGCGAAGGCGGCGACCGACGCGAAGTCCGATTTTCTCGCGTCGATGAGCCACGAGATCCGCACGCCGATGAACGGCGTGATCGGTCTCGCGCGTCTGCTGCTCGAGTCCCCGCTCAACGCCGAGCAGCAGGACTGGGTGCGCACGATCCAGCAGTCGGGCGATGCGCTGTTGTCGATCATCAACGACATCCTCGACTTCTCGAAGATCGAGTCGGGGCGCATGGAGCTCGAAGTGGCGTCGTTCGACCTGGCCGACTGCCTCGAGGAGGCGCTGGAGCTCTTCGGTGTGGCGGCGGGCGCGAAGCATCTGGATCTCGCCTACAACATCGCGCCCGGCGTGCCGGAGGTGGTCCGTGGCGACGCGCTGCGCCTGCGCCAGGTGCTGGTCAACCTGGTGGGCAACGCGGTGAAGTTCACGCCCGCCGGCCGGATCGGCGTCGAAGTGCAGCCGGGGGCGGAGCCGGAGCATCTGGTGTTCCGGATCACGGACACCGGAATCGGGATACCGCCGGAGCGGATGGATTCGCTGTTCCAGCCTTTCAAGCAGGGAGACGCCTCGCTCAGTCGCCGTTTCGGAGGTACGGGGTTGGGGCTGGCGATCTGTCGCCGGTTGGTGGAGCTGATGGAGGGATCGATCGGCGTGAGCGCCCGGCCGAACGGCGGCTCGGTCTTCCACTTCACCGTGCGCCTCCCGGCGGACGCGGCGGTCGGCCCGGCCGCGCCGGTCTCCGGCGGCATCGGCCGGCGCGTGGCGGTGGTGGAGGACGATCCGGTGACCCAGCGGTTCATCGTGCGGGTGCTGGAGGACGAAGGCTACCTCGCGCTCTGTTACGATTCGTCCGCCGCGGCCCGGGCGGCGCTCGCGAGCGCGTTGGCGCCGGACCTGGTGCTGGTCGATCGGACCTTGCCGGACGGGGACGGCCTGACGGCCGCCGTGGCCCTGCGGGCGCTGTTTCCCGGCGCCGAGGTGCCGGTGGTGCTGCTGGCC
>JAEXPQ010000206.1 GCA_023446735.1 Verrucomicrobiota bacterium
CCGTATTCGAAGAGCGCGGCGACCGGGAGGCTGAGGTGGAGCAGGACGTAGCCGGCGGTGGCGAGGGCGAGCGCGGCGGCGAGGATGTAGAGGAGAGCGCGAGTGATCTTCATGGTAGGAAAACTGGGTTGTGCCCGCTCTATTGCAGTGCGCGTGCCAAGCATTTCGGGTTTCGTAAATGCAACAATGGCAGCGATCTACGGATCTGCCTGGCGGGCGGGTGCAATGCGGTTCGCCGCAGCGCAGGGACGCGGCGATCCCGGAAATGGGACGCCCCAAGTCGGGCTCAATCCGTGAGCGTCTCGGCCGAGAGATGAATCCCATGCATCTCTCTTCATCGTGGTTTTCCCGCTCCTCGATTCTTGCAGTGGCGCTGTTCGGCGCCGTGCAGCTCGCCTTCGCCGACGATCCAACTCCGCCGCCAAGCGACCCAGTCGAACCTGTGCCGCGGGATCGGGACTTCAGCTGGATGCCCAAGGCCGAGTGGGAGAAGCTCCATGCGGAGTTCTCTGCCGTGGCCGCGAAGGGCGAGGCCACGTTGGTCTTCCACGGCGACTCGCTGCTTGGCGCCGCACGCTGGAGCGAGGCGTGGAAGCAGGAGTTCGGGCGGTACGAGCCGGCCATCTTCGGCATGGGCGGGGACCGCACCCAGAATCTCCTGTGGCGTCTCGAGAACGGCGAGATCGGCTCCCTGAAGCCCAAGGTTGTCGTGCTGCTGATCGGTACGAACAACATCCACACCACACCGCGCGATGTCGAGGACACGGCGCGTGGAATCATTGCGTGCGCCCAGAAATTGAATGCAGCCTATCCGGCGGCGAAGATCCTGGTGCTCGGTGTGTTTCCGCGCGACGAGGATCCGCAGGCGCTGATCCGGGCGAAGATCAAACGCATCAACGAACTCGTGGCGGCCATCGAAGACGGAAAGACGATCTTCGTGCGCGACATCGGTGCGGTCTTCCTCGAGCCGGACGGCCGGCTGTCGCGGGAGATCGCGCCTGATCAGCTACACCTGAAGGATGAGGGTTTGCGGCGCTGGGCGGAGGCGATCGCGCCGTTCATCCACGAAAACATGAGGTGATCCGCCGCGTTTGGTTTCGCGGCTGCACGATGAGGCCGGGCCGCGGGGACGCCCCGGCCTTTGTGGTTGTCGGGCGGATGCGTGGCTCGCCTACGGTTTGGCTTCGAACGAGCGGCCGTCGGGCAGGCGGACGCGCACGGGGGCACCCTGTTTGAAGATGATGCTCCGGTAGTTCTCGCCCGCGACGGGCTTGAGCTCGGGAATGTAGCGGTCCTTGCCCACGAGATCGTCGTAGGTCGCGTTCGTACGGCCGGTCTCGAGGTAAAACTGTTCGGCGGCGACGGCGAGTTGGCGCAGGTTGTTGCGGATGGTCTTTTCGGCCGAGTTGGCACGAACCTTCTGGAAGGCGGGAATGGCCATTGCGGCCAAGGCGCCCACGGTGACCGGGTTGTAGACCGCGACCATCGCGAGGTCATCCTTCAGCGAACTGTGCCAGGCTGAGCGGAAGAGGACGCCGTCTGGGAGATTGGTGCGCACGGAGACCAGCGGCTGCGCCGGGCTTGGCAGATTGCGGGTCGCGAACCCGAGGGCGCGGGCCAGTTCGGGGTTGCCACCGCGATTGAGCTCGGGGAGCTGGCGAAGGCGGGTGAAGAACTGCGGCGAGACATAGCTCAGGCCGTTGCCGTCGGGACCGAGCTTGGCGAGCGCGGCGGCGAAGGCGGGATGGGCGGCGAGACGGGAACTGGAGCCGCGGCAGTCGTCGTAGAACGCGCGCGAGGTCACGAGATAGAGCGCATCGCCTTCGATGGCGACGAGCGGGCTCCAGTTCTCGATCGGGAGACGTGGCTTGAGCGCGTAGAAGGCGACGCCGTTCTGCTCCGCGCGATCGAAGGCTGGCAGGCGGTCGAGCAGCGCCTTGAGCGCGGGCGCGATGCCGTCGAAACGCAGGAGTAGGGAGAACGCCGGGAGTTGCACCGGCTCGGGAGTGGGCAGGGCGAGCGCGCCCGCCTTCTCGAAGCGGAGCACGCAGGTGGTGCGGCCCTTCCAGCGCTGCAAGAGGTCGAGCGCGGACAGCCCGGCTTCGTTGCCGGCGGATTTGATGGTGCTTTCCAGCACGTTAGCCGTGGCCTCGCCGCCGACGCGGGAGACGATGGCGCGCAACGCGGCATAGACGGCGGGCAGGTCGAGCTCGTTCTCGCAGAACAAGTCCGCGTCGGCCGGGGCGAGCTGGAGATTCTGGAACGGCGCGGCGGGGCCCCCGAGTCCGGCGAGCAACCCGCGGCGTCCGTTCGGGGTGTAGAAGAAGCAGCGGTTGCGGAAACCGCCGGTGGCGTCGGGCACCGAGCTGAGGCCGATCGCCTTCACATCGGCGAGTCCGAGGTCGGTGAAGATTGCGGCGAAGTCCTGTTTGAGGACGGCGGCCTGCGGCTGGTCGGCCGCGACGGAGTCGGCGACCCCGCGGAGCACGCCGGCGAGACGCTCGATGTCGCCGTCGACATCGACGTAGCCGTAGAGGACGCCGCCGAGTTCGAGGTGTTGGGAGACCGCCGCGAAGTGCCGGCTGCACTCGGTCGGGGCGACGATCTCCACCGCACGAGTCGGGGGAGCGGAGCCGACCGGGACGGACGAGTCCGAGTCCTTGCGACAAGCGGTGGCGGCCCCGAGGGCGATCGCCGCCGCACCCAACCAAAGAGGTATGCGCGCCATAGTGACGGGAGACTACGCGGCTCGGACCGGCGGGAAAGTTGAAGCAGGCGGAGATTTTGCGAAAGAACGGTCAAATCCCCGGGCCGAGGGGGGGCGTTGAAGCGCACACCCGGAGGTTGGGCCGAGGCGAGGGAATGCGGGGCGGGGTGGGGCGGGCCGGGGGCTGCCAGAAAGAGGATGGGTGGTAAGGGAGGGATGGAGGTGGGAGAACGCGAGGGGAGATCGTGGTTGGGAGGGGCAGGAGTAGGATGATGGGCAGGAGAACGAGAACGAGGACCAGAAAGAGAAGGAGAACGAGGCGGAGGGAGCCACTGCGGCGTTGCCAAGCGAGGGCGGCGGCCGCGAGAGTCGGCGGCTGTGAACGAACTCGTCCAGTTCATCGAAGAGTTGGGCCCGTGGGCGCCGTTGGGCTTTCTCGGATTGTTTGCGGCCGCCTCGGCGCTGACGATTTGGCGGCTCAATGCGATGACCGAGTACGGTTTCCAAGGCACGGCTCTGGGCACCTTGGTGATGCCTTTCTGCTCGGGGCTCGGGAATCTGCTGTTTGTCTTCATTCTCGCCGAACGCGAAGGACCGGCGCGGGAGGTGTTCACGAACGCGTTGGTGAACAACACCACGAATCTCACCCTGCTCATCGGACTGCCCGCCCTGCTCTGGGGCCTGCAGGTGATGCCGGCCGCGGGCGCGAAGAAGGGCGAGGGCAAGAAGGCCGGCGGCGGGGCGAAGACGGCCGGCAAGGCGCAGGAACACGAGCTTAACCGTCTCTCGCTGCTGCTCACCATCCTCGCGGTCTTCTTCTTCACCGGCGCCGTCTGGGCGCTGGCCCAGGACGGATCGTTGGACTTTGGAGACGGCCTGGTGCTGGTCGGGCTCTTCCTCTTCTGGCAGGTGGTGCATGTCTTCGAGGTCCTGAAGAACAATGTGCGCCAGAAGCAGTCGCCCAATCCCCTGCGGCTATGTCTGGACCTCGCGCTGCTCGGCGCCGGGGCGTGGCTGCTCTATGTGAGCATCGACTGGCTGGTCGCGTGGGCGGAGAAGCACCCGGTGGCTTGGCTCGGCAGCTCGAGCCTGGGTTGGTTGAGCGGCTGGTTGATGGTCGTGCCCAACGCGTTGCTCGCGCTCTACTATGGGTGGAAGCGACGGCCCGACATCGTCTTCAGTTCGCAGGTGGGCGACGGGCACATCTGCATTCCGCTCTGTCTCGGTCTATTCGCACTCTACAAGCCGATGCCGGTCCCGAAGTTCTTCGAGGATGCGGCGCTCGTGATCGGGTGCGCGGCGCTGGTCCACTTCGTGTGCGTGGCGACGCTGGGTCGTTTGCCCCGGCTGATGGGAGCGGTGATGATCGCCGGCTACGGCTGGTTTCTCTACACCGGGCTGGTCGGCTGAGCCGGGCGCATCGGGCAGGTGCGGGCCGGGTCACACCGCGTGCAATGCACTTTTGCTTACAGCGAGCGCGGCTTCTTTGATCGCTTCGCTCATCGTGGGGTGCGCGTGGATCGTGCGCGCGAGGTCTTCCGCGCTTCCGCCGTAGCTCAGGTGGGCGACGACTTCGCTGATCAGTTCGCCCGCGCCGTGGCCGAGGATCTGCGCGCCGAGGATGCGGTCGGTCTTCGCGTCGGCCACGATCTTCACGAAGCCGTCGGCGGTGTCGGCGGCGAGGGCGCGGCCGTTGGCGGCGAAGTTGAACTTGCCGACCTTCACGGCGCGGCCCTGCGCCTTGGCGGCATCTTCGCCCAGGCCGACGCCGGCGACCTCGGGGTCGGTGTAGACGATGGCGGGCACGGTGTTCCAATCGACGTGGCCGGCCTTGCCGGCGATCCACTCGGCGACGGCAACGCCGTCTTCCTCCGCCTTGTGGGCAAGCATCGGCCCGGCCACGACATCGCCGATCGCCCAGACGCCGGCCGCGGTGGTGCGGAGGTGGGCGTCGACTTTGATGCGCTTCTTTTCGTCGAGTTCGACGCCGGCGGCGGCGAGGTTGAGGCCGTCGGTGTAGGGGCGTCGACCGACGGCGACGAGGATCTTGTCGGCCGGGAACTCAAGGGGCTTTCCGTCGCGCTCAGCGAGGAGGATGGCGCCATCGGGAGTGTTTCGGCTTCCCGTGACCTTCGCACCGGTCTCGATCTTCAGGCCCTGCTTCTGGAGCAGCCGGGTGAACGCGCGCACGATGTCGTCGTCGTAGGCGGCCACGATCTTCGGGAGAAACTCGACCACGGTGACCTCGCTGCCGAGGCGGGCCCAGACCGATCCGAGTTCGAGGCCGATGGCGCCGCCGCCAACCACCACGAGCCGGCGCGGAACCGATTCGAAGGCGATGGCGTCGTCGGAGGAGACGACGGTCCGGCCGTCGAACTTCAGGAAGGGTAGCTCGACCGGCGCCGAGCCCGTGGCGATGACGATGTGGGCGGCGGTGAGGTCGACCTCACCGGTTTCGGGTTTCGAGTTTCGGGATTCGAGAGCCGCGTTCTGGTTTCCGGCCTCCGGTTTCCGGTCTGCCGCTACGCGCACGGTCTTGGGGCCGGTGAAAGTCGCGGTTCCGGTGAACACCTGAACGTTGCGGGCCTTCGCGAGCTGGGCGATGCCACCGGTGAGCTTCGCAACGACGCTATCCTTTCTCTTGAGCAACGCGGCGACGTCGATCTCGACCGCCCCCAGCTTGATGCCGCTTTCGGCAGCGTGGTGCTTGGCCCAGGCGAAATGTTCGGTGGCGTTGAGGAGGGCCTTGCTTGGGATGCAGCCGACGTTGAGGCAGGTGCCGCCGAGCGCGGAGCGCTTGTCGACGAGGGCGACCTTCAGGCCAAGTTGGGCGGCGCGGAACGCGCACACGTAGCCGCCGGGGCCGCCGCCGATAATGAGGACGTCGAACGAGGTCATGAGTGTGGCAAAAATGTTCGGCGGCGCCCGCTTCGCGAGTGGATTCCCGCCGGCGGGAGGCGCGGCCGTAGGTTATTAGTCGGCACCGCAGCGGCGCGGCGGAACATCAGGGGCGCGGCGCTGGCGGCGGATTGGAGGGGCTGGTGGGGGTCCAGCCGACGGGTTTGCGTTCCAAACAACCGTTGCACCGCAGCGCGTTTCCCCATCATTTCGGCGCATGGCGTCCGGCCTCGGCGACTTCATCCACATCAAGGGTGCCCGCGAGCACAACCTCAAGAACCTCGAGGTACGCATCCCGCGCGGGAAACTCGTCGTGGTCACCGGCGTGTCGGGCTCGGGCAAGTCTTCGCTGGCCTTCGACACGCTCTACGCCGAGGGCTACCGCAAGTACATGGAGAGCCTCTCGGCCGCTGCGCGCCAGATGCTCGAGCAGCTCAAGCGGCCCGACGTCGACTTCATCCACGGGCTCTCGCCGGTCCTCGCGATCGAGCAGCGCACCGGCGGCGGCTCGCCGCGCAGCACGATCGCGACCGTGACCGAGATCGCCGACTACGCGCGACTGCTCTGGGCGCTGAAGGGCGAGCAACGTTGCCCGAAGGACGGCGGCCGCGTGATCCAGCACACGCTCGACGAATGCGTGGAGCGCCTCCTCGCCACCGCGCCCGGCCAGCGGGCGATGCTGCTCGCGCCCGTGCTCACCGCGAAGGCGGCCGTCTTGCGCGACGAGCTGCCGCGGTTGCGCCAGCGCGGGTTCCAGCGTGTGCGCATCGCCGGCGAGATCATCAACCTCGACGACCGCAATTTGCTCCCCGCCGGCCTGAAGGAGGCGACCGTCGAGCTCGTGGTCGACCGCCTCGTGCTCAACCCCGACCAGCGCAGTCGGCTGGCCGACTCGCTCGAGCTCGCCTTCCGCGAGGGGCAGGGCCGCGCGCTTGCGCTCACGCAGGCGGCGAACGACGCCCCGTGGGTCGAGCACGGGCTCAGCCAGAGCCTCGCGTGCGAGATCTGCGGTGACACCTTCGAGAAGCTCACGCCGCGACATTTCTCCTTCAACCACTCCGAGGGCGCGTGCCCGACCTGCGGCGGCCTCGGCCGCGCGCTGCGGTTCGACGAGGAGCTCGTCGTGCCGGATCCGACGAAGTCGGTGCGCGAGGGCGCGCTCAAGCCGCTGCGCATCGGCGGGAAAAACGTCATCATCAAGAACAACGCCCTGCTCAAGCAGCTCGCCGAGCAGCTGCCCTTCGACCCGGAAAAGCCGTGGAAGGAGCTGCCCGTGGAGACGCGCCACGCGCTGCTCCACGGCGCGGGCGAGCGGCAGTTCACCTTCCGGCTGCGCCGCGGCGCGAGCGCGGAGAGCGGGCCGTTCCCGGGCGTGTTCGCGCTGCTCGACGAGGCGCGGCGTACGACCAGCAGCGACGGGTTCGCGGCGCGGTTGGCGACGTTCCAGATGTCGTGCGATTGCCCGACCTGCCACGGCGCGCGGCTCGCGCCGGCGAGCGCGGCGGTGGTCGTCGCGGGGATGAAGCTGCCGGATTTCTTCGCGCTCGATGTGGAGCAGGCGCTCGGGTTCGTCGCGACGCTCGGCGGCGGGGGCGCGGGCGAGACCGGAACGCCGTACGGCGAGGTCGTGGGCGGGATCCGCCAGCGGCTGCATTTCCTCAACGAAACCGGGCTCGGCTACCTCACGCTCGACCGCGAGTACTCGACGCTCTCCGGCGGCGAGGCGCAGCGCGTGCGGCTGGCCACGCAGCTCGGCATGGGGCTGACCGGCGTGGTGTACGTGCTCGACGAGCCCAGCATCGGCCTGCACCCGCTCGACAACGAGCGGCTGCTCCAGTCGCTCACCGAGCTGCGCGACCGCGGCAACACCGTGGTCGTGGTCGAGCACGACGAGGACACGATGCGCCGCGCCGACTGGCTGATCGAACTCGGGCCCGGCGCGGGCGTGGAGGGCGGACAGCTCCTGTTTTCCGGTACGCCGGCCGATTGCATGCGCACGCCGATGGCGAAGTCGACCACCGGGCCGTTTCTCGCGCGCAAGATGGGCGTGTCGAAGGACGCGAAGGATTATCCCGCCGACGACC
>JAEXPQ010000070.1 GCA_023446735.1 Verrucomicrobiota bacterium
CCGGATGTTTACTCTCACGACCGTGAGACCAAACATCCGGATGTTTTGCCTCACGACCGTGAGGGCAAACGTCCGCAACCCGGCGCGCGCCGAGCCGCGCAGGAGCGGCGGGAGTCGGCCCGGTGCGCCCCCCCTCTGCCGGCACGGCTACGCGCGCGCCAGCCGATGGGCGCCCGACGTCGGAACGAGGTGGCGGCGCCGGAATTGCTCCCTGCTGCCCCCCGGATCGATCCCGCACCTCGACGGAAACCTTGCTGGTTCGGTTCATCGCTACGCCACCCGTATTCACCATCATGAGCCTACACGGTACCGCTGGCCGATCCGGCAGTGTCCGCCGTTCGGCGCCGTCTCCAGCAGTTCGCCACGAGGCAGATTGCCACTGAGCCGAGCAACAACACCGTCGCCGGCTCCGGGGCCGTCGCGACTTCGCCGCCGACCGCCAAATTCGAGACGCCTTCCGGTAGCAGCGAGGGCTGCGCCACGGTACGAAGCGGATCCGCCGGATTGCGCCGCACCACCTCATCGACCGCCACGAACGAGGTGTACTTCGTCAGCAGGTTGTACCGCAGGCCCAGCTGCGTGACCTCCGCCTTGCGGCCTTCGTCGAGTTTGAGCTCCTGCAGGTCCGCCAGCTCCGCGATGCGCTGTCTCGCCCAGAGCCGGCCGACCAACCCGGTCGAGTGGAGCTTCGCCGCCGCGGTCACGTCGACCGCCGTGCTCCAGTCGCTCTCGCCGCTGCGGCCCGCGACCCGGATCGAGCCCTTCGCCTCGCCGCGATAGCGCCCGGCCAGCACCACCGGCCGGCGCGCAAACACGTCCGGCACCGGCCACGGCGCGAGCTGGTCGACCGCGAGGCCGTCGAACGCCACCTTAACGCCGGTCAGCACCGGCGACTCCACCATCTCCCGGAAACGCACCGCGCCGGCCGCCGCCTTGGCGGGATCGGTGACCACGATCGGCTCGCCGCGGCCGGCGCGCGCCAACCCCTCGAGCAGATGCCGGTTCACCGAGGAACCGATCCCGAACGCGAACAGGCTCGAGCCGCCGAGGTTCCGCCGCACGAGCTCGAAGAGCTCCGGCTCCATGTCCACGTAGCCGTCCGTCACCACGGAAATGATGCGCGCCTTCCCCTCCTCGCCGGGAAGCGCCAGCGCCCGTCCCATCGCGGCGAACAGCTCCGTGCCGCCGCCACCGCGCTGCTGGTCCATGAGCGCCAGCGCGGCGGTCACGTTTTCCGTCGTCGCCGGCAGCGACTGCGGCGCGAGCAACTGGCTGTCACCGGCGAAGAGCAGCACGTTGAAGCTGTCGACCGGGCGCAACCGCGCCGCGAGCTCGCGCAACAACACCTTGGTCGTCTCGATCGGGAAACCGTGCATCGAGCCCGACACGTCGACCACGAAGAGGAAGTCGCGCGGGGGCACGAGCGTCGCCGCCGGCCGTGCGGGCGCCTCGAGCAGCAGCAGGAAATGCCCGTCCTCGCCCTCCTTCGCCGGCGGGTCGAGCAGCAACCCGGTCTCGAGCGCCCCGCCGGCCAGCCGGTAGTGCAGGATGAAATCGCGGTTGGCCGGGAGCGGCTCGTCGGCCGCAAGCGAGACCTGCGCCTCGCCCGCGTTGCGGAAATCGATCCCCACCCGGTGGCTGGGCGACGCCAGTTCATGGAGCGGCATGCCGCTCACGACGCGGGCCGTGAGGTCGAACGCCGCCACCGCGGGCGAGCCCTCGGGCAAGTACGGGTTCGCCACCCACTTCTCCTCCGGCGTCGCCGTCGCGGCCGGCCGGTTCGAATACCGCGGGCCCACCGTCGTCGGGTACACGAACTCGTACGTGCCGTCGGTCGGCACGAGCAGCTCGGAGTAGCGCAGCTCCACCTCCACGACGTCGCCGGGCAGGATGTTGGCGAGGTTCATCTCGAACACGTTCGGCCGCTGCTGCTCAAGCAACGAGGCCGTCTTGCCCTCGCTCTTGGCCTGCTCGTAGGTGCGGCGCGCCTCGCGGCGCTCCTTCACCTGCGCGACCACGCGGCGACCGCCGAGCGTCATCGTGAGCCCATGCACCGCCGCGCGCGTCGAAGCCGGGAATATGTAGGTCGCCTCGATCGCAGTCTTGCCGCGGTTGGAGTAGGTCTGGACGACGCGGACCTCGGCGATCGGGCCGGCAATCTCGGCGGAGACGTGGGTCGATTGGAGCGGAAAATCCGCACCGGTCTCGGCGCCGGACTTCACGGCGAAATACGGGGAGAGGCAGCGGTCGGCGGCCGGTTCGCCGAGTCCGACCACGGCGGCGCACACGGTGAGCGCCAGCGACAACAGTCTGCGAAGGAGTGAGCTCATAGGTTGAGCGGCACCCTCGCACGCGCGCATGAAGCGACGATGAACCGACCGTGAAGAAGGGAAGAAAACGTGCCCACGCCGCCGTTGCACCGGCGCGAGCTTCCCTCATCGTCCCGTTCCGCGATGCCTACCACCGCCACGTCCTCGCCCGACTCCGCCCCCTCGCCCAAGGAACTCCTGACAACCGGTCGCAAGGCGCTCACGGTCAACCTCGACCCCGCCCTCTACGGCACCTTCGCCGAGATCGGCGCCGGCCAGGAGGTAGCCCGCCATTTCTTCCAGGTCGGCGGCGCCGCCGGGACCGTGGCCAAGACCATCTCCGCCTACGACATGACGTTCAGCGACGCCATCTACGGCAAGGCGCCGCGCTACGTCTCCCGCGAGCGTCTCCGCACGATGCTCGACCACGAGTACGACCTCCTCGCCGAGCGACTCGGCGCCGCCCGCGGCGCCACCACCCGGTTCTTCGTCTTCGCCGACACCGTCGCCGCCCGCAACTACAAGGGCACCAACGAATGCCACGGCTGGATGGGCGTGCGCTTCCAGATCAACCCCGACGAGGCCCCCAACGACGTCGTCATCCACGTGCGCATGTGGGACAAGGAGAACGTCCTCCAGCAGCAGGCCCTCGGCATCATCGGCGTCAACCTGCTCTACGGCGCCGCCTACCTCCACGCCGACCCGCAGGCCCTCGTCGCCTCGCTGGCCGACAACCTCGGCACCGACCGCATCGAGGTCGACATGGTGCAGTTCTCCGGCCCCGCCTTCGCCCAGGTCGACAACCGCCTGCTCTCGCTGTTCCTCGTCGAGTACGGCCTGACCAACGCCGTGCTCTTCAGCCCGGCCGGCGAGGTCCTCCAGCCCTCCGAGGTCCTGCGGAAGAAATCCGTGCTGGTCGAGCGCGGCAACTTCCGCCCGGTCACCAACGTCAACCTCGACATGCTGCGCTGCGCCGGCGAGCAGTTCGCCCGCGACCCGGCCGTCGCCCGCACCGATACGATCACACTCGCCGAGCTCACCATCCACAACCTGCGCGCCTCCGGCACGCTCGACGCCGCCGCCTTCCTCGCCCGCGCCGATGTGCTCGGCGCGGTGGGCCTGCACGTGCTCGTCTCCAACTACTCGGTCTTCTTCCGCCTCACCCAGTATTTCCGCCGCTACACGCAGGAGCCGATCGGCGTCGTCCTCGGCATCAACACCCTCCTCGGCGTGCTGGACGAGAAATACTACGAGAACCTCCCGGGCGGCATCCTCGAGGCGATCGGCCGCCTCTTCCGCGAGAACGTGCGCCTCCACGTGTACCCCATGCACAAGGACGCGCTCGCGGCCTACTGCGAGCTGCCGCCGCCCGGCGCCGCCGGCGACATCTACACCGCCGACAACCTCCAGGTGGGCGCCCAGCTGCGCCACCTCTACGCGCACCTGCTCGCCAACCGCCACATCGTCGGCGTGAGCAACTACGATCCCGTGGCGCTCGCGATCCCCTCGCGCGACATCCTCCGCCGCATCCAGTCGGGCGATCCCGGCTGGGACCTGCTCGTGCCCGCGGAGGCCGCCGCGCTTATCCGTTCGCGCCACCTGTTCGGCTGCGCGGGCTGACGTCGTCCTCCGCCCCGGTCGCGGTCTCCGCCGCGTCGCGCCGCGCCGCCTTCAGCTCCGCGAGCTCGCGACCATGCCCCTCGGCCATCTCTTTCTCCGAGAGCCGGCCCGTGAGCCAGGAGAGGTTCATCGGATAGACGTCGGGATTGAAGATCACGAAATAGAAGTGCCACACGACGATCGCGAGCGTCGCCAGCACCGCCTCGTAGAAGTGCACGGTGCGGGCCACATCGTACGCGTGCTTCGTGAGCAGCCCGATGAACGTGTTCTCGAACCACAGCACCGCGCCCGTGAGCCCCATGATGGCCGAGCCCCAGAGCAGCGCCCAATACTCGATCTTCTCGTGGTAGCTAAAGCGCCCGAGCTGCGGCTTCTCCCTTGAGAGCCCGAGATTGAAGCGTAGCACTGCGGCCATGTCGCGCAGGTCGTCGCCCCGCGGCAGCAGGTCCCGGAACAGCCGACGCCCGCGCGGCGTCGCGAGCAGGTAGAGCCCGTGCCACAGCCCGGCCGCGACCAGAGCCACCCCGGCCGCCCGGTGCAGCAGCCCGCGCCAGGCGAAGATCTGGTCGCTCCAGCCGCGGATCGCAACGACCCACCACGCCTCCGGATAGCGCAACATGAAGCCGGTCACCACCAGCGTCGCGAAGCTCACCACCAGCGCTCCGTGCTGGAGCCGCTCGTTGACGGTCATCCGCAGATGCAGCCGGTGCGGTAGCACCGGCTCCGCCACCTCGCCCTTCTGCACCGCGATCTTGGTGCGGACCTTCTTCACGAAATCCAGCAGGTTGTGCCCCGCCATGCCGCCCACGAGGACCACGATCAGCCACACGTAGACCGTCGCCACCCAATAGACCAGCGGATCGGCCGGCGACCGCTCGTCGACATGCACCGCGCCCACCGCGAAGCGGTCGTTGGCGCCCGGGTGGCACTGGCCGCACGTCCGCACAAGGTTGCCCTTGGCCACGGTCGACATCGGATCGTGCGAGGGGCGGATCGCATGCGCCCCATGGCAGCTCGCGCAGTTGACCGCCTCGGTCGAGCCGCCCCGCGTGGCCAGGCCGTGATAGCTGTCGGCGAACGTCCGGAACCGGTCCGCGGCCAGGCCGTAACGCTGATTCAACTTCACCGACGCGTGGCACGAGCCGCAGACCAGCTGCGAGACGTTGCGCGCGGCCACCGACGCCCGCGGGTCGGTGTGGACGAGGATGCGGTGCTCGCCGTGGCAATCGGTGCAGACGGGCGAGTCCGTGCTGCCCTTGGCCAAGGCCGCCGCGTGCACGCTGGCGCCGTAGTCGCGCGCCGCCTGCGGGTGGCAGCGGGCGCAGGTCTCGGCGACATGCTGCGGGTTCGTCCGCGAGTCGGCGACGAAGGCGCGGTTCATCTCGTGGCTGCCGTGGCAGTCCACGCAGTTCGCCGCCGCGGCGTTGCCGCGCGTGAGCGCCGCGCCGTGCACGCTCTGGCCATAGCCCTCGATGAAGTGCGCGCCCAGGGCCGAACGCGCGACCACCCGCGGGTCCGAAAGGTGGCAGGATAGGCACAACTGCGACTGCGCGAGCTTCGCGGCCACGGCATCCCCGCCGGCGCGGCCGCCGCCCGTGTGGCAGGAAAGGCACGAAGGCGCCTCCGCCCGCCCCGCCGCAAGCGAGCGCCCATGCGCCGACAGGCCGAAGGGGCGGGCCGCCTCCTCGTGGCAGCGGCCGCAGGCGACCGCCCCGGCCGCCCCGGTCAGCGCGCGCTTCGCCGGCGCGATCTCGTGCGACCCGTGGCAGGCCGCGCAGGCCGTCGGCCCCGGTGTCGACGCCGGGGCGACCGCGAACTCCGGGTGGAAGGCGTGTTTCTTCTCCAGGTTTTCATGACAGCTCCGGCAATCGACACGCCCCGGGGCCACCTCTCCGGCGGCGCGGGTCGCCGGCGCCCCCTCCTCGTGGCAATCCGCGCAGGCCAGGGCCGAGTGCACCGAGGCGTCGAGCCGCCCCTGCACCTCCGCCGGTTCGCCGCCGGCGGCGACCGCGGCGGAAACGCCCCACCACAGCGCTCCCCGCAGCCACGCGCCGGTCCGCTCCCGAAGGGGACGCGATGAAACTGGTGGCGTGGGGGTAGAGGCGGGACGCATGGCGCAAACAGCCGTTCGCCGAGGGGAAGCTGTCCGCTCGGCGCGCGGGCGCAACACCAGCCCCCCCACGCAGCGAGACGGAGCATTCCTCGCCGTGGTCGCACGTCCTTCCACCCTCGACAGCCCCATACCAAGCTTCCACATCACACCACCCGCCGCCGTCGCTCACGCAACAAGCCCACCCCGCCGCTCAAGCACCCGCCCGTCCAT
>JAEXPQ010000305.1 GCA_023446735.1 Verrucomicrobiota bacterium
GCCGCGAACCGCACCACATCGAAGCCCAAGGCGTGCAGGCGCCGGCGCAGTTCCTCGCGGGTTTGCGCGCTCACGGCAGCGCCGTCGCCTTCAGCCGGAAATCCTTCGCCTCGCGGTGGTACACCCGCAGGACATGGCCGACGATCTCCCCGACCGGCCGGCCTTCGGTGAGGATCATTGTGCCGGCCTGCCGGTAGATCGGCTCGCGCTGCGCGAAAAGCGTGCGAATCCGGGTCTCCGGGTCCTCGACTTCGAGCAGCGGGCGCGTCCGGCTCTGGGAGGTGCGTCGCAGGATCGTCTCCACCGAGGCGTGCAGGCAGACGAGCACCCCCCGGCCGCGCACCAGTTCCAGCATCCCGGGCTGCACGATCAGGCCGCCACCACAGGCCACCACCTGGCTGGTCGCCGGGTGGCCATGCTCGACGAACTCCTGTTCGTACCGGCGGAAGGCAGCCTCGCCTTCCTGGGCGAAAATGTCCGACACCGTCTTGCCACACAGCCGCTCGATCTCGTGGTCCGAGTCGAGAAACTCGAAACCGAGCCGCGCGGCCACGCCGCGACCGACGGTGGTCTTGCCCGTGCCCATGAAGCCGACGAGGTAGAGGTTGGCGCACTCGCTGGTCATCATTCGCGCAGGATGTCCGCGTCCCCGCAGGGGGCAAGCGCGCGCTGAAAACTCACCCCTGGCGGCGCTCCGGTTCGGAGCGCAGGGGACGGAGTTCCGGGTTCAGAGTTCGGAGTTCAGGGTTCAGGGTTCAGAGTTCAGGGAGGCGGAGTTCGGAGTGTGAAATCCAGGGTTCAGGGTTTCGAATTCAGGGTTTGGGGTCGGAGTCACGAGCCGTTCTCCCTTCCCTCGCCCGCCTCGGCCGCAGCGCGGGCGTTTTCGCGCGCAACTTTCCGACACTTCCGCGCATCCCCCACGCCCAGAGTGGAATCCGGCCCCTCCCGGCCACTCCAGCATTGGACTTCAGTTCGCCGCCTGCCCGAAGCGTCCGGCCGCGACGCGACCCAACGTGTCCTCGAACGACTCGAAAATGCGCTCCCACGTGATCGCCTCGGCCGTCACGCGCGCGGCGGCCCGCAGCGCCGGCCACTCGGCCCGCCGCCGCATCAACGCCTCGGCACAAGCCGCGAAAGCCTCGCTGTCGCCGAAGGGCGCCAGCACGCCGTTCCGGCCGTCGCGCAGGTGCTGGCGGCCGGCCGCATAGTCGTAGCACAACACCGCCAGCCCGCTCGCCATCGCCTCGGTGACGACGTTGCCGAACGTCTCCGTCGTGCTCGGAAACAGGAAGGCGTCGCCCGAGGCGTAGTGCGCCGCCAAGTCCTCGCCACGGCGCATCCCGGCGAAGTGGAAATGCGGATAACGCTTTTCGAGCCCGCTGCGTGCCGGACCGTCGCCCACGAGCACGAAGTGCGCGCGCGGCTCGATCGCCTGCGCCCGCAGGAAGGCCCGCACCGCCAGATCGATATTCTTCTCCACCGCCAGCCGCCCCACGTAGAGGAAGACCGGCTCGTCCGCCGCCACGCCCCACGAGCGGCGCAGCGCCTCGCTGCGCCGGGCGGGATCGAACAGCCGGCCGTCGACCCCGCGGGACAAGACGCCCACGCGCTGGAACCGCTGCGCCTCCAGTTCGGCCCGCGCCTGGTCGGTGGGCACCAGCGTGCACGCGGCGCGGTTGTGGAACCCGCGCAGGTAGGCGAGCGCGATGTCGTGCATCGCCCGGAACATGTACTGCTGGGTGTACTGCTGGAAGTTGGTGTGGAAACTGGTGCTGACCGGCAGCCCGAGATGACGCGCGGCCAACAACGCCGCCCCGCCCAGACCTCCCTCGGTCGCGATGTGCACGACCTCCGGACGTTGGGCGCGCCAGAGCTTCTTCAACCGCCAGTACAACGGGAGGCCCAGGCGCAACTCGCTGTAGAACGGCAGCGGCAAGCTCGGCACGAGGACATGGGCCACTCCCTCGGGATCAGCCGGATCGCAGGGCGCCGCTCCCTTCAGCCGCGGGCGGATCACCGTCACGCCATGCCCGCGTTGCGCCAAGCCGCGGACGAGTCGCTGCAGAGTCATAGCGACTCCGTTGACTTCCGGCGGATAGGTTTCGGTGACGAGGGCGAGCTTCACGGGTGGTGGATCGGGCGCGGCGGAGCACCGCGGAGAGTCGAGGCAAGACCACCGCGCGGGCGGTTGCCAGAAAAACAAAACGCCCTCCCGAAAAAACCGGAGGGCGTCGCCAAGAAAACGGGTTACTTCTTTTCCTCGGGCTGCTTGGTCGGCTCCTTCACTTCGAGGATGTCCATCTCGAAGATCGTGAGGATGCCGGGAGGCAGGACCTGGCCGCTGTCGCCGAAGCCGAGGTCGGAGGTGAGGTAGAGCTTCACCTTGCCGCCCACGCCGGTGAGCTGGAGGCCCTCTTTCAGGCCGGGAATCGCGGTCGCGAGGGCAAACTCGACCTTGCCCTGCTTGCTTTCGGAGGTGTCGAACACCGTGCCGTCGATCAGCGAAGCCTTGTAGGAGGCGATCACCGCTTGGGTCGGCTTGGCCTTGGTGCCGGAGCCTTCCTTGATGATCTCGTAACGCAGGCCGCTGGAGGTCTTCTTGACGTTGGGCTTGGTGTCGAGGGTGGCGAGATACGCCGCGGCTTCCTTGGCGTTCTTCTCGAGCGCCGCGAGCCGGCGCTTCTCGATCTCGGCGCCCAGCAGTTCCATGCGCTGCTTCACCATCTCACCGGTCTGCGGCACGACGATCTTCTCGTCGTAACGCGGCCGCGAGCCGGTCATCGCCTCGCCGATTCCCTCGAGAAACGCGAGCAACTCCTCCTTGGAGCCCATGATCGCCGCCGCTTCCTGGATCGGCGCGAGGCGATTGGCCATGATGAAGCCGTAGACCTCCATCTTCTGCACGTCGGTGTACTTGCCGTCGACCGGCGCCACGATGTCAACCTTCTCGGCCGCAGGAGCGGCCGGCGCCGACTTCGCCGACTGTTGGGCGGGCTGGGCCGACTTGTTCGGATCGATGTCGATCTTGATGTTCTGGGCACCGAGCGGCGCGGCAACAGCCAGAAGCCCGGCGAGAATTGGGAGGGTGGGTTTCATCTGAGTTTGGAGTGAGAGAGACGGCGCGGGCGCAAGCTTGCGTGCGTCGCAAAGGCGCGGAAGATGGACACCGCTTTTTCAAAAAGCAATCCTTCGCCCAAGCTCCCGTTTCCAGTCGCGTCCGCTCCCGTTCCGCCCCGGACCGCACCTCCCTTTCCCATGATTTCCGACCAATTCTGGCACAGCCAGGACGGCCTGATCCACGCCCTCCGCAAGAAGAACGACTCGCTCGCCCTCACCCTCGCCTTCAAGCCCCGCTCCACCGCGGAGCTGGCTTTCATGCGCGAGCGGCTCGGCTCGCTCCATTTCACCGAGCGCAGCTCGCTCGCCCGCATCGGCATCGAGATGGCGACCGTCGCCGCCCCGGTAATTGAGAACAACAAGGTGCTCATCGACGCCGAGGCCTTCGTCTTCGACCGCGGGTTCCCCAGCGCCGCCTATTTCCAGAAACTGCTCCGCCCGGGCACGCCGGTCGGCCGGCTCTTCTACGCCCCGGAATCGGCCAAGCTCTCCTCCGCCGAGATCTGGCGGGCGGTGAAGGACAATCGCATCAAGTTGCCCAGCACCGTCTCCATCGACCGCTTCGGCCGCGTCTTCATCGTCCCCCACTCCGTCCGCTACACCATCAACCCCGCCGTCACCCGCCTCCAGTTCGAGCGGGTTGTCAGCGGCGAGCAGACCCGCGGCTTCCTCGACAAGGTGCAACAACGCACCGACGTTGCCCCGCTCGCCATACCGCCCCGCTCCGGCATCCTCACCAGCTGCTCGATGTACCTGAAGGAGCACTATGTCGTGCTCAACCGCGGCGAGGACAACTTCGGCCTCCACTGCTCGGCCGTCCTGCTCGACCCGATCAAGACCTTCGGCACGAACATCATGCTGGAGATCTACAACACCGGCGACCAGCCGGTGGTGAACCCCATGGTCTCCGTCGAGGTCTTCCGCGCCCCCCAGCCCGACGACACCGAGGAGCAGGCGCTGCTCGGGCGCCGCAAGCGCATGCTCGGCCTGGCCGGTCGCGCCTTCAAGCACCTCGACACCAGCCACCCCGAGGAACTCGGCGCGCCGAAGCCCCGCACCAAGATCACCGTCAAGGGCCAGAACGCGCTGATGGAGAACCGCAGCCTCTTCCTCGCCTGCGGTCCGGATTTCCGCGACCTCGCGGCCGCCGCGGCCCTGCCCGCCGGCCACCGCACCATCATCGAGGCCCTTGACCACGCCCCCGAGGGCGCCGACACCCTCGTCTGCGACATCTTCCCGAACCTGCTTGAGCATATCGAACTGCTCACCCGCCTGCCCAACCTGGGACTCAAGCGCATCGTCTTCCGCAAACCCTCGCGCACCCACGGGTTCTTCTTCTCGACCAACGCGCACACCCGCATCGACCACTACGATTCCATCGGCCTCGGCGTCTATTTCTACCACGAGGACACCAAGGACGTGTACCGCCACGTCTACAAGAAGGGCTGCGGCTTCTTCGTGCGCGAGGAGCTCATCCGCAAGTTCATGGAGTCGACCATCCTCGCCTTCTACGGCTCCGCCCTCGACCTCTCCGACGAGACCGGCCGCAGCATCCAGGATCTGCTGACGAAGCTCACCGACTTCTTCGGCCCCACCGTGGGCGTGCTCACCGGCGGCGGTGGCGGGGTGATGGGGCTCGCCACCGAACAGGCGCGCATCAAGGGCGCGTTGACCGGCTCGTGCTTCCTCGAACTGGAGGCCCAGCCGCCGAAGCTCGGCGTGGACTTCTTCAACACCTTTCAGGAGACCGCGCGCCACAACCGCCAGAAATGGTTCGAAGTGGCAGATTTCTGCATCTTCAACGTCGGCGGCGTCGGCACGCTCGAGGAGGTCGGCATCGAAATGTGCAACCTCAAGCTCGGTATCCGCCCCCGCGTGCCCTACGTGTTCTACGCGACCGAGTACTGGCGCGACCTCAAGAAGCAGATCAAGACCATGATTACCGAAGGCCGCGCCCCCCGCTGGATCGAGGACTACGTGCTCTTCTCCGACAAGCCCGACGAGGTCGTCGCCTTCTACCGCAAGACCCTCCAAGTGCTATAGGCTGCACAGGCGGGAGCGCGGCCGCCCCGGAGCGGCGAACCGACCTCCTCGCGTCATGGACACATGAGGCCACCGCGGTCTTTTCCCGGCCGGCTTCGCGCGAGGTTTCGTCTTCCGCCGCGCTTCTGACGCGGTGGATCGAGGGACTGTGAACAGACCTAGCCCCAAGATGACCACTGGTCGGGAGGTCGTCCGCTAATACCATGAAGCACCCAGGTAATAGGCAGCCCGGCGACGCGCACGGGATTTGACCCAACGCCCGGGAGACGTTGTCCTGCCCCGGACTGGCGACGCCTGCCCACAGGGTCCACCGGATGCAAACCACACACCGACAGGGAACCCGGCCGTGCCTCACCGCACCTGCCGCCCCTCGTCTTGCCCAAACAACTTCGCCGTCCGGCCCGCCCGGCGGCACCCACCTGCCATGAACACCACCGCCCTCGTCCTGCGCCTCGCCTTCGTCGCGATCCTGCCCGTTGCCCTGTTCGCCGACCTCCCCAACACCCTGCCCTACCAAGGCCGCGTCGCCGTCGACGGCGCGAACTTCTCCGGGGACGGCAAATTCAAGTTCGCCATCTACGAACACGCCACGGGGGTCTTCACGCCGGCTTCCGCCGCGGCTACAGTCACCAACGGCTTCGTCACCTCCGTCACGGTGCTCGACGGCGGCGCGGGCTACTCCTCCGGCGTGACCGTGGCCTTCAACGGCGTCGGCAACGGCGCCACCGCCACCGCGACGGTGGTCGAGGGCCGCATCACCGGAGTCGCCATCGTCAATCCTGGATCTGGTTACTCGACGGCCCCGACCGTCGTCCTCACCGAGCCCACCGCCCCCGCCCAGCTCTGGAACAACGCCTCCGGAGAGAGTCCGTCCGGCGCCGCGCTGGAGGAGCCCCGCTTCCCCGTGGAGCTGAAGGTGCGCCACGGCCTCTACGCGGTCGGCCTCGGCGACACCGCCCTCACCAGCATGCAGCCGCTCCCCGCCTCGCTCGCGCCCGCGCCCGGCAAACGCGCCTTCCTGCGCGTGTGGTTCGAAGACGGTGTCCACGGTTTCCAGGCGCTCGCGCCCGACACCGAGCTGCACGCCGTGCCCTTCGCCCGCGAGGCCGCCAGCGTGGGCGGCGTCGCCCTCGCCGGTCTCGCTCGGCTCGACAGCGCCAACACGTTTACGCACATCGCCGGCCTGACCGTCACCGGCATCGGCCCGAGTGGCGGCACTCCGGCCGCTGGCGCCACGGTGCCGCTCTCCGGCGCCGGCACCAGAATGGAGTTTATTCCCGGTTACGGCGCCTTCCGCGCCGGCACCGTCGATGGCAACCAATGGAACGCCGCCAACATTGGCCTCCACTCCACCGCGTTCGGCTACAACACCACCGCCAGCGGGCCATTCTCCCTGGGCTCAGGCTTTCTCACCACAGCCAGCAACACTTGCTCCACGGCACTCGGTTTCGTAACCATCGCCAGCGGATCCACCTCCACGGCCCTCGGCTATTACACCACCGCCAGCGGCGCCGCCTCCACCGCAGTCGGTGTCAACACGACCGCCAGCGGTGAGGCATCCACCGCGGCCGGTTACTTCTCCGCCGCTCGTGGCAACTACTCGACTGCGTTCGGCTACCAGACCAACGCCGAATCCGCCTATGAGACCGTCTTCGGCCGCTGCGACACCGGCTACACGCCCCTCTCCACCACCGGCTGGAACCCCGCCGATCGCCTCTTCGTGATTGGTAACGGCCTCACCGACTCAGCCCGCTCCGATGCCCTCGTCGTGCTCAAGACCGGCAACACCACGCTCAACGGCACCCTGCGCGTGAACGCCTTGAACGGCCTGGCCGTCGTCGGCGCCGGACCGAGCGGCTCCACGCCAGCCAGCAACTCGACCGTGCCCGTCACCGGCCCTGGCACCCGGATGATCTTCCTTCCTGGCTACGGCGCCCTTCGCGCCGGCACCGTGACCGACACCCAGTGGGATGGGGACAACATCGGCATGCACTCCGTTGCGTTGGGCCAGAACACCATCGCCAGCGGCTATGTCTCAACGGCCCTGGGTACCTCCACCACCGCCAACGGCGACTACTCCACGGCCATGGGTGTCACCACCAAGGCCAGCGGCAACTACGCCACGGCTCTTGGCCGGACCACCACCGCCAGCGGCGACTACTCGACGGCTCTGGGCCGCAACACCACCGCTAACGGCGACTACTCCACGGCTCTGGGCTACGGCTCCGTCGCCGCCGGCCACTACTCCACGGCTCTGGGCTTCGGCTCCTTCGCCGCCGGCGCCTGCTCCACGGCCCTGGGACTCTATACCACCGCCGAATCCTACGGCGAAACCGTGGTCGGCAGCTACGACACCGACTATACCCCCCTCTCCACCACCGAGTGGAACCCCGCCGACCGCCTCTTCGTCGTCGGCTGCGGCACCAGTGGCACCGCCAGAGAGAACGCCATGACCATCTACAAGAATGGGAAGACCTATCTCTCCGGAGATCTGGTGGTGTTGGGCTCTGGGGCAATGTCAGGTGCGGCGATTTATGCAGCCAACGGCTCGGCCCTATTCCAGGGGGACGTCACGGTGCGCTCGTTGACGCAGACCTCCGACTGCAACCGCAAGACCGACATCGTCCCCGCCGACACCGCCGCCATCCTCGCCGGCGTGGCCGCGCTCCCAGTCTCAACCTGGAAGTTCAAGGACGATACCACCACCCACCTCGGCCCCATGGCGCAAGATTTCCGCGCCACCTTCCAGCTCGGTAACACCGACACCGGCATCGCCAGCGTGGATGCCGACGGCGTCGCCCTTGCTGCGATCCAGGAGCTCGCGAAACAAAACACCGTGTTGAAGTCCGAACTCGCCGAGCTGAAGGCCCGCCTCGCCGCCCTCGAAGCGAAACTGCAATAGGTGCGATCTCCGTCGAATCGGAACACCACGACGCACAACCCACTGCTTCATTCGGAAACCGACCACATTTCATACCATGAGACACCGCTCCTTCTTTCTCGCCGCCGTGACCGCGGCCGCGCTCGCGTCGTCCCTCCGCGCGGCCCTGCCCGACACCGTGCCCTACCAGGGCCGCGTCGCCGTCGACGGCACCAACTTCACCGGCACCGGCCAGTTCAAGTTCGCCATCTACGAACAGATCCCGGGGGACACCGCTTCCCTCGCCCTCCGCTGGACGAATGCGGTCGGCGCAACGACCGGATCCACCCTCGCCGAGCCGGCGATGGCGGTCTCACTGCCGGTAGCCAACGGCCTCTACACGGTCGGTCTCGGCGACTCCGCCCTCAACGCCATGCAACCGCTCCCCGCCTCGCTCACGCCCGGGGCCGGCAAACGCGTCTTCCTGCGCGTGTGGTTCGACGACGGCACCCACGGTTTCCAACAACTCGCACCCGACCTCGAAATCCGCGGCGTGCCCTTTGCCCGCGAGGCGATCACCGCCCAGAACGCCACCAACCTCGACGGCGTCGCCCTCGCCAACCTCGCCCGGCTCGATTCCGCCAACACATTCACCCACATCAACGGCCTCACCGCCACCGGTGCGGGGCCCACGGGAAGCACCCCCGCCCCGGGCGCCATCGTGCCGCTCGCCGGCGCCGGCACCCGGCTGGAGTTCCTTCCCGGTTACGGCGCCTTCCGCGCCGGCGGAGCTCAGGGGACCGAGTGGGACGCCGCCAACCTCGGCCTTTACTCCACCGCCCTGGGCTTCGCCACCATCGCACGCGGCCCCCAGTCGACCGCGGTGGGCTCGTTCACTGAAGCCACCGGCAACAGCTCGTTCGCCGCCGGCCTTCAGGCCACCGCCACCGGTCTGGCCGCGGTCGCGCTCGGCAACTTCACCACCGCCAACGGCTCCTACTCCACCGCCACCGGCTCCTACACTTTCGCCAGCGGCGCCTGTTCGACGGCGATGGGCGACCATACCACCGCCAGCGGCTACGGGACCACCGCCCTGGGCGTGTGGACCGCGGCCAACGGAACCTTCGCCACGGCGCAGGGACTCGGCACCTCCGCCGCGTCGTACGCCGAGACCGCTGTCGGCAGCAACAACACCCGCTACGACCCGGTTTCCTCCACGGACTGGGCCCCGGCCGACCGGCTCTTCGTCATCGGCAACGGGTCCTCGGATACAGCTCGCCACGATGCGCTCACCGTCCACAAGAACGCCGCGTTCATCGTGCAGGGCAACGGCCCCGGATCCTCGAACACTGTGGCCGACGACGCCACCGTCCCCGTGTCGGACCCGGGCACGCGCATGATGTTTCTCCCCGGCTTTGGAGCCTTCCGCGCTGGCACCGTGACCGGCGCGGAATGGGATACCCGCCGAATCGGGCTCCATTCCTGCGCCATGGGGTACAACACCACCGCCGAGAGCATCGGCACCACCGCCATCGGTTACGGCACCACCGCCACAGGTCCCTACTCCGCCGCGTCGGGCTTCTTCACAACCGCCAGCGGCGAGTATGCCACCGCGCTGGGCTGCGCCACCAATGCCTCCTCTTTCTGCGAAACCGCCGTCGGCTCCCTCAATACCGCCGCCACCAACCCCAGTGCCACCACCTGGGTCGGCACGGACCGCCTCTTCGTGATCGGCAACGGCGCCACCCCCTTCGCCCGCTCCGACGCCCTCGTCGTTCTCAAAAACGGAGACACCACCTTCTCCGGCAACGTGAAGGTCAAGTCGCTCGTGCAGACCTCCGACCGCAACCGCAAGACCGACATCGTCCCCGCCGACACCGCCGCCATCCTCTCCGGCGTGGCCGCGCTCCCGGTTTCAACCTGGAAGTTCAAGGACGAGACCACCCCCCACCTCGGCCCCATGGCGCAGGACTTCGCCGCCGCCTTCCACCTCGGCGCCGACGAGACCGGCATCGCCTCCGTCGATGCCGACGGCGTCGCCCTCGCCTCCATCCAGGAGCTCAAAAAGCAGCTCGACGCCAAGGACGCCAGGATCGCGGCCCTCGAAGCCCGCCTCGCCGCCCTCGAGGCCAAGCTGCCCTGACGGAACCCGATTAACCGCGAAGTACGCAACGGACAACCTTCGTTCCATGAAGCACCTTCCACTACTCCTCCTCGCCACCGCGGCGACCACGGCGTTCGCCCAAGCCACCCAGCCGGCGATCCCTGCCGCCGTCTCCGGCCAGCCGCAGGCCACCAGCGCCAACTACCGACAGGACAGCGCCATCGCCCCCGACGCCTCCGGCCTCGCCACCAGCGCCAACTACTCCAATCGCTCCGGCTACGTGGGCCAGCTCTACGAGGTCACCGCGCTCACCCTCGCCACCGATCCTGCCACCGTGAACGAACGCGCCACCACCGAACTTGGCGCCAGCGCCACCCTCGACGACGGCACCCATCTCGTGCCCGACAGCGCCGCCGTGAAATGGACCGTCGTCAGCGGCCCCGTCGCCTCGCTCGCCGGCGACGGCACCGCCACCGCCGGCTCCGTGTATCAAGACACCACCGCCACCGTCCAGGGGACCTACGGCGGAGTGAGCGCCACCCTCGCCATCACCGTCCTCAATCTCACCGCCGACGACTTCGGTCCCTACGCCGGCGACGGCCTGCCCGACGACTGGCAGGTCGACCACTTCGGCGAAGGCAGCACCGTGGCCGGCCCTACCGCCGACCCCGACGGCGACGGCCAGAACAACCTCCTCGAATACCTCGCCGCCACCGACCCGAATCTCGCCACCTCCGTCTTCACCGTCCGGATCCAAACCGTCGCCGGCCAGCCCGCGCACAAGGCGATCGTCTTCGGCCCCGTCGCCGACGGCCGCACCTACCGTGTGCTCTCAACCGCCGATCTCACCGCCGCGCTCTGGACTGATCTCTCCGGCCCGCTCGCTGGCTCCGGGGGCGACCTCACGTTCACCGACACCACCGCCACCGGCATCCGCAAGTTCTACCGCGTGCAGATCTCGAATCCGTGAGCGACGCTCCAATTCGCACTCGATCCAGCAAAAAGGCCCCGGGCCGCTCCCCCCCCGCCGGCGGGTTG
>JAEXPQ010000189.1 GCA_023446735.1 Verrucomicrobiota bacterium
GCCAGAAGCCGTTCGCCGTGATCCTCACCTGCTCCGACTCCCGCGTTCCCCCCGAGTTGATCTTCGACCAGGGCATCGGAAGCCTGTTCGTGATCCGGGTCGCCGGCAATGTCGCGCAGGTCGACGAGGTGGCGACCGTCGAATACGGCGTCGGGCACCTGGGCGCCCGGCTCGTCGTCGTCCTGGGCCACACCAAATGCGGTGCCGTCACCGCCGTGGTCGAAGAAGCCCACGTCGGTCCTAATCTCGCGCAACTGGTCAAACCGATCGTGCCGGCCGCCGCGCAAGCGAAGGCCGACAACCCGGGGATGCGCGGCGCCCCGCTCGTCGCCGCCGCCATCCGGACGAACGTCGGGCAGGCGATCGACGACTTGAAACGACTGAGCCCCGAGATCGCCTTCGCCGTCTCGCACGGCAAAGCCCGCGTCCTCGGCGGCCTCTACGACATCGAGACGGGAGAAGTGGAGTTCTTCGACCACACCACGCCCGCCGCGCACGCGCCGGACCACGGTCCGGCTCCGGCCCCCGCCGCCCCCCACGGCGCCGCGCCCGCCCACGAGGCCACCGCGACACCGGCCGCCGCGCACCATTGAGCGCCGCGCCCACGGCGCCAGGGCGCACCAGCGCCGAACGGTGCAACAAACGGCCGTGACAGCGCGCCAAACGGCGTGGGGCCGCCGGTGGCCGCTTGACGTCGCGACGGCGCGCCCACATCGCGGATACCGATGAAATCCCCGCATCTCCTTCGGCTGACCGTGGCGTTGTGCCTCGCCGCGGCGGCCACGCTTCCCTTGCACGCCCAATCACCGGCGTTCGTCTCGCCGGAGATCGACGCCGACGGCCGGGTGACCTTCCGGTACCACGCGCCCGAGGCGCGCACCGTCGCCCTCCGCGGCCTGCGCCGCACCGCCCCGCAACCGATGAGCCGCGACGCGGCGGGAGTCTGGACCCTCACCGTCTCCGATCTGGCTCCGGACATCTACGACTACCATTTCGAGGTCGACGGGGCGGTGGCGCTCGACCCGCGCAACCGCTCGACCAAGAAATGGATCAACTCCGAGAGCGCGTTCGAGCTGACCGGCGCCACCCCGCCCCTCTGGGCCATGCAGCCCGTGCCGCACGGGACGCTCCACCGGCACACGTTCACCTCCGCCGTCGCTGGCCGCGAATACTCGTTCCAAGTCTATACCCCGCCCGGCTACGATCCCACGGGGCCGCAGCGCCACCCCGTCGTCTACCTGCTTCACGGCTACGGCGACGACGAGACCGCCTGGGCGGAGAACGGGCGCGCCCACCTCATCGCCGACAATCTGATCGCCCGCGGCGTGATGAAGCCCGCGCTCATCGTGATGCCTCACGGGCACCCGTTGCCCTTTCCCCTCGAAAGAGTCGAGGAGTACTTTCCGTCGAACCTCGCGGCGATGGAACGACTCGTGACCGGAGAACTGCTCCCGTTCGTCGAACGCCACTACCGCGCGTCCACGGACCCGCAGGAGCGCGCGATCGTGGGACTCTCGATGGGCGGCGGCCATGCCTTGGGACTCGGGCTGAACCACCCCGAACTGTTCCAATGGGTCGGCGCCTTCAGCGCCGCCGTGCCGCTCGGCGAACCGGGGCGGCAGTTTCCGCGGCTGCGCACCCAGGGCGGCCCGCGGCTGTTGTGGATCGCGATCGGACGCGACGATTTCCTCCTCCAGCGCAACGAGGCCTTCCGCACCTGGCTCGGCGAGAATCGGGTCCGTTTCGACTACACGGTCGGTGACGGCGGCCACGAGTGGACCAACTGGCGCACGTATCTCGAGCAGTTCCTGCCGCTGCTGTTCCGCTGAGGCCGGACACGGCCAAGGCGGTCCGCCGACCAGGGGGCAACCCTTCGGGACCGCCGGCGCCTCCGCGCTCATGGCGCGCGCCTCGCCAGACTCCGGATACGCACCGGGACCGGGCACCGGGAATTCCCAAGCGCCCGAAACGAAAAGGTCCGGTCGAACGACCGGACCTTGAGGAAAGAGGACGCTGGAGGACGTCAGTTCACTTCGCGGCGATCTCCGGCTCGGGATCGCCGACCGCGGAGCGCAGCTGGGCGACCGCGGTGTTGTAGGCATAGAGCGCCTGCACCTTGTTGTTGCCGGCCTCGGTGAGCGCGACTTGCGCCTGCAAGACATCGAGTTGCGTGGCCGCGCCCACATCGAACCGGGCACGGGAGAGACGGAGCGCCTCGGCGGCCTGGTCGACCACCTTGGTGGAGGCCGTGACCAACTCCACCGCCTGCTGCCAGGAGGCGAAGGCGCGGCGCACCTCGACATCGATCGCGAGCTCCTGCTCCTGCAGCGACAGCCGCGCCTGCGCGGCCTGCGACTTCGCGCTGCGGATCCTCCCGGCGGTGGCGCGGCCGTCGAAGATCGCCCAGGACGACTGCGCACCCACGAACCAACCGTCGTGGTTGCTCTGGCCGTTGTTGAGCAACGCGCGGTTGCTCACGACCTGCCAGCCGGCGGAGGCGCCGACCTTGGGCAGGTAGCCGGCACGGGCCACGGTCACGCCGGCGTCGGCGATCGACACGCCCTTGGCGAGGGCCTGAAGTTCGGCGCGCTGGCGGCGGGCGGCGGCGAGCGCCTCGTCGAGCGAGAACTGCTCGTTGCCGAACGCAAGTTCGCCGAGGAACTCGGGTACCTTGGTGAGATTGGCGCCCTCGCGGTTGGTGAAGCCGAGGAGCTGACGCAGTTCCTCGATGCCGATCTTCAGATCGTTGCGGGCGGTGATCAGCGGCGGCCGACCGTTGGCGAGCGCGACCTCGGCGCGGAGCACATCGAACTGGGCCCCGGCGCCGGCCTCGTAGCGGTTGCGGGCGTTCTTGAGTTCCTCCTCGAGGAGCGAGAGCGCCTGCTCGCGGACCGCGATCGTCTGCTGGGCGCGGAGCACGTTGTAGAAGGCGATGCGGACGCCCGCGAGGACCTGGTTGCCGACGGCCTGCAACTCGTATTGGGCAGCATCGCGCGAGGCGCGCGCGGCCTTCACCCCGGCCGCCACCGCGCCGCCGGCGAAGACGGTCTGGTTGACGCTGGCGGCGGCGTTCCACGACTCCGAGTCGAAGCCGGGCGAGGAGATCTGCTTGGAGGTGCGGTTGTACGCGGCCTCGGCCCCCACAGAGGGCAGCTGGCCCGCGCGGGCGGTGGTGAGGGCGCCCTCGGCCTGGTTGAGGCGTTCGCGCGCGGCGCGAATGCTGAAGTTGTTCTCGTAGGCGTAGGTCAGGGCCCCGCGGAGATCGATGCGCTCGGGTACAGGCTGGGCCTGATCCGGCGCGCCGTAGGCAGCGGACGCACCGGCGGCGAGCAGGAGAAGGATCGAACGGACGGATTTCATGGGAAGACGGAGGAGGATGTCACTTGGCGGGGACGGCCACGGGGGCTGCGGCCGGGAAGGCGGTGAGCGGCTTGCCCTGCGGTTGTTCGGCGTGGAGATCGTGTCCGAGCAGCATGTACAGCGACGGCAGGACGAACAGCGTAAACGCGGTGCCGATCGCCATGCCACCGACCAGCACCAGGCCGATGCTGTTGCGGGCCTCGGCGCCGGGACCGGAAACGAAGCACAGCGGCAGATGGCCGGCCACGGTGGCGACGGTCGTCATCAGCACGGGGCGCAGGCGGGTGCGCGAGGCCTGGCGGATGGCCTCGAGCTTCGAGCGGCCCTGCTCCTGGAGCTGGTTGGCGAACTCGACGATGAGGATGCCGTTGCGCGCGATCAGGCCGATGAGGGTGATGAGGCCGACCTGCGAGTAGATGTTGATCGAGGTTGTGAAGCCGTCGGTCCACCACGGCACGTTCGGATTGAGCATCTTGCCGTAGGTGAAGAGCAGCGCCGAGAAGAACGCCAGCGGCACCGAGCCGAAGAGGATGATCAGCGGGTCGCGGAAGCTATTGAACTGGGCCGCGAGCACCAGGAAGATCATCACGACGGCGAGCAGGAGCGCGGGGAGGAACTTGTCGCCCTCGGTGCGCAGCTGGCGCGACTCGCCGGTGTAGTCCACCGTGTAGCCGGCCGGCAACGTCTCCTTGGCGAGGCCCTCGAGCGTAAGGAGCGCATCGTCGAGCGTGCTGTTGGTCACGCCGCTGATCTTGATCGCGTTGAGCTGCTGGAAGCGGCTGAGCGAGCGCGGGATCACCGTCTGCTCGAGGTGGGCGATGGTGCCGAGCGAGATCAGCTCGCCGCGCGGGCCGGAGATGTGGATGTCGGACAGCTGGTCGGTGGTGAGACGTTGGGCACGCTCGACCTGCGGGATGACCTTGAAGCTGCTGCCCTCGATGCTGAAGCGGTTCACGTAGTTGCCGCCGATCGCGGAGGCGAGGTCGTAGCCGACCTGGCGCAGGTTCAGGCCCATCGCGGCGACCTTCTCGCGGTCGATGATCACCCGCGCCTGCGGCTGGTCGACCTTGGTATCCTGCTGGAGGAACATGAACTTGCCCGAGCCCATCGCGCGCCCGAGCAGTTCCTCGGCCACCGGGAGCATGCGGGCATGGTCCTCGGTGGAGCAGATGAGGAACTCAACCGGCATGTCGCTGCCGCCGGGCAACGCGGGCGGGAGCACCGGGAAGAAGCTCACGCCGGGAATGAAGTGCGTCTTCTGCTGCACCTCGCCGACAATCTCGGCGATGCCGCGTTCGCGCTGGTTCCACGGCTTCACGATCATGCCGGCGAAGCCGCCCGTGGGCATCGCAACCTGGAACGAATAGTCGAACTCCTTCACGCTCATCATCGCCTGGTCGATCGCCTTGGTGCTGCGCGAGGTCGCGTCAAGCGTGGCGTTGGCGGCCGTGTCGGTCACGATGCCGAACATGAAGCCCTGGTCCTCCGTCGGCGCGAGCTCCTTGGGCGAGAGCTGCCACATCATGAACGTGGAGACAAACAGCACCAGCCACACGGCGTACGCCATCCAGCGGGCGCCGAGCGAGGCGTCGACGATCTTGCCGTAGAACTGCCGGAACTTGTCGAAGTGCCGGTTGATCATGCCCGCGAAGCCGTGCTCCTCGGCGGAGCGGTCGAGCAGGCGCGAGGACATCATCGGCGAGAGCGTGATCGCCACGATGCCGGAGATGAACACCGCGCCGGCCAGCGTGAGCGCGAACTCGCGGAACAGCGCGCCGGTGAGGCCGCCCTGCAGGCCGATGGGCGTGTACACGGCGGCGAGCGTGATCGTCATCGAGATCACGGGGCCCACGAGCTCGCGGGCGCCGGCGATGGCGGCGTCGAAGGGCGACTGGCCCTCGCGCAGGTGACGCTCGATATTCTCGACGACGACGATGGCGTCGTCGACCACGAGACCGACCGAGAGCACGACGGCGAGCAGCGTGAGCAGGTTGAGCGTGAAGCCGAAGGCCTGCATCAGGAAGACGGCGCCGATGAGCGAGATCGGGATCGCCATGATCGGCACGAGCACGGTGCGCCACGAGCCGAGGAAGAGGAAGATGACGAGCATCACGATGAGCAGCGTCTCGACGAGGGTCTTCACCACCTCGTGGATGGCGTCGTTGATGTACTCGGTGGCGTCGTACGCAATGTTGGCGTCGAGGCCGTTGGGCACCTCGGCCTTGATCTTCTCCATCTCGGCACGCACGCGGCCGATGACCTCGATGGAGTTCGAGTTGGGCTGGACGAAGATGCCCATGAACACGGCCGTCTGGCCGCTGAAACGCACCTCGGAACTGTAGTCCTCGGCGCCGAGCACGACATCAGCGAGGTCCTGGAGGCGCACGAGTGTGTCGCCGCTGCTGCGCACGACGAGCTGACGGAACTCCTCGGCGGTGCGAAGGTTCGTGTTGGCAGTGAGCGGGACCTGGATGAGCGCGCCCTTGGTGGAGCCGAGCGCGGAGAGGTAGTTGTTCGCCGCGAGCGCCTCGCGCACCTCGGCGGGGGTGACACCCAGCGCGGCCATGCGGTCGGGCTTGAGCCAGATGCGCATCGCGTAGGTGCGGCCACCCATGATCTCGGCGCGCTGCACGCCGGCGACGGCGGAGAGGCGCGGCTGGACCTTGCGGGTGAGGTAGTCGGTGATCTCGTTCTGCTCCATCACGCCGGAGGCGAAGCTCAGGTAACAGGAAGCCAACGACGAGTCGGCCGGCACGAGGTCGATGAGCGGCACCTCGGACTCGGGCGGGAGGTCGCCGCGCACGGCATTGACCTTCGAGGTGATCTGCGTGAGCGCCTCGTTGCCGTCGAAGTTGATGCGCAGGCGGGCCGTGATCTCGGACATGCCCTGGCTGCTGGTCGACTGGATGTAGTCGATGCCGTCGGCCGCGGCGATGGCGCGCTCGATCGGAGTGGTGATGAAGCCGCGGACGAGGTCGGCGTCGGCGCCGATATAGAAGGTGCGGACGGTGATCGAGGAGTTGTCGCTGCGCGGATACTGGCGCACGCTCAGGGTGCGCCAGGCCTGCACGCCGGCGATGATGATCACAAGGTTGACGACGATCGCGAGGACGGGTCGCCGGATGAAGATGTCGGTGATGGAGGACTTGAGTTTCATAACGGGCGCGGAGCGCGGCGTTGGAGGGGGAGACGGCCGGTGCGGGGACCGATCAGCTGTTGGCCGGCTTGGGCGCGAGCTCCGGCTTGGGCGCGAGGGCGTTGTTGACGATCACGGCGCCGCCGTTGCGCAGCTTGAAACCGCCGAGGGTGACGACCTCCTCGCCAGGCTTCACGCCCGCGAGGATCATGACGAAATCGCCGCGGGCCTGGCCGAGGCGGACGACCTCCTGGCGCACGGTCTTGAGGTCGCCGCCCTCCGGACCCTTGCCCTTGGCGGTCTCGACGACGAACACCGTGTTGCCCGAGGTGGAATAGTTGACGGCGGTCACCGGCACCACGACCTGCGGCGCGCCGGCGGGGCGCACAACCTCGACCTTGGCAAACATGCCCGGGCGCAGGAGCTCGTCCCCGTTGGCCAGCGTCGCGCGGATGCGGATGCTGCGGGTCTGCGGATCGATGCGCGAGTCGATGGCGGTGATGGTGCCGTCGAAGACGCGGTCGGGAGCGGCGTCGGCGACGACGCGCACGGGCTGACCGGACTCGAGCTCCGAGAGGCGCTGCTGCGGCAGGGTGAAATCGACATGGATCGGGTCGAGCGCCTCGAGCGAGACGAGAGCGTCGCCGGCGTTGAGGAACTGGCCGAGGTTGGCGCGGCGGATACCGAGGCGGCCGGCGAAGGGCGCGCGGAAGGTCTTCTTCTCGATGGCGGCCTTGATCTGCTCGACGGCAGCCGCGGCCTGCTTGAGCTGGGCCTCGGCGGCGTCGGCCTCGGACTGGGCGAGCGTGTCGCGGCTGCGCAGCTCGCGGATGCGTTCGGCATTGAGCCGGGCGAGCTCGACGCTGGCCTCGGCGGAGCGCAACTGCGCCTCCTCGAGGGTGACGTCCATCTGGGCGATCAGGTCGCCCTTGGCCACCTTGGCGCCGGAGGTGAAGTCGATGCGCCCGATCACGCCGCTGGCCTCGGCGCTGAGAGTGATACCGTTCTCGGCCACGAGGGAGCCGACGGCGTTGATGGTCGGATTCCAGGATTCGGCGGCGGCGATCGCGGTGGCGACCGTCTGCGGGGGCATCTGCATGCCGGCGCCGGCGGCCTCCATGGCCTTGAACTGCGGCAGTTTGAGAATGGCGAGACCTCCGATCACGAGCGCGAGGAAGGCGGCGAGAAGGACGAGTTTCTTGAACATAGGAGAGGGAAGGAAGGTTGAATCAGCGAAGAAGTGGTCGCGGGATGGGCTTTGCGCAGGGAACGGTGCGGGCCGGGCGAGCTTCAAGCCTCTCTGGGCCGGCGGTCGTCCGCAGCGGTCGAACGGTTCTGCGAGCACGCACAGCCGCAGGCGGTCTCGCCACCCTGGGCCAGCACGCGGCTAAGGCCGCCCTGCACCCGGCAGAGCAGCTCCATAAGTTTCGCCCGATCGGTCGCGTCGAGACCGGACATCAGCTCCGCGACGCAGCGGAAGTGGTTCGGCAGGAAGTCGGCGAGGAACTTCAGGCCGGCAGGCGCGAGCCGCACCAAGGTCGCCCGCCGATCGCCCGGATCCGGCAACCGCTCCACCATCGCATCGCGCTCCAAACCATCGATCAGCCCCGTAATGGTCGCCTTGCTCACCCCGTAGGCCTCGGCCAGATTGGTCTGGTTCACCGGCGTCTCCGGATTGCGGTTCAGATACATCATGATCGCGAAACGCCCGTGCGAGAGACCGTGCTCAGCAAGAAACCGTTCGAAGCCTTCCGTCACGTCATGGACGGTCCGAACCAGGCACATGATCGCGCGGATGCTCTCGGTCTCCATCTCAGGATAACGGTCTTTGAGACGGGCCAGGCAATCGTGGTCGGGAAGGTCGCGAAGAAGAAACATGATAGGCAGGAAGAATACCGTAAGGCGGCGAACCGTTAGCCGCCTTATTTTCAGTTTCCAGCCTATTTTTCAGAAAATTGCACGGTGCCCTGCGCCCGCCGCGGCATCCCCCTGGCAGATCACGGATTGGCAATCGCACCAGTTTCATTACGGTGCCACTCCAACCCTTAAACGATGCCTACCTCCACCGCCACTCACCCCTGGCAGTTCTTCCGCGCCGGCGGACTCGACCAGGTCAAACTCGAGACCGGAGCCGACCTCGCGCAGCTAGCCAGTCTGGACCCGAAGCTCTGGATCGCCCTTGCCTGCCCCACCAAAGGCCTCGAGTTCGACCAGCGCACCCTCGACCTGATCGACACGGACAAGGACAGCCGCATTCGCGTGCCCGAGATCCTCGCCGCCGTCGGGTGGGCCCTCGCTCGCCTCAAGTCGGGTGACAGCCTTGCCCGGGGCGATGCCCCGGTCGAACTCGCCAACGTCGCCACCGACAAGCCCGAAGGGCAGGCCATCCTCGCCGCCGCCAAACAGATCCTCGCCGCCCTCGGCAAGCCCGACGCCGCCAGCATCGCGGTGGCCGAGAT
The DNA here is from genome assembly GCA_023446735.1 of Verrucomicrobiota bacterium. Taxonomy (GTDB): domain Bacteria; phylum Verrucomicrobiota; class Verrucomicrobiia; order Opitutales; family Opitutaceae; genus CAJCBL01. The sequence continues at coordinate 8,956 of JAEXPQ010000189.1, forward strand.
CGCCGACACTGCGAAGATCTTCGCGCAAACCCGTTTCAACGGCGACGGCATCGTCCCCGCCGAGGCCGCCTCCGATCCCGCGACCAAGCAGGCCATCCTCGACATCCTCGCCACCGTCGGTTCCAAGCCCGACCGCAGCGGGCTGCCGGGGGTCGATTCGGCCCTGGTCGACAAATTCTTCGGCGAGATCCAGGCCCTCGCCGACTGGACCGCCAAAGCCGACCAGTCGACCGGAGCGCCCACCGGGATCCAGTTCCTCGGCGACCGCACCGCCGGCGCATTCGCCGCGCTGCAGGCCGTGCGCACGAAGGTCGACGACTACTTCAACCGTTGCCACCTCGCCGCCTTCGACCACCGCGCCGCCAATCACCTCAACCGGCCCGAATCCGAGCTCATCGCCGCCGCGGCCAAGGACCTCTCGACCCTCGGCGCCGAGATCGCCGCCCTCCCCCTCGCCCAAGTCGGCTCCGGCCGCCCGTTGCCGCTGGTCGAGGGCGTCAACCCCGCCTGGGCCGCCGCCATGGCCGCCTTCCGCAGCCAGGTCGCAGCCCCGATCCTCGGCCTCGCCCGGACCTCGCTCACCGAGCTCGAATGGCACGAGACCGTCGCCAAGTTTCAAGCGCACGCCGCCTGGGCCGCCGCCAAGCCCGCCACCGCCGTGGAGAAGCTTGGCCCTGCCCGCCTGCGCGAGCTGCTCACCGGCTCCGCCCGCGAGGAGATCGCCAAGCTCATCGCCCGCGACGCCGCCCTCGCCGGCGAGATGGCCGCCATCGAGTCCGTCGAGCGCCTCGTGCGCTACCACCGCGACCTCGCCCGCCTGCTGGCCAACTTCGTCAACTTCGCCGACTTCTACGACCCCGCCCGCCCCACCGTCTTCCAGGCCGGCACGCTCTACCTCGACAGCCGCCATTGCGACCTCTGCATCCAGGTCGCGGATGCCGGCGCCCATGCCGGGGTCGCCGCCCTGAGCAAGTGCTACATCGCCTACTGCGACCTCAAGCGCCCCGGCGAGACCATGAAGATCGCCGCCGTCTTCTCCAACGGCGACGCCGACTACCTCATGGTCGGCCGCAACGGCCTCTTCGTCGACCGCAAGGGCCGCGACTGGGACGCCACCATCACCAAGATCGTCGACAACCCGATCTCGATCCGGCAGGCCTTCTGGTCCCCGTACAAGAAGTTCATCCGCATGGTCGAGGAGCAGGTCGCCAAGCGGGCCGCCGCCGCCGAGTCCGCCGCCGACGCCAAGCTCGCCACCGCCGCCACGGCCACGGCCAACGCCGACAAGTCCGCGCCCGCCAAGCCCGCGGAGCCGAAGAAGTTCGACCTCGCGCTCATCACCGGTATCGGCGTCGCCCTCGGTTCGATCGGCACGATGCTCGCGGCCATCTTCGCGAAGGTGCTCGACCTCTCGTGGTGGCAGTACCCGCTCGTGCTCGTCGCGCTTGTCCTCGTGATCTCCCTACCGTCGATGCTCATCGCCTGGCTCAAGCTCCGCCAGCGCACGCTCGGTCCGGTCCTCGAGGCCAACGGCTGGGCCATCAACGGCCGGGTGAAGATCAACATCCCGCTCGGCACTTCGTTCACCGCGCTGGCGAAACTGCCGCCCGGCGCGCGCCGCTCGCTGGAGGACCCGTTCGAGGACAAGGCGGCCGCCCGCGCCCGCCGCCGCTTCGTCCTCCTGGTGCTTCTGGCCGGGCTCCTCGCCGCGGCGGCCTGGATCCGCCTCGACCACAACCGCCACGGCGGCAAGTACTGCTGGGAGAACCGCAACGTGATCGAGGCCGCCCCGAAACCCGCGGCCGAGGCGCCGGCCCCGGCCCCCGCCGCGAAATAGCCGGCGGTTTCAGCGAAATCTCACGGCGGCCCCGGTTGACCCGAGGCCGCCGTTTCGCTTTTCTGCGCCGCATGTTCCGCCGCTCCGCCGCCGCCGCGCTCACCGCGTCCGCCGGTTTTCTCGACCGCGTCGCCTGCGTGCTCGGCGCCGTCGCCGCCGCCCAGGCGCCCGAGTTTTTCCAGCAGTATCTCCAGCGGCTCGGCGGTCACTTGGCGGAAGCGCTGCGGCAGCTCGGCGCGTTCGAGGCCGCCGCGACGGCCGCGGGCAAGCCCTGGGCTCAGTTCGTGGCCGACACCACGGCCAACGCCGATCCGGGGCTCGCCCGGCTCGGCACCACGATGGCCGAGACCGCCGCGCGGGCCGAGGCGCTCGGCGCCGCACAGGCCGCGTTGCTCGATGCGACGGTTTGGTCGCGCCCTTGGGCGTTTTTGCGCCATCTCGACACCGAGATCGCCCAGTCGACTCTGGCGGTGTTCAAGCCCGCCGTGCCGACCACCGCCGAGGGCGCTGTCTACGCCGCGGTCGGAATCGTCGCGGCCTACGGCCTCTGGCAGCTGCTGGTTTTCCTGCCGCTGCGTCGACTGCTGCGGCCCACCACCGAGGGGAACCCGGCGCGACCCGCCGCCCGCGCCCGCGCCGCGTGAAGGCCGCGCAGGAATAAGCCGGGCTGCGCCGCAGGCGCGCCTTGAAAAGCGCACCTTCATAGCCGATCTCGCCGTTTGTGCGGCATGCAATGTGCATGGATGGTGCCGTAACCTTCCCACACCATGAACGACGACCACTCCACTCCGCTCCCCTTCCATGAGATCTACAGCGTGTTCGAGTTCGCGCTGGTCTCGGTGCCCAACGGGACGCCACGGCAGAGTGTGAAGAACGTCGGCGAATTCGAATCGGTCGAGGAGGCCTTCGCCACGGCCCTCTCCCGCGCGCGGCACGAGGCCGCCCTGCTCGCCCACCAGTACGCCAACCTCGCCTCCGCCGAGTCGGGCGAGCCGGCGGTCACGCTCCTCTCCACCGAGTGGGGGTATGACATCCGCCACGACCACCAGACCGTCACTCGTTACTGGGTACACTCGCGCCCCGCCGCCTAGCGGGGCGCCGCCGCCGGCGGGCGGGCGCGCTCGCCGGCTCCCCTCCGCCGCGGTTCTCTCAGCGGATCTGCTGATGCAGCTCCACCGGCTTCGCGGGCTGTTTCGAACGCAGCTTGAGGTTCAACATCTCCACCCCGAAGGCGAACGCCATGGAGAAGTACAGGTAGCCCTTCGGGATCGGTTGGTGCATGGACTCCGCCACCAACGCCACGCCGATCAACAGCAGGAACGAGAGCGCAAGCATCTTCAGCGTCGGGTGGCGGTGCACGAAATCGCTGATCGCCCCGGCGAAGAAGAGCATCACGCCCATCGCGAGCACCACGGCCGTGATCATCACCCACAGCTGCTGCGCCATGCCCACCGCGGTGATCACCGAGTCCAGCGAGAACACGATGTCGAGGAGCATGATCTGCACGACGATCGCGCCGAAGCTCGCCGCCTTGCCCGCGCTCTGCGCGCCGTCCTCGCCTTCGAGCTTCTCGTGGATCTCGAACGTGCTCTTCGCGATCAGGAACAGACCTCCGAGGAGCAGGATCAGGTCGCGACCCGAGACGCCGTGTCCAAGAACCGCAAACAACGGCGCGGTGAGCTTCGCCAGCCACGCGATGCACGCCAGCAGCCCGATGCGCGTGAGCAGCGCCAGCGCCAGGCCGGTCTGCCGGGCCTTCGGCTGCTGCTCCTTTGGCAACTTGCCGGCGAGGATCGAGATGAAGATCACGTTGTCGATTCCGAGCACGATCTCGAGCGCGGTGAGCGTGAGCAGGCTGATCCAGATTTGCGGGTCCGCGAGGAAGTCCATGGCGCGCGAGCAAGCCGCCCCGCCCGCCGCCCGTCAATTCCCCTCCCATGGGAAAGCCGGGCCGCTTCTCAACCCGGCTCCCGCTGCCCGGATGCACGCGCCACCGCCGTCCACGCCAACCACTGGCTGTCGTCGAAGCCTCCGGCCGTGGTGCGGGATTCATCCCGCAAAAAGCGCATCCCGTCGCAACGCCATCGCTCACCCCAACAACGCCTCGCGCAGGGCGCGCATCTTCAGCTCGGTCTCGGCCAGCTCGGCCGCGGGATCCGATCCCTCGACAATCCCCGCGCCGGCGTAGAGCCGTGCGGTGTCTCCATTCATCAATGCCGAGCGGATGCCGACGAAAAACTCGCCGCCGCCACGGTGGTCGATCCAGCCCAGCGCGCCGGCATAGAGACCGCGGTCGAACGGCTCCAGCAGCCGCTGGTGCTCCACGGCGGCTTCGCGGGGAGTGCCGCCCACCGCGGGCGTCGGATGCAGCTCGCCCACAATGCGCAGGAAATCCGCGTCCGGCGCCAGCATCGCCTCCACCGGCGTGCACAGATGCTGCACATTCGGCAGTTGTCGCACCCGCGGGCGCCCCGGCGCGACGGTCGCCACGCCGGCCTTCGCCAGCCGCCGCAAGATCGAGTCGAGCACGAGCCCCTGCTCGCGACCGTCCTTGTCGCTGTGGAGCAGCTGCCGGGCGAACGCCGCATCCTCCGCGGCCGTCCGGCCGCGCGGGGCCGACCCGGCCAACGCCTCGGTGCGGAGCCGTCCGTCCGCCGCGGCGGCGAGGCGCTCGGGGCTCGCGCCGATGAAGCTGGCCCCCGCGCCGTTGCCGGCCGAGAAGGAATAGCAGTCCGGATACCGGCCGCGCAGCGCGTTGAGCGCGCGCAGGGGATGGAAACGGGTCGTCGCCCGCAGGTCGCGCGCCCGGGCCAGGACGACCTTGCGATAGCGTCCCGCGCGGATCGCGGCCACGGCCGCCGCCACGTTGCCCGCATATCCGCCTTCCGGGCCCACCTCGCGTTCCTCGGCCACGGCGCCCTCCAGCGCCCCCGCGAACGTCGGCGCCGCATAGTCGAACGCGCCGAACTTGGCATGGGCGCGCCAGATCCGCTCCGCATCCGCGCGGATGTCGGCGCCGGGCGCGATCAGCGTGTTCGCCACCGCCACCGAGCACCCGCCGCTGCGCGCCACTTGCCACCGCGGCACGAATACTCGACCGGCCGGAAACGCCGCGCCGGGGGCGGCCTCGTCGGCGAAGCCGAAGGTGGCGAAGAACAGCGGCCCGCCGAACGGCACCTGCACGGCGCCGACTGCCACCGTGCGGGCAAGCAGCTCGCGCACGAAGGCCGCCGCCGTCTCGAAGCGCCCGGCACCTGCGCACTCGATCGCCGCCACGGCCTCGGCGCCGGCCACGGCGAAGTCGGCCGTCGGCCGTTCGGCGTAGAAATGCACCTGCCCGGGCTCGTAGATCGATTCCAGCACCGCCAGCGGATCGAGCCGCTCCGCCTCCACCGAGATGCTCACCAGCCGCGGCCGGCCGTCGCGCTCCGCCTCGGCCCGCACGCCCCCGAGGAAGGCAAGCAGCGCCTCCAGCGAGCGGTTCGCGAGCGGATCGAGCGGGAGGATCTTCATGGTGTTGGAGACCGGCGAACCGGTGCGCGGAAGAGAAACCGTTCCCGCCCGCGTTGGCCAGCCCGTTGGTTTGGCCTCGCCGGTCTCCCGCCAAGCGGATACCACGGGATTCCGTCACCGATGAAATCCTGGCCCCTCGCGATCGCCGGTCTCTACGCCCTCCTCCTCGCGGTGCTGCTGCTCCCGCTGCTCGCGGTGGCCGCCGGCCGATGGCCCGAGGGGCAGTTCCTCGCCGAGCTGTACGGCCATCCGGGGCTGTGGCTGGTGCTGGCGGTGCTCGGCGTCTGCCAGTGGCTGCTGTTGCTGCTGCCTGTCCGGCTCGTCCACGGCCGGCCGGTCACGCAACGCTCCCTCTGGCCCACGATCCTGCTCGGGGCGGGCGCCATGGGTCTGCTCGGCGCCGGCGCGGCCATCTCGGTGTTGGCAGCCGTGCGCGGCGACAACGACAAGCCGTGGGAACCCCTCCTGCTCGCGCTCCTCGTCGCCGGATTGTGGTGTCTCTGGACCATCCTCTTCCACCGGCTCGCGCGGGAACGCCCGGCGGCGGACTTCGTCTCCCAAGTCTGCCTGCGCCTGATCAAGGGCAGCGTACTTGAACTCCTGGTGGCCGTGCCCTGCCATATCGTGGTCCGCCAGCGCAACACCTGCTGCGCCGGCTTGTTCACTGCAACGGGGCTGGCGACGGGAATCGCGGTGATGCTCTTCGCCTTCGGCCCGGCGGTGTACTTCCTCTTCGTCGCCCGGGCCCGGAAGCTCAAGGCGGCGATGCCTCCGCCGGACGACAACGACGCCGTCCCCGATAGCCGGAACCCGCAGCCGTAGTGCGGGAGGCTTCCGCGCCGCGCGGGGCCTGAACGCCAAGCCCCTCCTCGCGAGCAGGGCCCGCCATCGCGGTCTGAAGGCGCGCGCCACGGCCCGATTCCGCGAGCATTTGATCCGACCGGTGTTCTCCGACATGCGGCCACTGCGGAACCCCCGGCCGTGGCGCGGGATTCATCCCCCGACCCTCGGCCCAAATGCGGCGTTCGCGTCAGGCGGCACTCAGGCCTCGTCGGCCTCGCCATCCGCGCCGCTCAGAGCTCGTCGCGGTAGAGCCGTTCGTACTGGCGAGCCGCGGCGGTCCAACCGAAGGCGCGCCGCATCCCGCGCTGCGCGACCGCGCGGAGCTTCTCCGGGGCGCGGTACAGCATCATCGCACGCTCGAGGGCCCAGGAAATGCCCTGCTCGGTCGGCGAGAAAAGCAGACCGGTGCCCTGCTCCGGGCTGTCCTCGAGATCGATCACCGTGTCGACGAGTCCGCCCACGCGGCTGCAGAGCGGAATCGTGCCGTAACGCTGCGAATACATCTGGTTGAGCCCGCACGGCTCGAAGATCGAGGGCATGAGGAAGAAGTCCGCGCCGGCCTCCACCAGATGGGTCATCGGCTCGTCGAGCACCTTCGCCAACGCCACCCGGCGCGGATACGCCTGGGCGAGCTCGTTGAGCGCCGTCTCGTAGCGGGCCCAGCCCGTACCGACGACGATCAGGTGACAGTCCTCCGTCTCGAAGAACCGCCGGGCGGCCAGCAGCAGATCGACGCCCTTCTGCTCCACCAGGCGGCAGATCACCGCGAAGATCGGCGCCGTGCTGTCCAGCGGGAAGCCGCACTTCTTGAGCAGCGCGCGCCGGCACTTCGCCTTGCCCGCCGGATCCTCCGCCGAATACCGCGCCGGCAGAAGCGGGTCGGTCGCCGGGTCCCAGATCGCCTCGTCGATGCCGTTGAGCAACCCCACGAGATCCGCGGCGCGGGTGGCGATCACGCCCTCGAGGCCGCAGCCGTATTCGGGAGTCTGGATCTCGCGCGCGTACGTGGGGCTGACCGTCGTCACCCGGTCGCCGAAGAGCAGGCCGGCCTTCATGAGGTTGAGCTGGCCGAAGAACTCCAGCCCGTCGACGCTGCGGAACTCCTCCGGCAGGTTCGTCAACCCGAACGCGTCCATCGGGAACACGCCCTGGAACGAGAGATTGTGCACGGTGAAGACGGTCTTCACCGCCAGCGAGGTGTCGTGGCGCTCCTCGGCGAGGCGCACGAAGACGGGCAGCAGCGCCGTCTGCCAGTCGTGCGCATGGACCACGTCGGCCTTCAGGTCGGCGAGGCGCATCGCCTCGGCCACCGCCTTGCAGAAGAAGACGAAGCGCTCGGCGTTGTCGTCGTAGTCGCGCTCGTTGGTGCCGTAGGCGCCGCGCCGGTCGAAGAACTCGTCGCGAACCACGAAATACACCGTGAGGCCGGGCGCGAGCCGCAGCCGCAGGAGGTCCGCCTCGAGGAAGCGGCCGCCCAGCTCGATCTGCAGGCGGTGCACACGCTCAGCGCCGTCGGCCTCGGGATGCTCGAGCGCCGTCCGGTATCCGGGCAGAAAGACGGAGACCTCGTGGCCGGCCGCCGCGAGCGCCTTCGTCAGGCCCCCCACGGCATCCGCCAACCCACCGGTCTTCATGAACGGGAACAGCTCGCTGGCTGCATGAACGATGTTCATCGCCTCGGAAACTGGGGTTGTGCCGCGCCCGTTTCCATCCCAATTTCCGCGGAATGAAACTCCACGAGCGTCTGCTCCAACTGCTGGGGCGGAGCGATTATGTGCCCCTGAACCGCCCTGAGATCGGGGCCGCGCTCGGGCTCAAGAAACCCGAACTGCGCAAGCTCGACTCCGAGCTCCAGCAGCTTCTTTCCCGCGGCACCGTCGTCCGCGTCAAATCCGACCGCTACTGCCTCCCGGTCGACGCCGACCTCGTCACCGGCACGATCCAGATCCGGGCCAACGGCCGCGGCCTGCTGCGGCCCGAGCCGGCCGCGGGCGCCGCGCCCGACGCACCCGCGCCCGAACCGGTCGAGATCGCCGCCGAGGACACCGGCATCGCCCTGCACGGCGACCGGGTCGTCGTCCGCCTCAGCGCGGCCTCCGCCGCCAGCCGTCCGGTGCCCTCC
>JAEXPQ010000083.1 GCA_023446735.1 Verrucomicrobiota bacterium
GCCGTGGCGGGTGAATTGCCGGTCTTTCTCGTTGGTTGCGTGCAGCTTGGCGCATTCGCTCCGCCGCTGGCACGGCCGCTGCAAACGGTCCGCCACCATGGCAACCCACGACCTCCTTTCCCCCCATGCCGTCACCCTCCGCACCGCTGCCACCGACCATGCGGTCGACGTGATCAACGCTTTGCCCCACCTCCCCCGACTGGTCCTCCTCTTCTCGTACTGCGAAGGCATGTCGACCCGCGAGATCGGCCGGGCGCTCGGGGTGAACGAGGAGCGCGTGCGCACCATGCACGACGAGGCGTTGCGCCACCTGAAACTCAAGATCGCGCTGTGAGCGCCGACGGGCCGCCGGCACCGCAGTCCGGTCGGCCTTGTCCCGGGCGGCCCGGGCGGAGTCTTGCGCCGTGGCGCGGACGTCAGGCCGCGGAAGTGGGAATCGGGTACGGATGGACCGCGCTACTCGACCCGGCGGCCTCGGATCAGGGCTGGGAGGCGCCTTGTTGCGCCGTCCACGCCTCGTACTCGGCGCGGGGAACGAACTTCAAGGAGGCGGAGTTGATGCAGTAGCGCAGGCCGGTGGGGCGGGGACCGTCGTCGAACACGTGGCCGAGATGCGAACCGCACACGGTGCAGTGGACCTCGGTGCGGATCATCCCGTGGCTGGTGTCGCGGGTCTCGCCCACGAAGGCCGGTTCGAGCGGTTGCCGGTAGCTCGGCCAGCCGGTGCCGGAGTCGAACTTGTGGCGGGAGTCGAACAGCGGGCTGTCGCAGCCGACGCAGGCGAAGACCCCGTCGCCGTGAAAGTTCCAGTACGCGTTGTCGAACGCCGGCTCGGTGCCCTGCTGGCGGGCAACCCGGTACTGGGTGCGTGTGAGGCGGGCGCGCCATTCGGCCTCGGTGCGCCGGACCTTCGCCTTGGTCATGTCGATCACGACCTGCGAGGGCAGGCCGCAGGCGGAGCGGGCGGACACGGCGCAGGCCGGGGGCGGAGTGTCGGGAGGATTTGGGTTCACGGCGGGAGACGGGTCGGCCGCGGCGGCGAGCGTCGCCGCGAGCAGCGGGAGGGTGAGGAGGTGTGGCGGGCGGAGCCCCATGGCAGAGGTCGAGATACGAGAAAACCGCGTCTTGCCAACCGGCGCCTGCCTGCGGGCGGCTCAAGCGCCGGGGCGGACGGCCGATGTGTGGGCAACGGGTCGGGTGGTTTTCCGGCCTCCGGCACCGCCGGCCCGCTCTGGGATCATGCCTCCGCCTTTGCGCACTTCCCTCGAAATCTTCCCTGCGCCCACCGGTCGGGCAGCGGGTTGGTGCGGTCGGCTGTGGCTGGCGGCCCTCGTCGCCTGGGCGCTCCACTGTTCTCTCGGCCGAGCCGAGGAGGCGGCGGTGCGACCGAACGTCCTGGTCGTCCTTTCCTATCACGTGGGCATGGAGTGGGAGGACGCGGTGCTGGCCGGCCTGCGCGAGACGCTCGGCGAACGGGCGGAGCTGGTGCTCGTGCAGCTCGACGTGAAACGTTTTCCCCTCCCCGGTCGGGAGGCGGCGATGGAGGCCAACTTCGCGAGCAAGTTCGGGATGAGCCATCCCGCGGCGGTTGTGGCGATCGACGACTACGCCTACGATTTCGTGCTGCGCCGGCGCGCGCAGCTGCCGGCCGGGGTGCCGGTGGTGTTCGGCGGTGTGAATTTCCTGCCGGGAGCGCCTCCTGCCGGCGTGGGCGGAGTGGTCGAGGCGATCGATCTGGCCGGGACGCTCGAGCTGGCCGGAGCCCTCTTTCCGCAGGCCCGGCGTCTGGTCGTGGTCAACGACACCACCGAGACCGGCCGTTCGAACGACGCGGTCCTCGCGGCCACGCTCGGCGCCGGCGGACCGTTCGCGACCACGCTGCGGCTGGGGCACGGCACCTTCGCCGAGACGGAGGCCGCGCTGGCGAGCCTCGATGCGACACGGGACGTGGTGCTGCTGTTGTCCTGGAATCTCGACTCCACCGGCGCCGCGCGCACCTACGAGCAGGCCGTGGCGGCGGCGCGCGCCGCGAGTCCGGCCCCCCTGTTCGGACCGTGGAGCTTCTACTTCGGGCGCGGCATCGTGGGCGGCGCGCTCCTCGACGGGCGGGTCCACGGCCGCGAGGTCGGCGAGATCGCCGCCACAGCCCTGGCGGGTACGCCCGGCCGGCCGTTGCCGCTGGTCGGTCGTTGCCGCACCGAGCTCCTGCTGGACGCCCGCGAGCTGGTCCGGTTCGGCGTGCCGCTGGCGAACGTGCCGACCCGGGCCCGGGTGCAGTTCGCGGAGCACAATTTTTGGCGGGAGCACTGGCGCGTGGTATCGCTCGTCGGGCTGGTGATTGGGCTCCAGGCCCTGACCATCGGCCATCTGCTCCTGGCGCGGCGCCGCGAGCGGCGGGCCGAGCAGATGTTGCGCACCAGCGAGGCGCAGTTGCGGCAATCGCAGCGGATCGAGGCGCTTGGGCGGCTGGTCGGCGGCGTGGCGCACGACTTCAACAACCTGCTGCTCGTCATCCGCGGCAGCGTGGAGCTGGCGCGCCAGCCCGGCACCACCGCCGCCGAGACGGGCGAGTACCTGCACGACATCGAGCAGGCGGCGCAGCGCGCCGCGGAGCTCACCCGCCAGTTGCTCGCGTTCGGACGCCAGCAGCGGCTGCACGTGCGCCCCGTCGATCTCGCGCCGCTGGTCGCGGGCATGTTGAAGATGGTGCGACGCGTGCTCGGCGAGACGATCACGGTGGATCTGGCGGGGCCGCCCGAGGGTTGCTGGGCCAATGTCGACCCGGGTCAGATCGAGCAGGTGATCATGAACCTCTGCGTGAACGCGCGCGACGCCCTGCCGGAGGGCGGGCGCATCGCGTTGACCCTCGGCTCGTCCCGCCTCACCGGCAACGAGGGGGAGGGGCCGGGCGCCCGGCGCCCCGGGGGGTTTAGAACCATAGAAATCGC
>JAEXPQ010000097.1 GCA_023446735.1 Verrucomicrobiota bacterium
AGGCGGGCCAGGGCGGCATCGGTGAGGAAGGCGACGGAGATCTCGCCGGCGGCGAGCCGCCAGGTGCCGCGGTTGCAGTCGGTGGCGGGGGCCGCGGCGGCGTCGAGCGCGTGGATGGCGGCAGCGATGGCGGGGCGGGTGAACCGCAGCTTGGGATGGCCGCAGTAGACCTTAACGGGGCGGCTGTTTTTCGCGGGCATGATCGGGGGCGGGCGTGGTGGGGCGCTCGGTCGGCGCTTTGTCGGCCGTGGGCGCGGCGGGCTCGGGCGCGGGGTAGGCGATGCGCGCGTGGAGCATGTTGAGCAGGGTGAATTCGAACGAGGTCTTGATCTTCGCGATCTCGGCGAAGGTGAGGGGGCATTCGTCGAGCTGGCCGTCGTCGATGCGTTCGCGGAAGAGGCGGTCGATGAGTTCGGCGAGGCTTTGGCGGGTGACGTTGCGCAGCGAGCGCGAGGCGGCCTCGACGCAGTCGGCGAAGAAGAGGATGGCGTTCTCGCGGGTCTGGGGCTTAGGCCCGTCGTAACGGAACGGCGCCTCGGGCACCTCGACGGCGGGGGCGACCTCGGGCTGGCCGGGTTGCGGGAGGCGCTGTTCCTTGCGGGCGCGCTGGTAGAAATACTGGATGAGCGTGGTGCCGTGATGTTGGCGGATCGCGTCGACGACGAGCTTGGGCAAACGGTGCCGCAGCGCGAGGTCGACCCCTTCAGTGACGTGGGCGCGAATGATCGCGGCGGAGGCGTGGGGACTGCAGTCGTCGTGCGGGTTGCTGCGGTCGCGCTGGTTCTCGGTGAAGTACTCGGGCTGGGCGGTTTTGCCGATGTCGTGGAAGAGGGCGGAGACACGGCTGACAAGCGGGTTGGCGCCGATGGCCTGCGCGGCGTTCTCGGCGAGGTTGGCGACCATCAGGCTGTGATGGTAGGTGCCGGGCGCCTCGAGCTGGAGGCGGCTCAGGATGGGGTGGTTGTAGTCGGTGAGCTCGAGCAGGGTGATGTCTGTGGTGCGGCGGAAGAGCATCTCGAGCAGGGGCAGCAGACCGACGACGGCCATGCCGGTGACCAGCCCGATGCCGAGGCCCACCCCCATTTGTCGCAGAATGATGAGCACGGCACCTTGGTTGTCCGTGCCGATGTTGTCGGCCGCCCCAAGCAGGAGGGCGAACCCGGCCACGCACAGGCCCGAGAGAAAGCCGGCACGCAGGACCCGGCCGCGTTGGCGGACGCGGCGGCAGGCGAAGATGCCGACCATGGAGGCGAAGAACGTCACCACGAGCACATCGAGGCGGTTGCCGTGGATCACGCCGGTGAAGAGCGAGACGACGAGCGCCATCATGATCGCCGGACCGGTGCCGAGCAGGACCGCCACGATCAGCGGTGCGAGCGCGGTGGGGGCGAGGTAGGGCAGGATGGCGGCGAGCGCGGGGTCGCGCACGAAGAAGTCGAGCTCGCCCAACTGGAAAACAAAGCGGACGAGGCCGAGGTTGAGGACGATGACGAGCGCGAGCAGGGCGAGGCGGCTGTTGCTGGTGAGCGACGGTCGGTCCTCGAGGCGGATGAAGAGGACGGCGGCGAGCACCATGGCCAGCACGAGCAGCATGCGGCCAAAGAGCTGGAGGTAGCCGGTGACCTGGATGCCGCCCTGGTCGAGCAGGAACTGGCGGTGGGCGGCGAGCATCTCGAACTGGTCGGCGGTGACGCGGTTGCCGGGCTCGGCGAGAACCTGTCCCTTCTGCACGGTGACCACGACGTCGGGCTGGGCGGCGGCGGCGCGAGCGCGGTGACGCCCGGTCGCCTCGGAGTCGAAGACGAGGTTGGCGGTGAGACCGTTCCGGAAAAGGCGGAAGAGCGCGAAGGAGGTATCGTGTCCCAGGCCGTCGCCGGAGAGACTCACGCGCAGGAGGGTGAGCGCCTCTTCGCGGGAGAGCACGCGGGCCGGTTGCACGGTGTTGCCCGCACCGCGGATCTGGTAGGCGGTCATCGCACCATTGGTGGCGACGAGGTCCTGCTCGTTGTCGTACACCCCTTGGGCGTACAAGTCGCGGAGGGTGCCGAGACCGTGATCGAAAACCGGGGAACGCATCCGCGCCGGCCCGAGGCGGAGGATGGTCGCGATGTCGTCCGGCGCCACGTGGTAGGGGCCGCGGGAATTGAAGGCGTCGACGAGCGCCGCGAGGGCGGCGGCATGTTCGCGGAGGTTCTCGGCCCGTGCGACCGGGGCGGCGGCCAGATACCGATGTTCGAAGCGATCGAGTTCGGCGGCGAACTCGCCGAGGTGGGCGGCGAACTGCTCGTAGGGGGCGAGCTCGACGCGAAAAACCGGCGGCACCCGCAAGGCCGCCTGTTCCCGCGCTTGGCGCGTATGGAGCTCGCTGGTGTACGTGAAGGTCTCGGCGGCGACTACGCGGACGCTCGCCAGTTGGTTTTCCTGAAACGGCAGGGCGACGGGCGAGACCCCCACGTAACTGACGGCGACGATCGCCAACACCGTGGCCGCGAGCAAGGCGGCGGCGACCAGGCGGCTCGTCTCCAGGAAGCGCAGAAGCGAAGCGCCGCCGTTCGGAGCGGCGGGCGGCGTGCCGGGGATGGGCGAACGGGAGAAGCGGGCGAGCCAGTTCATCGGCAGGGTTCGGAGGGAGCGCGGGGAACTTGGCATGCTCCCGGGCGGCGGTCGAGTGTAGAGGCACGGGGCGTTTCGCCCAACGGGGCGGCGGTGCCGACCCGGCCTGCTGCGGGGATGTGGAGGATCCAGCGTCTGGGCGCGTCGTCCGCCGCCGGGGTCGCCCTCACCGGTAGCCGAACAACTGGATCTTCCAGGCGCGGGCCTGCTCGATCACCCGCGGCTTCTCGAGAACGATGGTGTTGTCGGCTTCGAGCGCGGCGTGCTCGATGCCGGCGTCGCGCATGCTCTCGAGCGTGCGCAGGCCGAACACCGGCACGTCGAAACGATAGTCCTGCCGCGGCTTCACGGTCTTCACGAAGAGCAGGTGGTCGGTCTTGAACTCGCCGGCGCGGCGCAACATCGCGTCGGTGCCCTCGAAGGCCTCGACGGCGACCACGGTGCCCTTGCGCACGACCACACCCTGGCCGATGTCGAGCCGGGCAACCTCCTTGGCGATGTGGATACCGTGTTCGAGGAACTCGGCGGGCACGGAGAACTTGCCGGTCATCGCGCCCTCGGAGGCGAGCTCGTCGTCGAGGAAGGAGCGGGCGTCGAGCAAGGTGACCCCGAGGGCGGCGATCTCCTGGGCGAGAGCGCCGAAGATCGACTCGGCGTTGCGGCGTTTCAGCGAGAAAAGGATGCGGGCGGCCTTCCAGTCGGGGTGCAGGCCCTTGAAGAGACGGCGGGGCGTGATCTGGCCGGCCATGATGGCGTAGCCGGCGTCGAATTTTTCCAACGTGTCGAGGGCCTTGCCGAGCTGGCCGACGAGGAGCATGCGGCGTTCGTTCTCCGGGAAGCTCGCGAAGAGCTCGGCCGGAGTTTCCTCCTCGAATGCGATGAGGCGGAGCGGGACTCCCGCGCGGCGGATGGCGGCGGCGACGCGGATCGGATACTGGCCTTGGCCGGCGATCAACGCGATCGGGCGGCTCGGATTGAAGTCGGCAGGGAGGAAACGGGAGAGGGCGGGCACGGGAAGCGACGGATGCGCCGATGAAACGCCGCCCGTCCGCCGCGGGTCAACGGTGTACGGTGGCTGGTGAGCGGCAGGCGGACGGGCGCGGGCTGGTGGCGGCGGGCGCCCGTTCCCTTCCTCCGGCTTGTTCCCGTTGTCGTACGCGTCGATTTGCTCCGGACTTGTGCGCCCCGCGCCGGCCGTTGACCTGCTCCTGCCTCCGCTTCGGCAACGAAAGACACAGGAGGTGGGATACTGCGCCGGCGCGATTGGGGCAACGGAGAGAATGGGCGGCGGAGCGAATGATCAGGTGGCGCGGGGAGTGGGAGAATGAGGAGAGGGCGACAAGGGGAGACGGGGGGATCACGAGGGCGTGGAAACGTGCTTCCACCGCGGCCGCGGGTTCTTTAGCAACTGCGCCGATGCGTACTTTTATCCTCGGTTCTCTCGTTTTGTCCGCCGCCGCGGCTTTCGCCGCCGATCCGGCCCAGCCCGCGGCTTCGGCCGCGGCTCCCGCCCCGATTGCGGCGCCCCCGCCGCCCCCGCCGCCTCCGGCGAAGCTCACGCCCGAACAGGAGAAGCAGGCGTTCATGGTGCAGGGCTACTTCGTCGCCCGCCAGATGGGCCTTTCCTCGATGGTGAAGGAGTTGCGCATGGACGAGGCCGAGGTGGCCGCGCTCGTGCAGGGCATGACCGTCGCCGCCAAGGGCGAGGAACTGCCCTTCAAGTTCGAGGCGATCATCGCCGGCGCTCAGGTGTTTTTCAGCGAGCGGGCGATGGCCGGCCAGAAGGAATGGGCGGACGCGAACGCCGCGTTCTTGACGAAGGTCGACGCCGACCAGGCGGTAACCAAGACCGCCTCGGGTTTGCGGTACCAGATTCTCGTTGCGGGAACGCCGGAGAAGCCCACTGCCACCAGCAAGGTGAAGGTGCTCTACACCGGCAAGCTGTGCGACGGAAAGGTGTTCGACACCACCGACAACAAAGGGGGCCAACCGATCGAACTGTCGCTGGCCGGTGTCGTCAAAGGATGGACCGAGGGGCTCCAGCTCGTCGGCAAGGGCGGCAAGATCCACCTCTGGGTGCCAGCGGAACTCGGATACGGCAACCAGCCCGGCGGTCCGCTGCCGGCGGGTTCCGTGCTGGATTTCGAGGTCGAGCTCGTCGACTTCAACTAGGAACCCGCGCCGGCCGGCGCGCGCTGGGCGCGCCCCGCAGGGCGTTGGTCCAATCTTGAACAAACGAAAGGGCCGCAGTTCAGGCGGCCCTTTCTTGTACCGACCGATCGCGAGGCACGCAGGCGCTGCGTACCGCGACGGACGGCGTTCAGCGGATGCTAAGCGGCGCTCTTTCCCGGCCGGCGTGCGCGGCGGGTGCGGGTGGTGGTGGGGCGTGCCGGGTGTAGGTGACCTGCGGTGCCGAACCCCCGACGAGCTCGTGGAACGACAGGATCAGTTCGTGGATGGACTTTGCTTGCTGGTTGAGCTCCTCGGCCGCCGAGGCGCTTTCCTCGGCGGTGGCCGCGTTGGACTGGGTGACCTTGTCCATGTCGGAGATCGCGGTGCTGACCTGGCCGACTCCCTGGGACTGCTCGTGCGAGGCGGTGGCGATCTCGGCGACGAGGTCGTCCATTTTCCGGGCCTTGGCGGCAATGTCTTGGAAGCTCTCGGCGACGGCGGTGGAGAGTTGTACGCCCTGTTCGCTCTTCTGGATCGAGTCCTCGATCTTCTGGGCGGTCTCGCGGGCGGCTTGGGCGGAGCGCTGGGCGAGCGCGCGGACCTCCTCGGCCACGACGGCGAAACCGGCCCCGGCCTCGCCGGCGCGGGCGGCCTCGACGGCGGCGTTGAGTGCGAGGATGTTGGTCTGGAAGGCGATCTCGTCGATCGACTTCACGATCTTGGCGATGTTGTCGGAGGAAACCTTGATGGCGTTCATCGCCTCCTGCATCCCGGTCATGCGCGAGGTGCCCTGCTCGGCGGCGTGGCGGGTCTGCGCGGAAAGATCCTTGGCGTTCTGCGCGTGCTCGGAGTTGCGCTTGGTCATGCTGGAGATCTCCTCGAGCGTGGCGCTGGTCTCCTCAAGCGCGGCGGCCTGACGGCTGGCGCCGTCGGCTAGCTCCTGTCCGGAAGCGGCGACCTCGGCGGCGGCGGCGGTGGTCTGTTCGGAGACGGCGTCGAGCTCGTCGATGCCGCGGGCGAGCGGAAGAATGATGGTCTTGCGGCTGAAGTACCAGAAGCCGCCGAGGGCGCAGCCCGTGACAAGCAGGCCGACCCACGCCATGTTGCCGGCGGTGGCGAGGACTCGGGTGTCGCCGGTGAGCGGGGCGCGCATGATGAAGGCGCCGGCGAGGTCGCCGAGCTTCTGATCCTCCATGGGCAGGCCGAGGATGTCCTTGCCGTCGTTGGTGGGGCTGGCGGAGGGGCTGCCGTGGCAGCCGAGGCAGGTCTGGCGCTGGAAGACGGGGCGGGCGAGAATCAGTTCGCCGGTGGCCTTGTCGCGGGAGAACCACTCTTTCTCGCCGCGGCGGAAGGCGTCGTACATCGGTTCGAACTCGGGCCCGAGGCGGTTCTTGGGGTTGCGCGGCGCGTAATTCTTGGGGCCGCCAACGGTGAACTTGAAGCCGGCGCGCTCGGCGGCCGCCGCCGCGGAGTTCCACGAGGCGACGATCGGGATCGTGCGGTAGAGATCGGTCTCGGCGTAGTGCTGGTTCAGCGGTCGCGAGCCGAGCTGCTGCTTGGCGCGCTCGAGGAGGCCGGCTTTGTCGAAGGAGCGCGCCTCGTACATCTTGTCCATGTTGCCGGCCATGTCCTCGGACTGGGCGATGAGAGCGCTCATCTTGTCGCGCAGCTCGCTCACGCGGTTGCGCTTGGCGAGTACGTAGACAGTGGCGACGCCGGCGATGGTTGCGGCCATGGTGGTGGCCGCGACGCCGAGCATGATCTTGGAGCCGATATTCATTGGAAGGGTGGGGCGGATCGCGGGGAGCGAGCAACCTTCCCATCGGCAGTCCCGGTTCGGAGTTGAGTAGTTCTCCCGGCTAGAATCGCGCTCGGGGGCGAAGGGGGGGCGATGGCGATGGGCGGAGTGCTCGGGTGTGGGGTTTCGGCCCGGGGCCGGAAATCTTCACTCGGTCGGCCCCATATGCGGAAAAGCCCCGGCAAAACCGGGGCTTTGTCCCTAGCTTGGTCGTCCGGCGCCGGCGACGGCGCCAGAATCAGGAGCAGGAGAAGTTCATCTCCTCGGCGCTGAAACCGCCGGCGGGGGCGCCGATCTTCGAGACGCGCAGGCATACCGCGTCGGCGTAGGCGGAGGGCAGCGGCTCCCAGCGGAAGCAGCCCGGATAGGTCTGGTCGAGGTGGCGACGCAGCGGCACGGGATCGTGGCCGTTGACGAAGATGAACGACTGGCCGACCGGCAGCTGGCAACAGCGGGCGATCACGGCGGGGCGCTTGATCTCGCAGGGGAGTTCGCGCGCGTCGAAGACTTGTTCGGTGGAGGTGGTGTGGTTTGGCATGGTGATGAAGAGGGAGGGGTGGTTCAGCGGCGGCCCAGGGCCTCGCGGCCGGCGGTCGTGATGCGGTCGGGCGTCCACGGCGGCGAGTAGACGAAACGCACGTCGACCGATGTGACACCGTGGAGACTTCCCACGATGCTGCGCGCGCCGTCGGCGAGCACATCGTGCATGGGGCAGCCGGGTGAGGTGGGGAGAATGACGACGACCGCGGCGCCGTCGGGTGCGACCTCGACATCGGCGATCATACCGAGATCGACGACGTTCACGCCGACCTCCGGGTCGATGAGGTTATGCAGGGCGCGGAGCATGAGCTCGGGCGAGGGGGCGGGTTGCGGGACGTCGTTCATGAATGGGTGGCGGGACGTGCGCCGAAGGATGGAGCCAGCGGCTGTAGGCGCGGCCGGAGCAGATGCGGGAGCAGTCCGGCGACGTTCAACGCCAGCGTGAGCGCGGCCAGCAACAGCCCGAGCGCGGCGCCACGCAGCAACGGCGTGGAGTCGAGCCACACGCCGGCCCCCAGCGCGAGGCAGGCCGGCACGGTGGCGAGGAACTGTATCCGCAACAGCCACGGGCGGAAAAGATCGGTGACGAGGGGCACCTTAGCCCGGCCGATGTGCGCGGAGTAGCGCCATTGCCAGGCGAGGAACGGCACGATCTTGCCCGCCATCCCGAGGATGCACGGCGTGAGAACACCGAAGACCGCGAGCGCGAAAAATGCCCCGCCCGCCCGCGGCGGCAGCCCGCGGCCTTCGAGGCCCAGCAGCGCCGCGGCGCCGGCAAGCGCCGCGGGCGCGAGCATCGCGACCCCGACGAAGAACGTGCGCAGCGGGAAGTCCGGGGCGCGGAAACGTCGCCGGTACATGGCGACGATCTCGTCGAGGAAACAGGCGGTGGCGACCACGAGCGCGGCGGCGCCCAGCAGGCGCAGCGGGCGGTGGTCGCCGAGCAGACCGGGCGCGAGGACGAAGAGACCGCCGTTGAGCAGCGCGAGCACGAGCCATTGGCGGAACCGGCCGCCGGGGCGTCCGATCAGGAACATGGGGACGAGCTTGAACGACACCGCGTAGAGTGTGCCGACGAAGAAGCCGACCAGACCGCAGGTGAGATGGAGTTCGCGCAGGCGATCGACGTCGTAGCCGTGGAGTCGACCGGCGCGCACGAGGGCGAGCAGCGTGCCGAGCCCGACCGCGACGGAGAGCCAGAAGAGCGCGAGCAGCAGGCCCACGTTGTCGGGCGTCCAGCGCGAGCGGCGATCCGCGGTGATCGCGAGATCGACCACCCCGATGAGCGCGCCGGCGGCGACGAGCGTGCCCCACGGGGCGGCGGCGGCGAAATCGGCGCGGCCGAGGGCCAGCACGAGCGGCGGCGCGGCCACGGCGTGGAGGGCGAAGTGGAGCCACGCGGTCTTGCGGCTCCACAGCGGCGCCTCGGCGAGCACGGGGATGAGCTGGTAGGCTGCGCCGAAGACGAAGGGCGCCATCCAGCCGAGCACGGCGAGGTGGAC
Source organism: Verrucomicrobiota bacterium (assembly GCA_023446735.1). Taxonomy (GTDB): domain Bacteria; phylum Verrucomicrobiota; class Verrucomicrobiia; order Opitutales; family Opitutaceae; genus CAJCBL01. Next base: position 8,626 of record JAEXPQ010000097.1, read on the forward strand.
GAAGGCGAGCGGTGCCGGTGCGAGCGCGGGCGCGGCGAACAGCCCCGGATGCGTGACCGCCCACGCGACGAGGGCGACCAATGATGCGAGTCCAAGCCCGAAGAACGGGAAGGAGAGCAGCGCCTGGGCACGGAAGTTGGGGCCTGGTGCGATCATCGACCGGTCGAGGCGTTGGCCGGCGGCGCGGCGCGCACGATCACGTTTTCCCACGTGCCGTCGGGCTGTTCGGTGCAGGTGGCGAGAAAGCCTTGCTCGGCGAGCATCGCCAGCAGGTGCACCGGACGGAAGCGCGTGTGCGACACGATGCGGGCGCGCGCCGCGAGGGAGGCGGCGGCCTCGAGCGTGCGCTGCATCGGTTCCGGGGGTTCGAGCAGGCGGAGATCGAGATGGATGGTCTTCGGCGAGAATAGCACGCTGACCGAACCGTCCTGGTCGCGGGCGGCGACGTGGTCGAAACCGAGGCCGGCGAGCTTGGCGTAAAGCGGTTGCGGCTCGAACGGTGCGCGCAGGCGCAGCGCGGTACCGGGCGTGAGCGCGGCGACGGCGTCGAGGATGGCGTCGAGCGGGGGCTGGCCGGCGGCGAGTAGCGGGCGGACGTCGAGATCGTGCACGGTGAGTGACATGCACGGCCACGATAGCAGCGCGTGGGCGGCGCGGCCTTGACGAAGGTCATGGGCGGCGCGGATTTCGGGCGAGGAGCCGGGCGCGGTGGCGGTGCTGGACTTTGCGCGCGCAGACCGAGGTGTTGCGGAGAAGAGAACCGCGGCCTCAAGGCACGCGCCACGACGAGGGAGCTGGCGCGGACGGGGAAACGGACGGAACAAGAAACTTTCCGCTCTCCCGCGGACTACAGCAGCACGAGGTCGTTGCGGTGGACGACCTCGAGGTGTTTGCGGCTCGGGAAAAGCGCGCGGACCTCGTCGCTGTGCTTGCCAGCCAAAGACGGTATCTGGTGGCTGCCGTAGGCGGTCTCGCCGCGGGCGATGAGGGAACCGTCGGGCCCGGCGATGTTGACGACCTCGCCGGCGACGAAGGTGCCGGTGGCGCCGGTCACGCCGACGGCGAGCAGGCTGCTGCCCTTCTCGCGCAGGACGGGTACGGCGCAGGGGTTGACGTGGATCGTGCCGTGCGGGCGTTGAAAATACGCGAGCCAGAGCTTGCGCGATTCGAGCGGCAGGCCGCTGGGGACGAAAAACGTGCCCGGGCCGCGGCCGGAGAAGAGGCGCGGGAGGATGTCGGGTTCGGCACCGCTGGCGATGAACACCCCGCAGCCGGAGCGCGTGGCAAGCTTGGCCGCGGTGATCTTGGTGATCATGCCGCCGGTGGCCGTCTCGCTGGTGGTGCCGCCGGCCATGGCCTCGATCGCCGGTGTGATCTTTTCGACGACGGGCACGATCTCGCCGGTGCCCTTCATGTCGATCAGGCCGGGGGCGGTGGAGAGGATGACGAGATAGTCGGCCTCGACGAGGCTGGCGACCATGGCGGAGAGCGTGTCGTTGTCGCCCACCTTGATCTCGGCGGCGCTGACGGTGTCGTTCTCGTTGATGACCGGGATGGTGCCGTAGGCGACGAGCTGGCGGAGCGTCTCCTTCACACCGAGGTGGCGGTCGCGCACGCGCAGATCCTCGTGGGTGAGCAGCACCTGGGCGACGGTGAGTTGGTGCGGGTCGAAGGCGCGCTGCCACGTCTGCATGAGCAAGCTCTGGCCGACCGCCGCACAGGCCTGCTTCTTGGAGATGATCTTGGGCTTCTTCTCGAGTTGAAGGCGGCCCATGCCGAGACCGACCGCGCCGGAGGAGACGACGACGACCTCGGAGCCCTGGGCACGGAGTGCCGTGATCTGGGCGGCGAGGGCTGCGAGCCGCGGCTCATTCAGCTGGCCGATGCCGGAGGTGATGACTCCGGTGCCGAGCTTGACGACGACGCGACGCGGTGGGCGGGAAAGGTGGGAGAGAGGCATGGAGAACGCGGAACTTTGAACTCGAAACGTTGAACTCGAAACTCGGAACTGGAAATGCTGGAACGCTGCCGGTGGGAGATCTTTAGCGGGATGGAACACCGATTTTGTCCCAACGGCGGAAACACTCGGCGATCCTGTAGCGCCTCGGCTCAAGCCAGTCGGAGAGGCGGGATGTTCATTGCGCCGCAGTGCACAAAGAAGGCCTGAGCGAGCTCAGGCCTTGGGCAGTTGGGACTCGAAGCTACGGTGTTTTCGCCTTCCGAGTTCCGCGTTCCGAGTTTCCTCAGACCTTCAACAACTCCTGCTCCTTCTTGGCGAGGTGGTCGCCGATGTCCTTGATGAGGCGGTCGGTGGCGGTCTGGATGTCCTTCTCGAGCTTCTTGGCGTCGTCCTCGGAGATCTTGCCGTCCTTGAGGGCCTTCTTGACGGCCTCGACCCCGTCGCGGCGGGTGTTGCGGATGGCGACGCGGCCTTCCTCGGCGAGGCGGTGGGCGACCTTGGTGAGGTCCTGGCGACGCTCCTTGCTCATCTCGGGGAGCGGGAGGCGGACGCAGGGGCCGTCGATGACGGGGTTGATGCCGATGTTGGCCATCTGGATGGCCTTCTCGATGTGCTTGAGCAGGGACTTGTCCCACGGCTGCACGGAGATCATGCGCGGGTCGGGCGTGTGGATGGCGGCGCACTCCTTGAGGCGCATGGGGCTGCCGTAGGCCTCGACCATGATGCCCTCGACCATCGTCGGGTTGGCCTTCCCGGTGTGGATACCGGAGAACTCATGCAGGGTGTGGTCGAGGTTCTTCTGCATCTTCGCGATGCAGTCTTTGGTGAGCGGATGATCGGCCATGGTGAATCGGGGTTGGAGGCTGAGGAGTAGAGTGGGAGCGGAACGAGGGTTGAAGGGGAAAGTTGAGGAAGAAAAACGAAACGGCGGGGGCGAACCTTGAACGTTCAACAGGGAACTTCGAACAATGAATCCGGAGATGAGTGACAGGGCGGAGGCAAACGACGGGGTGGTGGAGGGCGGCGCCGCCCGCCCCTCCACCCGGGAGCGGCCCCGGTCAGGCGTGGACGAGCGTGCCGACCTTTTCGCCCATGAGCGCGCGGCGGATGGCGCCGGGGTCGTTGAGGTTGAAGACGAGGATCGGGATGTTGTTTTCCTGGCAGAGCGAGAACGCGGTGGCATCCATGACATTGAGACGCTGGCGGATCGCCTCCGTGTAGGTGATCTCGTCGTAGCGCACGGCGTCGGCGAACTTCATCGGGTCCTTGTTGTAGATGCCGTCGACCTTGGTCGCCTTCATCACGATGTCGGCCGCGACCTCGCTGGCGCGCAGCGCGGCGGAGGTGTCGGTGGAAAAGTACGGGTTGCCGGTGCCGGCGACGAAGACGACCACGCGCCCCTTCTCGAGGTGGCGGGTGGCGCGGCGCAGGATGAAGGGCTCCGCGACCTGGTTCATCGGGATCGAGCTCTGCACGCGGACGCTCACGCCGAGGCCCTCGAGGCAGTCCATGATCGCCAAGCCGTTGATGACGGTGGCGAGCATGCCCATGTAGTCGCCAGTGGTGCGGTCGACGCCGCGTTTCTCGCCGATGGCGCCGCGGAAGATGTTGCCGCCGCCGATGACGACGCAGACCTGGGCGCCGAGCTCGTGGACCTCCTTTACCTGCTGGCAGATCTGCTCGAGGGTGTCGGCGTCGATCGGGTCGGCGCCGGCCTTCTTGCCGCGGAGGACCTCTCCGCTGAGCTTGAGGACGACGCGCTTGTATTTCACTCCGGTGTGGGCGGGCGAATTATCCATGGGGCCGGATAAAATCGGTACAGGCGGTGCCGGTCAATGCAGGAGGCGGGCTTCGGCGGACGCGGGCGGCGTCGTATCTGGTATCCGGGCGCAATGCGGGACCGCCGGCTCCCGCGCGCAGCGGCAGACGCCACCCCGGCGCGTGGGAGCGTGCGGGGAGATCGGACCGACGGGAGCGGGCGGGCGGACTCCCGGGCTCAGCCCGTGGCGTAGACGGCGCGGAGCGCCTCGGCGACGTTGGGCGGAACGAACTTGCTCACGTCGCCGCCGTGGCGGGCGACCTGTTTCACGAGGGAGCTGCTTGTGTACGAGAAATTCTCGTTCGGCATGACGAACACCGCCTCGATCGAGGCCTTCAGGTGCCGGTTCATCAACGCCATGTTGAATTCGAACTCGAAATCCGAGAACGCGCGCAGGCCGCGGATGACGGCGACAGCCCCCTCGGACTCGGCGAAATCGACCATCAGGCCGTCGAAAATCTTCACGCTCACATGGGGGAGGGCGACGATGCTGGGCTGGATGAGCTCGACGCGACGCTCGGCGGTGAAGAGCGGGCCCTTGCCGGGATTGCTTGCTACGGCGATGACGACGCGGTCGAAGAGTCGGATCGCGCGTTGGAGCACGTCGAGGTGACCGTAGGTGATCGGGTCGAAGGTGCCCGGGAAGATGCAGGTGCGCATGGCGGTGAGACGGTGTGGAGGGGGGAGCGTGAGGGCGCCGAGGGACGACCGATCTCCGGAGTTGCGCCGAAGGTTAGGGCGGTTTGCACTGCGCGTGCAACCTTTGCCACAAGCCCACGCTCGGAATGAATCTGCCGAATCTCATCACCCTCTCCCGCATTCCGCTGACCTTCGTGGTCGTGCTGTTGATCTACGGAGAGTGGACCGGAGCGGCCACGGCGGCGTTCGTGCTGTTCATCGTCTGCGGCATCACCGATTGGCTCGACGGTCACCTGGCGCGCAAACACGGCGCGATCTCGAACTTCGGCATCTTCATGGACGCGCTCACCGACAAGATCGCGGTGCTGGGCGTGCTGGTGGCGTTGACGGACGCCCGCCTTGTGCTGCCGCACTCGCGGATCATCCCGGTGCTCATGCTGCTGCTGATTCTCACCCGGGATTTCATGATCACCGGCATGCGGCTGATGGCGGCGAAGGAGGGCGTGGTCGTGGCGGCGGAGAAAGGCGGCAAATTCAAGACCATCCTGCAGATCGTCGCGATCAGTGCCCTGTTGCTCGTGCCGGCGGTGGAACGCGACCTCAACGCCTTCCTCCAGGCCGACCTTTCCCCCGTGCTGCCGTGGCTGCGCTGGTTCGCGTTCGGCACGTACGCGGTGGCGACGTTCCTCACAGTGGATTCGGGCGTGCGTTACGTCCTGAAATACCGGTATCTGTTCGCGGAGAAGAAGCCGTGACGCTGGCGCAACCGAATTGGGCCCGCCGCTGGTCGGACGGGTGGGTGGTGGGCTTGGCGACGCTCGGCCCCCTGGGCCGCGTTCCCTTCGCGCCCGGCACGTGGGGCTCGGCCGCGGGCGTGCTGTTCGTGGCGGTTCTGCTCACGCGGTTGCCCTCGGTCCTCCTGCTGGGGATTGCGCTGCTGCTTTCGTGGGCGGCGGTCGTCATCTGCGGCGAGGCGGAACGGCGCCTGGCGACGCGCGATCCGGGGTGCGTCATCCTCGACGAGTTCGTCGTGATGCCCCTGTGTTTCCTCGGCTGGCCGAAACTCGGCGCGATCGTGCCGGAGTGGCTGGTGTTTGCGCTCGGGTTCGCGGTCTTCCGCGTGCTCGATATCGCGAAGCCCTTTGGGATCCGCGGCCTCCAACATCTTCCGGGCGGCTGGGGCGTGGTGGCCGACGATTTCGCGGCGGCGCTTGGCACCTGCGCGTTGCTGCACATCGGCATCGGTTTCTACTCCGTGAGCTGAGCGGTTCCGGCGCCGGCTCGCGGGCCGCGGTGCTGCCCCCCACACCCGACCGACCCGCGCCGCCGGTTCACAAGCGGGACGGGCGCCGTACGCACGTTAGCACGGACCGGGCCTTGCCGGACGCCGGTCGGCGCCCAGCTTCCGATTTGAGCGCACGGCGCGGGGCCGGTCCCGTCGGTGCGCTCGTATCAAAAACCATCCTACCAACCAGAGCCATCCCGGCCTTCGCATCGGCGCGAGGCACTCCCCTGATGAATCTCCACTCTTCCCTGCATCCTGCACGCGCGGCGTTCGGAGCCTTGCTCCTCTCCTTGGCCGCGGTCGCCTTCGCCGCTCCTTCGGGCGGTCCTTACGGTCCGCAAGCCCGGCGCTATGAGCTGCCGACCGGCGCCGCCAAGGTGTATTTTGTTGCTCCTGACGGCCGTGCCGAGGCCGACGGCGCCTCGCTGGCGACCCCGACCACGCTCGGTTCCGCGCTCGCCCGCGTGACCTCCGGCGATGCCGTGGTCCTGCGGGGCGGCGTCTACCGGACGGGCAACCTGGTGCTCAACCAGGGCATTGTCCTCCAGCCCTACGCCGACGAGCGGCCCGTCATCAAGGGCACCGAGGTCGCGAAGGATTGGGTGTCGCTGCGCAACGGCTTGTGGCGCACCCCGTGGACGAAGCTCTTCCCCGCGCGGCCGGCCGACTGGTGGCGACGGGATCGCGAGGGCATGCGGACGCCGCTGCACCGCTTCAACAACGACATGGTGTTCGTCGACGGGAAACCGCTCCAGTCCGCGGGTTGGGAGGGCGAGGTCGGACCGGGTTCCTTCTTCATCGATTACGAGAACGGGCAGGTCTACATCGGGATCGATCCGGCGCAGCACCTGGTCGAGATCACCGCGTTCGATGGTGCGCTCTCGCGGGTGACCGGCGAGGTGCACGGCAAAAAGTCCGATCGCAAAGGGTACACGATGCGCGGTCTGACGTTCACCCAGTACGCCTACCGCGCCCTCGAGGTCGAGGGCCATGAGCCGGAGGGGCCGGCCGATCCCGCGACGTTCGGCAAGGACGTCGTCGGCACGACGCTCGAGGATTGCGAGATCACGCATTGCTCGCGCGTGGCCGGCTATTTCCGCGGCGACGGCTTCACGCTGCGCCGTTGCCGGGTGAGCGACACCAGCACCGAGGGCATCTACCTGTTGTCCGGCAGCGATTGCCTGCTCGAGAAGAACGTCTTCGCCCGCAACAACGTCGAGAAGATCACCGGCTATTACCCGGCCGCGGTGAAGATCTTCAACCAGACCCACCGCGTCGTCTGCCGCGACAATCTCGTGATGGAGCAGCCCGATTCGAACGGCATCTGGTACGATGTGGGCAATGTCGACGGCGTGTTCGTCGACAACTGGGTGCAGGACTGTCAGGACGGTTTCTTCTACGAGATCTCCCAGCGCGCGATCGTCGCCGGCAACGTGTTCGTGAACTGCGAGAACGGCGTGCGGTCCTTGAACTCCTCCGAGGTCCGCGTCTACCACAACACGTTTGTCGACTCGCCCGCGACCTTCGAGCGCGACGGGCGCAGCGCCGTGGGCGACCACTTCGGCTGGCATCCCGCGACCGGTCCGGCCGTCGACCAGCGCGACCGCCATGTGCTCCTCGGCAACCTTTTCGTGGCGCGACCGGGTTACGCCAAGCCGCTGCTGCGGGCCGAGCAGGGTAAGGCGCTGGCCGGTCAGCTCACGCGCGCGCAGCTTTCCGCGGCGGACGACAACGTCTACATCCGCCTAGCGTCCGCCAACTGCGAGCCGCTCGTGCGCTGGGCGCCGGCGGAAGGCGAGGGGGCGGCGACGACCTTCGATTCGCCGGCCGCGCTGCGGGCGAAGTTTCCGCAGTTCGAGACCCGGAGCCGTTTCCTCGCGGATCTTGGCGGCCCGGTCTTCCGGAGCCTCGAGCTCGGCCACTTCGAGTTGGTCCGCGATCTCTCGGGACCGAAACCGGCTGCGGCGTTGCCGGAAGAAGCCGTGAAGCTCCTCGGCAAGACCGACACCTCCGCGGCGCCGGGAGCCTACCCACTCAGCCGTTGAGGCGAGCCGTTCGAACGCGCGACCGGGGACGCCCGTCCCCACGGTCGCCGAGCGGAGGCGGCACCCGCTCACCGAGCTGGTTCCGCCGTTGGCTGCGGCTCGCAGGTCAGGTTCTCGATCATGAAGCCGATCTTGCGCGAATCGCGCCCGAGTCGGCGCAGTCGGCCGGGATACTCGAAGGTGAGGCGTTGTGTGCCCGACTTCAGGGTACAGGGTAGGCGGACTTCACGACGCTGACCGCCGACAAGATCGATCCGGCCGAGCTCGTGACCGTCGGCCCGGACGAGCAACCGGGCGTTGGCGACGCTGTTGACCGTGAAGCACAGTTCGCCGGCTCGGTCGGGACCGGACCAGAGCAGACCGACGGCCGCCTCGCGTCGCGCCCAGCGCCACACACGTCCGGGCGCTTGTTCGGCGGGCGACCAGTTGCCGAGGTCGACCAGCCCCGGCACTTCGGCGGCGGGAGGTCCCGCGAAGGGGTTCCACAGCGGGAGCAGGCTCGGATCATGGAGGTCGGGGACGAGGGCGGGAATCCGCGGTTCGAGACGGAAGACCGCGAGTTCGGCGGGACGATCGGTCGGGATCTCGACGGCGCCGAGGGCCGAGAGCTCCGCGATCAGGGATTCGAGCTTGGCGCGCGGCGGGCGGCGCGGCCCGCGGTCGGTGGGCGGCCGGCGCGGTGTGAACGCCGGCTCCGGTTCGTCCTCGTAGGCGCGGCGGTCGATCCAGAGGACGGAGAAGCCGGCTTCCTGAAGGCGCGCGACCATCGCGGTGGGAGCGAGGCGGGCAGTGGCGGCGGCCCAGTTGGTGGCGGCGCGGCCGCGCATCCCACCGTAGGAGAGCCGCAGGGTTTCCGAGGCGAGGAACGGCCGGAAATGGTCGTAGTCGGGCATGGCGCGCATCCGACCGGCCTCAGGAAACGGGATGAACGGTAGTTGGAACACCATCGCATCTGGCCCGGCCACCCGCTGGAGCGCGGTGGCGGTGGCGCGGTCGGCGGCGAGTTGCGCGGCCGCGCGGGTGCGCGCTTTGGCGTGGTCGAACCAGGGCGTTTGCTCGGACCAGCCGGCCAAGCCGATGCCCGCGGCCAGGGCCGCGGTGATCCAGCGCTGCCGGGTGCGCGTGGCGCGGTGCAGCGCGCCGAAGAGGAAGAATAGCGCCCACAGCGAGAAGAAGACACCGATGCGGTTGCTTGCGCGGAACCAGTC
>JAEXPQ010000098.1 GCA_023446735.1 Verrucomicrobiota bacterium
GAAGAAGAACGTGGCGCCTTGGTCGACGGCTCCCTCGGCCCAGACCCGGCCCCCGTGGCGGTTGACGATCCGTTTGACGTTGGCCAGGCCGATGCCGGTGCCCTCGAACTCGCGGGGGTTGTGCAGCCGCTGGAAGACCCCGAAGAGCTTGTGGGTGTATTTCGGGTCGAAACCGGCGCCGTTGTCGCGGACGAAGAAGGTGAGGTACTCCGCGGCCGCCGTGGCCGGCTGGACGCCGATCTCGATCACGGCCGGTTGGCGCTGGCGGGTGAACTTGGCGGCGTTGCCCAGCAGGTTGGCCATGACCTGGCGCAGGAGCGTGCGGTCGCCGAGCACCGGAGGCATGGGCTGGAGACGCCATTCGACTGGCCGGTCGGTGAGCTCGGACAGGAGTTCGGACTGCACTTCGGCGACGAGCGTCGCGAGCTGGACCGGGGCGAAGTGGAGCTCGGCGCGCCCGATGCGCGAGAAGGTGAGCAGGTCGTCGATGAGCAAGCCCATGCGAACGGCCTCGGAGCCGACGATGCCGAAGTAGCGGTCCGCCTCGTTGTCGAGCTGGCCGGCGGTGCGTTTGCGGAGCAGCTCTATGAAGCCGGCGATGTTGCGCAGCGGGGCGCGGAGGTCGTGGGAGACCGAGTACGAGAACGATTCGAGCTCCTGGTTGGCGGCGAGGAGGTTGGCATTGGCCTCCTGCAGGCGGGCGGCGGCTTGGGCGAGGTCGTCCTGGCTGGTGCGCAGATCCTGGTTGAGGTGCTCGAGCTGAGCGGTGCGGTCACGGACGCGTTGCTCAAGCTCGGTGTTTAGGCGGCGGATCGCCTCGGCGTCCTCCTGCTGTTTGGTGACATCGGCGACGGCGCCAAGGAGACGGCGTCCCCCCCCGGTGGCATCGGGGAGATGGACGGATGTCGACATCAGGTGGATCCAGATGCCGTCGGCCCGCTTGAACCTGTAGATGACGCGAATGGATTGGTTGCGGTGGACGACGGCTTGCCAGTTTTCAACGAGGGCGGCGCGGTCTTCGGGGTGCACTTGCTCGAACCACCAAGCGGGGTCGTGGCTGGCGAGGAACTCGGGAGAGTAGCCGAGCATGGCTTCCGTGGCGCCGGCCCAGCTACCATGGCCTGTCGCAATGTCGAAGTCGTAGATGAGTTGGCCGGTGTGCTCGATGGCGAGGCGGAAACGTTCCTCGCTGCGGTGGAGGGCCTCCTCGCGGGTCTTCCGCTCGGAGATGTCGCGGATGAAGACGAAGTACCGGGGCTCGCTGCCGGGCAGGTGGTTGATGCTGACGTCGGCATCCAGGATGCCGCCGTCCTTCTTGCGCAGGCGGGTCTCGAAACGGTCGCGGCCGGTGCCGGCGATTCGGGCGAGATGGGTGGAGGTTTCCTCGGCGGTCTCGCTCGCGACGATGGTGTGGACGGGTTGGTCGCGCAGTTCCTCCGCGGTGTAGCCGAGCGTCTGGCAGATGGCGTCGTTGGTGGTCTGGATTCGGCCATCCGGGGTGAGAGTCCAGAAGCCGTCCACGGTTGTCTGGATGATGGTGCGGTAGCGTTCGTCGGCGAGTTTGCGCTCGGTGATGTCGAGCAGGGTGGCGGCGATTCCCTTGGCGGGGTCGGCGGGGTCGACGAAGCTGACGCTGACAAGCACATCGATGGGGGCGCCGTCCTTGCGGCGCATGCGGGTCTCGACCATGCCGAAGCCGTCGCGCAGGATGTCGCCATAGAGCGCGGCCCCGACCCGGTCGAAGGTTGCGTCGTCCGGGTAGAACAGGCGGGCGGATTGCCCGAGCAGCTCCGCTTCCGAGTAGCCGGTGAGCTGGCACATCATGGGGTTCACGCGGCGGAAGACCCGGTCGACCATCAGGACGATCGGCGTGGGGCTGGCCACGAAGAGGCTGCGGAACGCGATCTCGCTCTCGCGGAGGGCGGTCTCGGCGCGTTTGCGCTCGGTGATGTCGAGCAGGGCCCAGATGGAGCCGGCCTGGAGGTTGCTTGGATCGACGGCCTTACCGGTGATCTCGCACCAGATGATCGTGCCGTCGCGGCGCTTCATGCGCGCCTCAGTTGAGTAGATGCGGCCGGCGGCGAGTGCGGCATAGCCCTCCGTGCCGACGCGACGGTAATCGGCCGGATCGGCATAGTTGATCGAGGTGTCCAGGCCTGCGATCTCCTCGGGGCTGTATCCGAACATCTGGGCGAAGGAACGGTTCACCCATTGGTGCTTCCGGTCTCTCAGCAGGCCGATGCCGGTTGTGATGGTGTCGAGGACCACCTGTTGCTCGGTGGCGAGTTGGCGGAACTGCTCTTCGGTGCGTTTGCGCTCGGTGATGTCCAGCCCGATGAAAGTCACGCCTTGCGCCAAGTCGTCTGGGACGAGCGGGGCGCCACTGAGCAGGACGCCCAGCATGGTACCGTCTTTCCGGCGCCATCGGGTCTCCGAGACGATCATGGGTTTCGTGGTGAGCTGGTCGTACATGGCGCTCGCGGCGGCGAAGTCTGTGTCGGTCGCGTAGAGGATCCGGGGCGACTGCCCGACGAGTTCCTCACGGCTATAGCCGGTGAGGCGGCAGGTCGTGTCGTTGACCTCGAGGAAGACGCGTTTGGCGACGACGCCGATGGTGGTCGGGGCCGCGCGGAAGACGCTCTGGAGGCGCGCCTCGCGATCACGGAGGGCTTCCTCGGCCCGGACGCGAGCGGTGACATCCCGGAAGAGCCACACGCGCTCGTTCTCCGCGCCCGGCGCGCAGACCGGGGCCGAGAAGCGCTCGATGATGCGACCGTCCTTGAAATGGAGGGTGTCGTGGGTCTTGGCACCGGTGCGGTAGATGGATTCCACACCGGCGGAGAAACTGGCGGGGTCGACGAGTTGCGGTGCGACATGCGCCAGCAACGCGCGGTCGTCCTTGCCGGAGGCCAAGGCGGGAGGAATGGACCAGATGTCCAGGAAGCGGGCGTTGTAGTGGGAGATATGTCCGGCGGCGGAGACGACGAGGACGCCGTCGTCGATGGAGTCCAGTGTGGCGCGCAGCAGCGCTTCGCTGCGAAGCAGGGCCCGGGCGGTCTCGCGTCCGGGATCGGGTGTCGCGGGGTTGGGCGGGATTGGGGTGCTCACCGGGGGGCTGGTTTGAGGGAGAAGAAGAACGTGGCGCCTTGGTCGACGGCTCCCTCGGCCCAGACCCGGCCCCCGTGGCGGTTGACGATCCGTTTGACGTTGGCCAGGCCGATGCCGGTGCCCTCGAACTCGCGGGGGTTGTGCAGC
>JAEXPQ010000124.1 GCA_023446735.1 Verrucomicrobiota bacterium
GTGCGCGCCAACGCCGTGCCGCCATCGCCGAGGGCCTGCAGGAAGGCGCGCCCCGACTCGTCGCCGTCGAGCACCCGTTGCAGGCCCAGCCGCAGGAAACGCTCGTCGCCGAGGCCGTCGGTGCCGGTGCGGGCGGCGCGGCAGCGGTCGCGCAGCAACTGCTGGGCGGGCTCGAAAAAGGCTTCGTCGAAGGACAGGGTGCTCTCGTTGCGCATGGGACGCGCAGCTTGACTGAATATCCATGCGATGGCGACACCGAAAGGAGCCCGACGAAGCATTTCCGAAGGATCGCAATAGGCGTGCTTTGCGACGCCATTGCGACACCGGAGGTGCGAATCATCGAAACACCCTCGCCTGCCTGCGGGCGTGCCGCCCCGGCGTACGGCGAGGCCGTGGCGGGCCTGGCCGTGATGAATCTTTCGCCGGCCGACTCCTTGCCAGATCGATTCTGCGCAACCGCTCGCGCGCTTCCCGAAAACGCCAATCCGCCCCCCGGGCGCGCTCCTGCGCTATAGGAATGGCCATAGTGCATTATAGGGCACGCGCACCTCGGCGGATCACCGGACACCGTTGGCGAGGGCTGAAGGGGTCATGTCGCGACTCTTGACGGACTGACCGCGAAACCCTCGCCAATCCGGCCGCCAGCCACGAGCCAGCCGAACACGCCGGCACGGCAACTTGACTCGGCGTAGCGCTGGCTGTCCTTTGTCAGACATGAGTACGACCACGCGAGAGTTCACCCGCAATTTCCCGGCGCACCGCCGCGCGGCACTCGCCGGGAAGCCCGTCAAGATTCGCGACCGCGAGGGGAACGCCTTCGTGTTCGCCATCGAGAAGCCGGCACCCAAGACGTTGGCCGAAGCCGTCGGGCATCTGATCGGCATCGGCAACACCGGCAAGTCGCGCAAATCGCTCCGCGGCTATGGCCGCTGACACCTTGCTTGACGCCGGGCCCCTGGTCGGGGCGCTCGACCAGGCGGACCAGTGGCACCGCTTCGGTGCGGAGGCGTTCCAGCGTATCCGATTCCCGGCGTTCACGACCGAAGCGGTGATCTCCGAAGCCGCCTACCTGTTGCGCGGTGATGCCCGCGCCCGGATGGCGCTCCTGGAAATGGTCGATTCCGGCGCGTTGGTGCTCCTGCCGGTTTTCCCGGAGGGGTCCGCCTACGTGTGCGCGGCCGCCAAACGCTACGGCACCCGCGCCGATGTGGCCGACCTTGGTTTGCTCTGGCTCGCCGAGTCCCGGCCGTCGGTGACCGTCTGCACGACCGACGGGAAGGATTTTCGGCGCTACCGGTTGGCCAACGGGCGACCGTTGAAGCTGGATGCGCCATAGGCCGGGAGCGGTACGATCCGGCGTGATGGCCGGTCAAAACGGGCCAGGCTTTGTAGTTTGTGGTCAGCGGCGGCAATCGCTGCTCTCACGAACAGCGCCGCACTGAAGCTCCGGTCACCCTACCTCCGCCCTTCGTTCGCTTCGTTCCCTTTTGTCGTCCGGTTCGCGTTCCGCTTCCTCTGAAAATCAGTGCCGATCAGTGTCCATCTGCGGCCAACATAGGTTGAGCCATCGATCGGCACCGATGAACACCGATCTGATCGCCGCCTTCGCGGTGCTGACCGAGCTCGCCCAGATCGCGATGCCCCACCGCACCGCCTCCTCGCTCGATGTCCTCGCCGCCTGGTCCGGCCTCGCCGCCGCCTGGGCAGGTTTCGCGTGCCGCAAAGCCCGTGTGTGTCGGAGTCGCTGTCCTGGCGAACAACGCGGGGCCGCAGGCCGGTTGAAGTTGGAAGTTTAGGTTGAAGAGGCGGAACGCTTCCCGATGGCCCATCCGAAACTCTCACGAGTTCCGCTACGCTCGCCCTCCTTGCGACTTGGCCACCTGCTACGTGTCACTGTCTCCCCTCCGTCCTCCGTGCGCTCCTCCGCCTCTGTGGCCTCTGTGTCCAACAGCTTCGCTTAGGCCCACCGGTCACTTGACGCTGCCCAACGGGCAAACTTAACTTCCGCCCCATGCCAACTCGCCAACCGATCCCGTGGCTGGCGGAACGCCAGGAGATCGTGCGGGAGCTCTGTCGCCGTTTCGGGGTGGAGCGCCTCGATGTGTTTGGTTCGGCGGCACGCGGTGAGTTCGTTCCCGGCCGTAGCGACATCGACCTGCTCGTCCGCTTCGCCGATGCCGGAGCCCCCGGCTATGCCGACCGCTATCTCGGCTTCGTCGACTCGTTGGAGGCCGCGCTGAATTGTCCGGTGGACCTCCTGACCGAGCGGTCCCTGCGTAATCCTTTCCTGATCGAACAGATCGAACGCGACCGCGTGAGCCTCTATGCGGCCTGAAGTCGCCAAGCTGCTCTACGACGCCCGCTCGGCCTGCTTGGCGATCGAGGCCTTCACGGCCGGAGCAGATTTCGGGCGTTACGCCAGCGATGCCCTGCTCCGCTCGGCAGTCGAGCGCCAGTTCGAGATCATCGGCTAAGCCCTTGGCCGGGCGTTGCGCCTGGATCCAACTTTGGAGCACCGCATTCCCCAATCCACCGGATCGTCGGTCTGCGCAACCGGCTCATTCACGGCTACGACAGCGTCGACGACCAACTCGTCTGGGATCTCGTGCGGACGAAGCTGCCCGCGTTGACCGTGCTGCTCGCGCAACTCCTTCCCCACTGAGCCCACCGCGGCGCTGGGCCAGTTGAAGTTGGAAGTTGAAGGGCAACGGAACCCGCTCACCGGCAACGTTCCGTCCTCCGAGCCCTCCTCCCCCTCCGTGCTCTCTGTGACAGGATCGCTCCGTGCCGAACCGTCGCGCCGCTGCGCCTTGAGCGAAGCGGGCGTGAAGCTCCTCAGCCGCTCCGGGCCTCGCTTCATCCCTTCTTCGTCGTTCATGTCGCTAGCCGGTGCTTCCAGTAATCAAGGGGACCGAAGGGGTCAGGTTGCGACTTGTTGAATTTGGCCCCCGAGCCGATCGACCCCATCCGAAACCTTAGCGTCTTGGCGCCTTGAGCGAAGCGGGCGCGAGATTCCTCCGAACTCCAAACTGCCAATCGCGTGGGGCTGAGCCTTCTGCGAAACCACTTTCCAACTACCAATTGCGTGAGGCGAAGCCTTTTACGCGACCACCTTCCAAGTCACATGAAACGCGCATTAATTACCGGTATCACGGGCCAGGACGGCTCGTACCTCGCAGAACTCCTCTTGGCCAAGGGCTACGAGGTCCACGGCATCGTCCGCCGCTCCAGCTCGGTCACCCGGACCCGCATCGATCACCTGAAGGGCTACGAGCATGGCGAGAACAAGAAACTCTTCCTCCACTACGGCGACCTCACCGACGCCGTCGCCCTCGTCAAACTGCTCTACCAGATCCAGCCCGACGAGATCTACAATCTCGCCGCCCAGAGCCACGTGCGCGTGAGCTTCGACATCCCGACCTACACGGGCGATGTCACCGGCCTGGGCGCTCAGCGTATCCTCGAGGCGATCATCGAGTCCGGCATCGGCAAGAAGGTCCGTTACTACCAGGCCTCCTCCTCCGAGATGTTCGGCAAGGTCCAGCAGGTGCCGCAGACCGAGACCACGCTTTTTTATCCGCGCTCGCCCTACGCTTGCGCCAAGGTCTACGCGCACTACCTCACCATCAACTACCGCGAGTCGTACAACCTCTTCGCCTGCTCCGGCATCCTCTTCAACCACGAGTCCCCGCGCCGCGGTGAGAACTTCGTGACTCGCAAGATCACGCTGGCCGCCGCCCGCATCAAACTCGGGCTCCAGAAGGACCTCTACCTCGGCAACCTCGACTCCAAGCGCGACTGGGGCTACGCCGCCGAGTACGTCGAGGGCATGTGGCGCATGCTCCAGCAGGATCAGCCCGACGACTACGTGCTCGCCACCAACGAGAC
>JAEXPQ010000269.1 GCA_023446735.1 Verrucomicrobiota bacterium
GCGGAAATTGCCGATGTGCGCCGGCGCGTAGACGGTGGGGCCGCAGTTGTAGAAACGGTAGACGCCGTCGGGTTGCGACGGGCGGAGTTGTTTCGGGCTGCGGGTGAGCGAGTCGAAGAGCGTGACGGGCATGGCGAGGGCGGCAGACGGTAGGGCGGGGCGGGCCGGAGGCAAGAGCCGGGGTGCATCGGGCGAGGTGGCGACGAAGGGTGCGTTGGGGCGGTGGCTTTGGCGAGATTGGAGGCCGCCACAGACGGGCGAGCCGCCGACTCAGGCGGAGGCTCTTCGTGTACCGCACTATCGACAGGCCCGGATGTATTTGCCGGACTGGTCCGCATGCTCCGCTCCGTCGTGATTTTGGTCGTCGGTCTCAGCTTTGCCCTCGTGTCGGGCCGGGCCGAGCCATTCGCCTTTGGCGTGGCTGAACTGGTCGAGCCGGCGCTGACAACGCGGGGCTCGGTCCTCCTTGCGGCGCCGGCCGCCGAGGTCGCGTGGACGGCGAGTTCGGATGCGGGATGGTTGCAGCTGCAGACCACCAACGGGACGGGAAACGCGCTGGTCCGTTATTCGGTCGAGGCCAATCCTGACCGCCGGCCTCGGTCCGCTCGGATCACGGTGAACGGGGTGACGATGACGGTCACGCAGGCCGGGGCCGTTTATGTGCCGGCGCGGCCGCGGACCACCTTGGTCTCGCAAGGGTTGCAGAGTTTGTCGGTCTACGGACTGGCGGTCGACGGCTTGGGAAACGTTTTCGCGGCCGATGGGGGAGATCATACGATCAAGAAATGGACCGCGGCGACGGGCGAACTTACCACAGTGGTTGCAGACGGATTGCTCGCACCGACTGGCTTGGCCGTGAATGTGGCGGGCGAGGTCGCGTTTGCGGACTGGGACGCCCAGCGAGTCGCGGTTTGGAATCCGATCACGAAAACAGTGCGTACGCTGCTCGCGGGACCGAATGTCTTTCCCACAGATGTCGCATTCGCCCGGAACGGCCGTTTGTTAGTGGCCGACCTTGGTGAGCATCACGACATTCGGAGCCTCGATCCGGACGACGGCGTCGCGACCGTGGTCTTTGTCGAAGGCGTGAGCTGGCCACAGGGTTTGGCGGTCGACGCCTGCGGCGAACTCTACGTCGCGGATCAGAATAGCAATGATTGGGGCGTTATTCGCTATTCGCCCGGCACGGGTTTGGCGTCTCCGGTAGTCCACAGCAGCAGAGCGGTCGGTGTGGGGGTGGATGGTGCCGGCAACGTCTATTTCACCGAAGCCACCGGCACGTCCAGTTACCCCAGCATGGTTCTGAGCAAATGGAGCGCGGCGACCGGTTTGACGGAGGCGCTGGAGACTTGGTCCAACAGGAACATCAGTCTGGCGGTTGATGCTCACGGCAATCTGTTCGTCGGCGAAACAACCCCGAGCCGCTTGCTGGCGATCCCCAACAGTTGGGTTGATCCGTCGCCGCGGTTTGTCGGGGTGACAGCGGGGACCGACACTCTGCCGCCGGTGTTGCCGGCGAGCACGAAACTGGACGGAGTCTTCGCGCCGACCAGCGACCAGCCTTGGCTCACGGTCGAGAGCGTCGCTGGCGGAGTCGTGCGGTATGCGTTTGCCGCCAATACAACCGGGCTCGACCGCGTCGCCCACATTTCCCTCCTCGGTAACTCGATCCCGGTGCAGCAATCCGCCGGCATGGTCGCGTTGGGTGCACGAGCGGCGGTCGTCGGGCCGGAGGCGACTCACGGCTCGGTTCTGGTGGATGCCACGGCGCCGACCACGAAGTGGACGGCATCGTCCGATGTCGGTTGGCTGCACCTTCCGGCACAGGGCGGAGCCGGGGACGCTGTCTTTCACTACTCGTGTGACCTAAACCCGAGTCTGGAGCCACGAGTCGGGCGCATCCGAATTGGAGGGACGGAGCATGTGGTCACCCAGGCGGGGGCGGGCTATGTGGCTGTCGAGCAAAGTTTCAAACTCCCCTTCGCAGGCCTCGGCGCGCCCAAAGGCGTCGCCGTCGATGCGGACGGCAATGTCGTGGTGGCTGATTACCAGAACAACCAGATCAAGAAATGGTGGGTGCGCACCTGCACAACGAGCACCTTGGTCGCGACGGGGATCGATGGTCCGGCGGGCGTTGCGGTCGACGCCTCGGGCAACGTGGTGTTTGCCGACGCGCGTCACAATGCGGTGAAGCGTTGGCGTGAGGCCGGCGGATCGGTCGAGACCCTGGTTGGCGAAGGCCTGGCCCGCCCGGATGGCGTGGCTTGCGCACCCGGAGGCGACGTGCTCATCGCCGATGCGGAGCACAACGCGATCAAGCGCTGGCCGGCTGGAGGCGGGGCACCGGTCACTTTGGTCGGCACAGGGCTGAATGTTCCCGGCGGTGTCGCGGTCGATCTGCTCGGCAACATCAGTATCGGCGATTCCCTCAACTCCGTGGTGAAACGCCTTTGGGCGAGCGACGGAACGATGGAGATTCTCTCGGCGTTGGGCGGGCATGGTGTCGCGGCGGATGGCTACGGCGACGTGTTGATCGGATCGGGCGAAACGGTGGTGCGTTGGTCGGAGGCGGACGCAACCCTGACGCCGGTCGCGGCGGTGGCGGGGGACCGCCTTTCGTACGTCGCGAGCGACCTCGCGGGGAATGTCTACTTCACGGCATCGAACGCCCAGGCGGTGTTTGAAAAGCCGCATGCCTTCGTCGACACCACTCCCCGCCTCCAGGGCTCGGGCGGCCAGATCCTTTGGTCCTTCGAACCGGTGTTGTCGCTGACACCAAACCTCACCGGCGCCTTCATGCCGACGAGCGACCAACCGTGGCTGGTGGTCTCTCGCGTCGAGGGTGGCCGGATCTATTACTACACCCACCACAACACGGGCGGAGTACGGACCGCCCACCTGACGGTGCTCGGCCGGCAGATTGAGGTGACGCAGCACTCGTCGACATCGTGGACCTTCGCCGCGTTTCAGCAGCATTTCTTCTCGGCGGAGGAACGCGCGGAGCCGGCCATCAGCGGGCCGACCGCGGACCCTGGAGGCCGGGGCATCTGCAACATCCTCGCGTACGCATGCGGGATCGATCCGTGGCACCCTCCGGCCGACGGGGTCATGCGGGTGAGCACGGTGGACGGTGTGGGGTACAGCACGGCCGATGAACACGGCGTGTGGAGTTACGTCTTTCTCAATGCTGTCCCCGAAGTGACGATTCGGCGCAGCAGGTACACTGTGGGACTCGAGCTTTTGGTTGAAGGGAGCAGTGACTTGGTGAACTGGAAAGCCCTCCAGCCCCAACCTTACCAAACGGAAATCGATTCGATGCGGGAAGAGACCTCCTATCGCGAGCCGGAGCAGGCGGGTGCCGGTCGACGCTTCTATCGTGTCCGCTTGACCTGGCGCTGAGCGGAAGCGTCCCGGCGTGGCCGGCCTTCCTCCGGTGGTCGCGCCCGGGGCGAGGGGCGGGGATGAAACCTCAAGGCGGAGGCGTTTCAGCCGATGAACCCGGAGACCGCATCCAATGCCCGGTTTGCCTCCCAATCCTGCAAGGGTTCACAGCGTTTGGCACGCCTGTCGGCTGCTGCGTGGGTGGGTGCTCGGGCTGATCCTGCTGGGCGCCGGCCCCGCCGGCGCGTGGGCCGAGTCTATGCCCGCGGCTCCGCCCGGAGTCGTCGAGCTGGGCGCGCCCCCGTTCACGGTGCTGGGGCCGGAGTCGATGGAGCTCACCACGCCGCCGCTCGATATGCGACTGATGCCGGACGGCCGGATGCTGGTCGTCTCCCGCCGGCAACTCGCCTTCGGCGACGGCGTGAGCTGGGAGTCGCACCAATCGGCGGCTGCCGACATCGTGATCAATTCCACGCACGTGGCGGTGGCGCCGGACGGCTCGATCTACGTGCCGGTCAACGGCGGTTTCGCCCAAGTCGAATTCGGCGCGGACTCGCAGTGGCGGCTGCGACCGGTGGCGAAGCTGCCGGAGACCGCGCTGGACAACACCGTGTTGCGCTACGTGTCGGTGCTTGCCGACGACTGGTACTGGTACGGAAACGCGGGCGTGATCGTCGCGTGGCGCCCGGACCACGAGCCGCGCATCGCGGCGGCCGTCGGCGCCGACGAGACGCTCTTCGAGATCGGCGGGCGCCGGTACATGGTCGAGCAGTCGTCCGGCCGGGTGGTGCGGCAGGCCGAGGGCGGGGTGCTTCAGGAAGTGGTGGGCCAACGCCGCACCGACGAGCTGGTCACCTGTACCGTGCCGTATGGCGACGGCGCTTTGCTCGTGGGCACGATGGGGGCGGGGTTGCGGCTTTTCGACGGCGCGACGTTCCGTCCGTTCCCGACCAGCGCACCGTTGGCGGGCGGTCGCCGCATCAACGATCTCTGTGCCCTTGGTGATGGGCGTTTCGCCGCCGCGGTCGACGGTTACGGCCTCGTCGTCTTTGATCGCGCGGGTCGCATGCTCCAGGTGCTCGACCAACGCCACGATCATCGGCTCACGCGGCCGCGGGACCTGTTGCGGGTGGGCGGGGTGCTCTGGGCGTTGCTCGAGGACGGCGTGGCCCGCGTCGAGTTTCCGGCCGCGCTCTCGAACTTCGGCCCGGTGCTGGCCAGCGGACTCAATTACGTGAAACCGGTCCGCCACCGCGACCGATTGTGGATGTTGTCGGACAGCCGGGTGGTGCGCGGCAGCTACGCCGAGGATGGCCGCCTGACCGGCTTCGACGACCTCACCCCGCCGGGCAACTACCAGTTCTCGCTCTCGGCGATCGGCGACGAACTCTACGCCACGAACGACGTCGGCGTGTACCGCTGGCGGGACGAGCGCTGGGCGCCGTGTGTCACGGGCATCGTGTATGCACGCGTCGGGTTCAGTCCCGAGACGGCGCGGGGGCTGCCCTATGTGGCGCGGGACGAAGTGGGTTGGCTGCGCCACGACGAGACCGGCTGCGTGGCCGAACGGCATGCGCGCCCGGGCTTGGGCGATGTCTACGGCGTGGTGGTGGACCCGGCGGGCTTCGTCTGGCTCGAACTCGGGACCGGGCGGGTGGGGCGGTTGAACCTGCGCGGTGCGACGCCCGAGTTGCGGATCTTCGGGGCCGCGGACGGTGTCGGTTCCGGCTGGGTACAGCTCTTCCTGCTCGACGGGGTGGTGCGGGTGAGCATGCCGTCGCGGCCTCCGTTGCGCTTCGACGAGGATGTGGGGCGCTTCGTGGAGGATGCGGAGCTGCTGGCCCGGTATCCGGAGCTGGCGTCCGGCGTGGGGCGGCCGATGCGCGATGCCGCGGGGCGCCTCTGGGCGGGCGATCGCGGGGTGGTGCATGTGTATGAGGATGGTCCCGACGGGCAGGTCCGGTCGCACCGGACGATCCCGGTGGGCTTTGCGTGCAACGAATTCACGATGGAGAAGGACGGCGTAGTCTGGATGTGGGAACGGCGGCGGCTGGTGCGGTACGACCCGCGCTTCCAGCCGGCGCCGGCACCCGTGCCGGCCTGCCTGATCACCTCGGTCTATCTGGGCGACACCAACCGGCATCTCGTGGCGCCCGGCGCTGCGCTCGAGCCGCTCGAGCCGACGGACAACTCGTTGCTGGTGCGGTTCTCCCTGCCGGCCGTGTCGTTCGCCGGGCCCGAGTCGTTCGAGGTGATGCTCGAAGGGGCCGATACGAAATGGTCCTCGGTGGGCACCAGCCGCAGCGCGGCGTTCCGGCAGCTCGCCCCGGGGCGTTACGCCTTGCGGGTGCGGGCGGTGCGGGGCGAGGAACGCGGGCCGGAAGCCCGGCTCGATTTCCTCATCCTGACGCCATGGTATCGGACGGCTTGGGCGTGGGCGGCCTACGTCATTGGGGGCGCGGGCTTGTTCGGTTTCCTCGGATGGCACGGCGTGACCCGCCAGCGGCGGGAGAAACACCAGCTCGAGCAGATGGTGGCGGCGCGCACCCGCGAGCTGGTGGCCGCGCGCGAGCAGGCGGAGGCCGCCGCCCTCGCCAAGTCCGAGTTCCTCGCCAACATGAGCCACGAGATCCGCACTCCGCTCAACGCCGTGCTGGGCATGAGCGGCCTGCTCATGGGCACCACGTTGTCGCGGGAGCAGCAGGAACTGGCCGAGACCATCCGCAAGGCCGGCGACTCCCTCCTCGAGATCATCAACGACATCCTCGACTACTCGAAGATCGAGGCGGGGCGGCTCGAGCTGGAACACGAGCCGTTCCTGCTCGATGAATGCCTCGAGACTGTCGTCGATGTCGTCGGTCCGAAGGCTGTCGCGAAAAAACTCGAGCTGCTCTGCGAGGTCGATCCGGCGGCGCCGCCCGTCCTGCTCGGCGATGCCGCCCGGCTCCGCCAGATCCTGGTCAATCTCGCCGGCAACGCGGTGAAGTTCACGGAGAGCGGCGAGGTGCTGGTGGCCGTGCGCCGCCTCGGGCCCGCCGACGATGCGCGGGTCCGCCTGCGCTTCTCGGTGCGCGACACCGGCATTGGCATCCCGGCGGACCGCATGGACCGCCTCTTCAAGAGCTTCAGCCAGGTCGATGCGTCGACCACGCGCCGGTTCGGCGGCACCGGGCTGGGGCTGGCGATCTCGCAGCGCCTCGTGGCGTTGATGGGCGGGCGGATTGCCGCCGAGAGCGTGGAGGGCAAGGGCAGCACGTTCAGCGTCGAGGTCTCCCTTGCCCCGGCCCCGGGCGTGCCCGACGACCGCCCGGAGGGGGTCGCCGGCCGGCGTATCCTGGTCGTGGACGACAACGCTACGCATCGGCGCATCCTGGATGAGCGTCTGCACTCCTGGGGCGCTCGGGCGGTGCTGGCGGAGAGCGGCGCTGCGGCCTTGGCCCTGTGTGACCGCGACGGCCCGCCGGATCTCGCGATCGTCGATCAGGACATGCCCGGGATGGAGGGACTCGACCTGGTCCGTCGCCTGCGGTCTTCGCCCGCGGCGGCGCAGACGCCAGTGGTGCTCCTGACGGCGCTGGGCGCGCCCGACCTGTCCACCCCGTGGGCGCGCCTCTCGGCTCAGCTGACCAAGCCGGTCAAGCAGTCGGCGCTGCGCGCGGCCGTCGCGTCTGCTCTCGCCGCCCGCCCGGTCACGCCCGCTCCGAAACCGGCGACGCCGGCCGGCCGCCCCGCCCGGCTGGGCGACCTGTGCCCGCTGGCCGTGCTTCTTGCCGACGACAATGTCACCAACCAGCGCGTCGCGCAGCTGATGCTGGGCAAACTCGGTTTTTCGGCCGACACCGCGCTCAACGGTCTCGCCGTCCTCGCCGCGATGGAGCGGCGTGCCTACGATGTCGTTTTTCTGGATGTGCAGATGCCCGAGATGGACGGCCTCGAAACCGCCGGGGCCCTGCGCAACCGCTGGACCGGCGACTCCCGCCCCGTCCTGATCGCGATGACCGCCCATGCCTTGCCCGGAGACCGTGAGCAGTGCCTGAACGCCGGGATGGACGAGTATATCACCAAGCCCGTGCAGCTCGGCGACCTCGAGCGGATGCTCCGCCTCGTGATCGAGCGGCGGCATCCCGGAGTGTTGGCGACCCGCGAGGCCGCCGCGGTGGCGCCGCTGCAGCCGCCGCGCACGGCCGGGCCCCAGGCGTAGGATTTGCCAAGCGCGGCGTCGCCCGCAGGATTCCCCGCGAACCGTCTTCCCATGACCGATCCGATCCTGTCCTCCCTCCTGCAACGCCCCCGGCGGCTCCGCCGCACCGCCGCGCTTCGTGCCCTGGTCGCGGAGACGAGCGTGACCGCGGACGACCTGGTGGCCCCGCTGTTCGTGGTCGACGGCAAGCCCGCCCCGGAGGAGATCGCCTCGATGCCCGGCGTATTCCGGCTCGGCGTGGCCGACCTCGTGAAGGAGTGCCGCGCCCTGCACAAACTCGGCGTGCGCGCGGTGGCCCTCTTCCCCAAGCTCGATAAGTCGCTGAAGACCCCGCACGGCGCCGAGGCGCTCAACCCGGAGACGCTCGTCCTGCGCGCGATCCGCGCCGTGAAGAAGGCGGTCCCCGAGCTGCTCGTCGTGGCCGACATCGCCCTCGATCCGTACACGACCCACGGACACGACGGCGTGCTCACGGCCGACGGTGCCGACGTCGACAACGACACGACCGTGGCCGCGCTCGCCGAGATGGCGGTGCTGCACGCCGAGGCGGGCACCGATCTGGTGGCGCCGTCGGACATGATGGACGGTCGCGTGGGCGCGATCCGGCGCGCGCTCGACACCGCGGGTCACACCGGCACCGGCATCCTCGCCTATTCCGCCAAGTTCAACTCCGCCTACTACGGGCCGTTCCGCGAGGCGGTCGGCAGCGCGCAGGCCGCCGGGACGACGTTGCTCGGCAAGCATACCTACCAGCTCAACCCCGCCAACCGCCGCGAGGCGCTCAAGGACGCGCTGCTCGACGAGGCGGAGGGCGCCGACCTGCTGATGGTGAAGCCCGCCGGCGCCTACCTCGACATCATCCGCGACCTGCGCGAGGCGACGCGCCTGCCGGTGGCCGCCTACCAGGTCTCCGGCGAGTATTCGCAGATCCAGGCGGCCGCGCGGCTCGGCTGGCTCGATCTGCGGCGCACCCGCGACGAGTCGCTGCTGGCGATCAAGCGCGCCGGGGCCGACGTGATCCTGACCTACTTCGCGAAAGCCGTGGCCCAGGATCTCGCCGGTTGAACCGGCGGCCGGCCGAGCGGGATCGCGCGCCGACCGGTCGCAGCGTGAGCGAACCGAGGGGGGGCCCCGTTTGACCCTCAAGCCCTCCGGCGCCGCGCCGATGAGCTACGTGCTCATGGACGAAATCGAGATCACCGAGATTCCGCCGCTCGCACCGGGCGAACAGTCGTTGCTGGATTTCCACAGCGTGGTGAACGTCATCAACGTCTTGAACTGCGAGTTGATCGTGCTCGGGTTCACCGCGGCGAACGACGACAGCTTCTTCTCCGACGGGCTCGCGCTGTGCGACCGCATCATGGCGAGCCTGCACGACCACGATCTCGCCCTGCGCGAGGCGGCGAAGGTCGACGAGATGGAGCGCATCGTGCTCGACGAGCTCGAGCGCAAGCTGGCGGACCGGCCGGACCCGGGGCCGGAGATCGTCGAGACGCTGGCCAATATCCGCTCGGTCTTCGAGATCCTCAAGGTCCGCGCCCGCGAACTGCTTGCTCGCTCGGCCGCTCCGGAGAAATGGGAGGAGTTCGACGCGGAGCACCTCCGGCGCAACTTCGCCGACGTCTTCGCCGCGATCGAGCGCAACAGCCGCGGTCGCTACCGCATCCTCTACAACGCCGCCTGCCAGCAGCCCGGCGACTACTACGTGGACTTCAAGATCGAGACCGGCGCCGGCGACCGGTTGATGATGCCGCCGGTGCTGCAGGACGTGATGCGCGACCTGATCGCCAACGCCCGCAAGTACACGCCGCCCGGCGGCCACATCACCGCTGCGCTCTACGCGGATGCGCGCGAACTGCGCTTCGTGGTGCGCGACGACGGCAAGGGCATCCCGCCCGACGAGATCCGGCAGGTCGTCGCCTTCGGCAAGCGTGCCAGCAACGTGGGCACGGTGCGCACGATGGGCGGCGGCTTCGGCCTCACGAAGGCGTTCCTGGTCACGAAGCAGTTTGGCGGCCGGTTCTGGATCGCCTCGGAGCTCGGCCACGGCACGCAGGTGCGCCTGTGGCTCCCGCGCCCGGCCTGAGCCGGTGCGGCCAGCGGGAGACCGGACCTGAGGGGCCGGCCGGCGTGGGCTTCTTCGTGAGCATCCAGTCGAGTCCTCGCGGCGTCGGCTCCGCGCACCTTCGGTGCGCCATCATCGAGGGCGCCGGGCGAGCCTAGCCCCTCGCGGACTCTCAGCCCGCCGGCGCGGCGGTGGGCAGGTTGACCCAGAAGGTGCTCCCGCGTCCCGGCGCGCTTTCGACGCCGATCGTGCCGCCGTGGGCTTCGACGACCATCTTGCAGAAGGTCAGGCCGAGCCCGGAGCCGCTGTGGCGGTGCGTCTCGGCGGCCTGGCCGAACTTCTGGAAGATCACCTCGTGTTTCCCGGGCGGAATGCCGGCGCCGTTGTCGACGACCTCGAGGCGGATCTGGCCGCCGGTGTCGCGTACCGACACGGTGACTACCCCGTCAGGCTCGGTGAACTTGATCGCGTTGCCGACCAGGTTGCCGACGACCCGCCGCATCAGGTCCGGGTCGACGAACGCGTTCGTCGGGGTGGCGCCTTCCACCGCGAGTCGCCGCGCTCTCGCCATGGGGCGCAGCAGCGCGAGTGCGGACTGGGCGAGCGCGACCAGATCGACGGCCTCGCGGTGCAGCGGCATCTTGCCCTGCTCCAGGCGGCTGACGTCGAGCATCTGGGACACCATCTCCACCAGGCGGGCGGCGTTGCCGCCGGCGGTCTCGAGCAAGGTGACGGCCTCGGCATCGCCGCGGGGGATCGAGTCGGCCAGGAGGTTGATCGACATCTGGATCGCCAGCAGGGGCGAGCGCATGTCGTGGGCGATCATGTGCGTGAGGGTGTCGCGCAGTTGCTCCATCGCCTGCAAGCGGGCGTAGCTGCGCTGCAACTCCTGTTTTTGGCGACGAAGCTCGAGGTGGGTCCGGACGCGGGCGTCGACCTCCTCGAGCTGGAACGGCCGCGGCAGATAGTCGACCCCGCCGGCCTGGAAGGCGCGCACCTTGTCCTTGGTCGCGCTCAGGGAGCTGATGAACAGGACGGGAATCTCGCGCCACCGCTCGTCGGCCTTGAGGCGGCGGCACACCTCGTATCCGTCCATCCCGGGCATGGTGATGTCGAGCAGGATGAGATCCGGCGCCTTCGACTCGACCGCGCGTAGCGCCATCTCGCCGCTGTTGGCGGGCCGCACGTGGTAGCCGCAGCCGCGCAGCATGCCGGCGAGCAGCTGCAGGTTCGCCGAGGTATCATCCACGACCATGATGTTGGGCGGAGGGGCCTGGGGCGCGGGAGGCATGATCGCGGTGCGGTCGGCGGCGAAAAGGGAACTCCTTCATCGGCTGGAAAGGGCGCGGGCTGAAGCGCTTATCGGCGCACAGGCTGTGGGACGGAGGAACATCAGGCGTCGATTGCGGCTTGGCGGAACGCGCCCCTCCATCGCTCCGCTCTCCAGCAGCCCGGTTTCATCTGGAGCGAGGCGAAACGTAGGCTGCGGTGCGGCCCGTGACGGAGCCGGCAAGAGACCGTCGCCGACGGGCACTGATGCCGAACCTACCGATCCGTGGGAATCCGTGGGGCCTCCGTGGGTGCGGCCGGTCGCCTGCAAGGGCTTCGGGCGGAGAGTTTCCGGGCTCTCCCGGCTTAACCGGCGCCTGCTTCACCCGATTGGTACGCCGTGCGTCTTCCTTCCGCTTCCGCAGGGTTGTCCCGTTCGGTGTCGCCCGCCGGGCCGGGGCGCGGTGTGTCACGATGGTTCCGGACCTGGTGGGGGCGATCACTCCGGTGGCGGAGCGGGCGAGCGCTCGTGGCGCTGGGCGGGGAGCTCAAGGACTGCGCCGATTCGCTCGCGCGTCACGCGGCGGCGACGGAGCCGAGTTTCCTCGCGCTGGGCAACGATCTGCAGTCGCTCTTCCGCGCAGCGACCGAACTCACGAATACGTTGGAGCAGTCGAATGCCCGGCTGCACCGGGAGCTCGCCGCGCAACAGCTCTCGGGCGCCACCGGGGTGGTCGCCGCGGTGTTGACCGAGGTGAACTCGGGCGTGCAGTCGGTCGAGGCGCTGCTGGCCCGCTCGCGGGCGATCACCGCGGACCTCGCGGCGATGCGGCCGCAGCTCGAGGTCGTCAACCGCGTCGGGGTGCTGCTGCGGTCGGTGGCGGTGGGTTTCGCGGTCGAGAGCGCGCGCGACCAGGAGAGCCAGGTCGCCTTCGGCTCGTTCGTGGAGGAGATCCGCGGTCTGTCGCGGCGGACCGGCGAAGTCGAGGGCCGGATCGGCGAACAGCTGGCCGCGGCGTGCGACGCGGAGACCTCCGCGCTGTCGCGCATCGCCACCGAGCTGAAGGAACTCTCGGGCTTGGCGGAACAGCTCACGGAGACTTCGGCGCGGGCGGCCGCGGACGTGCAGGCCCGGCTCGACGACATCCTCGCCGCGTTGGCGTCGATGCGCGATCGCTCGCTGGCGATCCGCCAACACACGGAGGAGGCGGTGTTCCACATGCAGTTCGGGGACATCGTGCGCCAGAAGATCGAGCACGTGGTCGAGGCGCTCGGCAACGCGGCGGGAGCCCTGTCCGGCGACGGTGCGCAGCGCGGGACGGAGCTGGCGGGCGTCGCCCGCGCGTTGGCCGTCCAGGCGGCGCAGCTCGAGGCGGTCGAGCAGGAGCTGTCCTTGGCGGAGCGCCAACTGGGACTGGCCTTTTCGCAGATCGGCGAGGCGGCGACGGGGTTGGGCGATTCCTCCGCGGGCGGGGCGACCCGCCGGGCCGGCGTGGTCGAGTTGCGCGACATGCTGGCGGAGTTCGACCAGCTCCGGAACTTGGTCGTGAAGGAGCAACGGTTGCGCGAGGAGGCCTTCACCTCGGGCCAGGAGGCGTTCGGCACGGCGGCGCGCATCGCCGGACAGATGAAGGAGGTCGAGACGATCAACCGCGAGATGCACCTGCTCGCGCTCAACGCGATCGTGATGACCGCCGCGCTTGGCGAGGCCGGCGCGACGCTCGAGGTGCTGTCCATGCAGGTCCACGAGCTGTACCGGCAGGCCGATGCCGCGGTCGGCACGATCGGCGCCGAGGCGACGCGGCTGGTCGGCCACCGCCAGTCCGACGTCTCCGCCGCGCTCGCCCAGCACGAGGCGGATCGCGCGCTCGTGGCCGCGGTCGGGCAGGTTGCGGAGGGGGTGAGCGAATACGAACGCGCCGTCGAACGTATCGGAGCCGGTGTGGCGGACAGCGATGCGCTGCTGGCGGCGGCACGCGAACGGCTGGCCGCGCTCGCAGGGTTCGCCGGCCAGGTGCGGGAGCTGCGCGAAACCGTGCAGACGGTGCGCGGCCGGCTGGAGGCGATCCTTGGTCCGGCGGTGCTCGCGGAGTCGGGCGCGGACCTGAGCGAGGCGGAGCGTTACACGATGGAGAGCGAGCGGGAGACCCACCGGCGGATCGCCGCGGGCGGGAAGGTGACGACGGCCGTTTCGGCCGGCCCGGAGACCGCGGCGCGGAACGTTCCACCGATCCGGGAAACGCCTAAAGCCGCGCCGGCAAAGACCGATAGCGGAACCACGTCGCAGCCCCCTGCGGCCACCAACGACGCCCACTCGCTGGGCGACAATGTCGAGCTTTTCTGATGTCGCGTTCCCATTCCAAGCACCGGACGGGTGTCCTCGCCCTCGAGGGCGATCTGGATCTCTACACCGCCGAGCGCACGCAGGCGACGCTGAGCGAATGGCTTCGCGCGGACCATCCGGCGGAGATCGACCTGGCGGCGGTGGGCCGGTGCGACGCGGCCGGCGTGCAGCTGCTGCTGGCCGCCCGCACGAGCGCGGCGGCCCGGGGGCATGCGCTCCGTTTCGCCGCCGTGCCGGACTCGGTCGCCGCCTGCTGCCGGCGCCTGGGCCTGCCGGCGCTCTCCTGACCCCCTTTCCACCATGGGCCGACTGGTAATGACCGTAGACGACTCCGCGAGCATGCGGGACATGATCCGCTTCACGTTGCAGAATGCGGGATACGAGGTGGTCGAGGCCGCCGATGGCCGCGAGGCGCTCCGCAAGATCGCGGCCGCCGCGCCGGGGCTGCTGATCACCGACCTCAACATGCCGCACTTGGACGGGTTGCAGCTCATCCGCGAGGTTCGCCAGATGCCCGCCTTCCGCTACCTGCCGATCGTGATGCTCACGACGGAGTCGCAGGACGCCAAGAAGCAGGAGGGCCGCGCGGCGGGCGCGAGCGGCTGGATCGTGAAGCCGTTCCGCGGCGAGCAACTGGTCGCGGTCACGAAGAAGTTCCTGCCCTGACGCGGGCGGGCGAAACGGGGGAGATCTGTCGATGAACAAGAAGACCAGTCCGGCCGAGACGTTTCGCAACGAGGCGGAGGATCTGCTCATCCAGATCGAGGAGGTCGCGCTGTCGATCAATCGCGGCACCGACATGGCTGAGGCGGTCAATCGGCTCTTCCGCGCCTTCCACACGATCAAGGGCTCGGGCGGGATGTTCGGCTTCACGGCCGTGGCGGAGTTCACCCACCATGTGGAGACGATGCTCGACGCGGTCCGTGAGGGGCACGGTGCGTTGACGTCGGAGATGGTCTCGGTGCTGCTGGCGGCGCGCGACCACATCGGCAACCTGCTCGCCGGCGACCCGAAGGCGACTGCCACACCCGGCGGCGAGAAGATCATCGAGGCCTGCCGCGCCTTGGTGCCGTCCGAGGACGGACCGATGCCGCAGCCGTCGGAGACTACGGTCCAGATGACCGGCGGCACGCTGACACCGAACTCCGGACACGCGGCCACGACCTATCGCATCTTCTTCCGCCCGAACCGTGACCTGATGGTCGCCGGCACCGATCCGCGCGTGTTGCTCGACGAGTTGCGGGACCTGGGACCGTGCGAAATCAGCGCCGACGTTTCGGGGGTGCCGCCGCTGGAGGAGTTGCAGCCCGATGGCTGCTATCTGGCCTGGAACGCCACGCTTTCGACCGACCGGGGCATCGCGGCGATCCGCGATGTCTTCATCTTCGTCGAGGACGGTGCGGAGCTGCGGATCGACGAGCAGCCTCGCCCGGCGGCGGAGCCTGCTCCGGCGGCCCCGGCGCCGCCGGCGGCG